>PABV01000055.1 GCA_002699425.1 Methanobacteriota archaeon
AAACAAGGTCTGTCGAAAACGGGAACAAAAGCCGTTTTGATTGAAAGAATCTTATCTCCCAAAGAAAAAACATTTTTGCCATTGCCAGATTTAGATCAAATCAAAGACATCATGGCTAACTTTTCAGGACAAACCCTCGAACAAAGAACGCCGAAAAGAGTGGCGCATCGCAGAGCGGATTTAATCCGAAAAAAGAAAGTCATTGAAACACATGATTTCCACGTGGAACTCAACGAATCAAAACAAATCGAGGGACAGATGTCATTACGTTGTGAATCTGGAACTTATGTCAAAGAAGCGGTTCACGGTGATGGCGGGTTCACCCAACCATCTATCGCTTCTTTATTGAAGGCAAAATGTGAGGTGATTTGGCTCGATGTTGCGGAAATTCATTCAGATTAAATATCGCGGTGCTTATATGGAGATGTCAGGTCGCCGAAACGCTTAGGCTTCTGTTGAGGTGAGGATGACATGAAACGTTCCAAGGGTACCAGACAAGGCACAAGAAGCATTCTTCGAAGGAATAGAATGCAGCGAAGCCGATTGTATATATCTCAAATTATGCATGATTACAAAGAAGGTGACAGAGTTGCCATTGTGCTTAATGGAAGTCAGCAACGAGGCATGCCGCACCGAAGGTTCCAAGGTAGAACTGGCTTTATTGAGAAGAAGCAAGGGTCCGCTTGGATTGTTGCCGTCAAAGATGGTAACATGCAAAAAACAGTTATTGCCAGGCCAGAACATCTCAAGCCATTGGAGTGATTAGATGAGTGATGAGGAAATCTTCGTTGATTATGCAACTGTCAGAGAATTACTTTTGAATGCCCAAGAACGACGCGGCTTTCTTACATATGAGCAAAAAGCTGCTCTTCAACATGCAGAATGGGCTGCAAGTGATGCTCGAAATGGATACCGAACAGATCCAGAAGTATTCCTTGCCACCTTTGAGGCCCTCATGGGAATCGAGAAATTCGACAAATATCCCGAATTAGCCGCCAAACTTGCTGAATTAATGCCGATGACTGAAGATGACGTACGTGCAGTTCTTGCAAGTCGTAGAATCACTGTGGAAAACGAGGTCATCACCCAAACTCTTGACATTGTCCGTCAACAGGTTGGAGTTGAATAAGTCCAACTAATCAACTTTCGTTGACCAAGATATCAAAAACGAATGAAGTCCTGAATACTTTGCTCATGCCCTATCTTGCACGTGATTTAGTTGACCGGCTGCAAAGTTCTCAGCCACCAAATAAACAACTAGGTCAACACTTTCTTATCAACGAAGGCGTTTTAGATTCAATTATCGCTAACGCTCAGTTGCAAATAGAAGATCATATTCTTGAGATTGGACCGGGACCTGGCGTACTCACTCAAAGATTAATGCAGTCAGGTGCAACGGTTTCTGCCATCGAGATCGATGCGGTCATCTGCGATCACCTGCGACGTGAATTCCCCACACTCAATCTCACTCATCGAGATGCATTAATTGATGATTGGTCAGAAGAGGTAAATGCTATTGTTGCGAATATTCCTTACCAAATTTCATCACCTCTTATTGAAAAAATGACACATCATTACCATGTCAAACGTGCGGTGATCATGGTGCAAGAAGAATTCGCCCATCGACTCAATCAAACAACATATTCAGACCGTTGTAGCCTTGGGATGGTAGCAAGACTTGATTGGAAAATTGAATTGGCTCAAAAAGTACCCCCTCATTTTTTCTCACCTCAACCAAAAGTGCAATCACGCATCGTATTATTGAGCCGAACCCCAAGACCAGAGCATTGGAAACTGATTCGAGAATTAATCCAGCACACTTATGGACAGAGGAGAAAAAAAATAAGAAATACTCTCCGTAAATCAGGAGGAAAGTTTCTCAATTTGGGTCCATGGAAACACGAATGGAATAACTTGGTTCAATCCATTGAAAATAAGTGGATGGACGCCCGTCCAGAAGAATTAGAGTTTGATGATTGGTGTGACTTTGCAACAAGAATTATCCGCCATTATCATCGATGCATTGACATCTAAGCCCCACGTCGGCCAAACCCCTCGGGGATGGTTACATGGCAAAAAAAGACACCTATTTGGCCTTACTTCGAAGAGGAATAGATGAAACAACCGCCATGCAGTTGGCTGATGCTGGGTTGAAAATCGGTGATTTAAAGAAAATCGATAAGACAAAATTGATTGAAAATTATGGACTTAAACCTGATATCGCAGAGGGCGTTGTCGATATCGTCTCCGCTGGACCCCAATCCCACGGGAAAGAACGGTACCTTTCGAAAGTTTTAGCTCCTGAAAGAAAAAAAGTTAGCAAAATCGAAGAATTGAAATTTCAACGTCAACAAAAAGATATTCTGGCCGATTTGGCAGAACAAAAGGAAAGACTCAAACTTGCTAAAATTGAATCATTTAGAGCAAAAAAATTGGTGATGAATCGATTAGGTAAAACCATTGAACTGATTGTTAAACTTGAGAACAACCTCTATGATGAAGGTAAAGACGACCAGAAAGTGAAAATTCGTGACCAACTGGAAACGAGAGGTCTTGAAGCAGCCCGAGATCACGAACTTCTTGATTTGGAAGGAACTCCACAAGATGTCGTTGATTTCCGTAGAAAGGTGGTTCCATCTCTTATCTTCCATGCTTGCCCAGAATGTGGTGATGAATTAGATCCAAGGTCGGCTCGAAACCCGGATGATCGTGAAAATTGGAGTTTCATATGTTGGGAATGCGAGCACGTATTCACTGCAGGTCTCTCGACCATCATCGATTCAAAGCTAAGTAATGGAGGCCTTATCACAACAAGTCCGGATGCTCCTCCCAGGAATCCAGTTCCATCAAAACCTGCAACAAAGACCTTCGATGCCCTCAATCAACTCATTCGAGAAGATTTGGCGAAAACTGGCGCTACTGCAGATGAAGTAGCGAAGGCCGCTGAAGAAAGTATCTTAGCAAGCGGATTAATGAGCATTAATGATTGGATTGATCAGACATTGGCTGCAAAAAGCTACATTCAAGCCCAAGAAGACCGAGAGGATTTCATCCTAAGAACGGGCGCAGGTGCTACCAAGTTCAATAAATGGATGAAAAAAGCAGGTTTATACTTCAACAAACAGACTGGCCGTTGGACTCGATGGGAAGATCGATGAGGCTCACACATGAACTTAATCCGGTTTTTTCGTGGAGTAAAATTACTTGGCCAAACCACATTTGTTTCTGAACAAACAATATGTGAATTGGCAATAGATTGTGGCGTCAAGATTCCAACCAATTGTACTTCTGGAACATGCGGCACCTGCATGATTACTCTCCTAAAAGGAGAAATCCCTGTCGATGAATTTCTTCCACCTGGATTGGACTTGGAATATGTCGAGGAAGGAGGGAGGCTGGGATGCATTGGTATCCCAAATGGTGACGTTGACATCGAAATACTTCCTCCATTGTAGGTGTAAAAATGGAGGCGAGTACTGCATATATCTACATTTTCGATGTTTTTGCAATTATTCTTGTTGTTTACCTTTTGAGAAAAAAAATACTGAGTAAATTAAACGAAGTAGAGAAAAGACATGTTATGAAAGGTGTCGAAAATAGAAAGATTTCCCCTGGAGATGAACAACAGTGAACAAGAAACAATTAACTCGAAAAATTGCAAAAATTATCGGGAATTGGAAAGATGTTCATGATGATAAAGTGTTCTTTGAGAGAGAGTATGTGAAAAAAATTGAGGTTGAGTCTTCGGGTACTGTTTGTCTTACGATCAGACCGAGTAGACCTCATTGTCCTTGTTGCTTACTAAATCTAAAAAAATTATCAAAAAAATTACAATCCACTAAACATA
The DNA here is from genome assembly GCA_002699425.1 of Methanobacteriota archaeon. Lineage (GTDB taxonomy): Archaea > Thermoplasmatota > Poseidoniia > Poseidoniales > Poseidoniaceae > MGIIa-K2. Next base: position 3,848 of record PABV01000055.1, read on the forward strand.
TCCACTCTGTCCAGTTTACAATCATCGATGTGCCAGAACCTCACCGGTGGATGAAAATTTTGAATGATTAATTCGTCTATGCAGCCAAATCCCCATCGGGAGCGACCATAGCATAACTGAAAGAATCCAAGCGATTAGACAACCCGTGTAAACGCCCATTCGAGGGAATAAGACCATACATCCGATTGCAAAAAAAGATACTGATGAAGCACCTAACATCATTGGTGCAGCCGCACCTCTTGGCACTGTCTCACCTTGTGAAATCCATAAAGATACCATAGTTGTAAGGAATATTGCAGGGAAGACCGATGCTAACCCTGCTAATTCTGGATGACCTCGTGACCCAAACCAAACAGCGAAACCAATCGCTAAACCAGCAGCAAAGCCTCGAGAAAGTAAAACTGGTATTCTGACTTTATTCTGCCCTCGTGGAGCCTCCTTGAGTGAATAACATACAATAATTGATAATGAAATGAGTATAAACATTGAGATAAAGGCTGAAATATAATTTGGCTCAAATTGAATGACCAAAATGCCTGCAACCAGCCAAAATAGCAAAGAAGAGGTTAGAGTAATCCATAATTTTCCAGTTTTTGGTAAATATGGAGGCAGAATAACCCAAATACATAGCGTTGCTCCATTAAGAAGCATGCCGAATGGAACCACTAACATGGCTTTTGAAAAAGAAAATGGGTCCACTGCATATATGCCAACCGCGGCAGGTACGATGGTGGTTGGCAAGGTCCCCAAAATGCCTCCTTTCACACCACCCCATTTCTCAATAGCAACGGTCACAAATATAGCCATCATACCCGCAAAGATACCTGAGTAGACTATCGTTTGCATATCATCGCCTTTAATCATTGAATAGAGAAGTTCATTCAAATGGATCTAACAAAACCAACTGTTCAACATCAATTCGTTTGTATCCTCTTTCTCGTGCTTCGTGAGAGGCTCTCTTGAGCATTCGCCTCATCCATCCCAACATCATCAATTCCCGCATTCTATCGATGGATTGAATAAACGCAGCAGGATTTGAACCTAGTTGTGCATGCTTTCGAATATTTTCCTCTGTTTCATCTACTACGTCGTAGTACAATAGCAATAATTCTTCAACTGCATCATCGGTTATGGGCATACCTGCAAATGATTTAGCAATGCCTCGAATAACATTTGGAGTAAGAGCAGAACCCTTTACATGTGCATCAAGAACATCTTCTTCCACTTGGCTTGATAGATTTTTGTCACTCACATTTTGGTCAACTTGTGGTCCGATTGCAGCCTCTAAATGACGAGGCTTGATGGTATTCACTCGATCTAACTCCGCTTGCTTCTCTGCAGAATGAATGATTTTTTCCAAAAGGGATTCCAAGTGTGCAACGCAGGCTTGAACAGCCTCAGACCCCACACTTTCTACTTTGGAAATTTCTTGAATCATCAATTCTCTTGTTCTGTTGTAGTTTAATCGAGTCCTTGTCGCATCATCAAGTGTTTTCTTTTCTGGAGTAGCCTCCAGAGTAGCCAATTCCATTTCAGGAACTATTCGTGTTATTTCCTCAGTCAAAAGATTCACAAGTTGTTGTTTCAACTGACCTGATAATCGCATTGAGGTGAAGGAAGAGGCCACCATTCCGATATGGCTACTCGAATATGGCTTTGCCATCTAGAAACACCTCACTGTATCTGAATTACCCGAAGTCGAAAGTTGCTCCATCCCATCTCTCGTCCTTACCCAAGTATCCTCAAGACCAATTGAGCCATTTGCATAAATCAATTTGGGTTCTATGGCCATTGTTCCGCCTAGTGGCAGGGGTCTATCAAAACCATGGGCAACAACCGGAGATTCGTCTAATTCAAGGCCAACTGAATGTCCGAGAAATTTAGATTGATCTGGTTGAATGCCCATCAAGTTCTGCGCATATCCAAACTCTTCTGCCAATTTGTAGCCAGTATTCCATGTATCAGAACAAGACATGCCCACTTCAAGCGAGGATACCACTGCATCACTGATCTCTTTCATATGATTCAATTTCTCTTCCCAATCAGGCGATAAACCGCCTAGTGCGAACATACGGGTTGCGTCAATCACATAACCACGATGCATGTGGACTAAATCTACCAATACAGGTTCATTACACTTTATTTTCTGAAACCCTGAACCCATTGATGATTGTGGATGGGGGCCGCTACCGCCAACTGCTGAATCAAAAAATGAGGGGATCCCCCCATTTCTCCCAGCGACGATCACTCCTCTATCACATTGTAAAGGAAAACGCCTCATTTGGACATTACCACCAAAACCTAACTCTCGACTGATTTTTTCAGCTTCTGCAACTAACTCAAGTTCAGTGATTCCTTCTCTGCCTTTCTGTTCAACGGCGTCAAACATGAGAGATTGGACTTTAGCTGCTTCTTTCATCATCGAAATTTCCCAATCACTCTTCGTTTCCCTCAAACGATGTATCAAGGAGGTACAATCGCTATCCGTCCCGAGGAGTTGAGAAAACCATGCTCCAAACTGATGTGGAATCGCTCCAAATTGCAAAGCTGGGGTATGTGTCAAGAGACGAGGAAATTCCTTGCTCCTTGGAAAAGGTACAATCTCATGCGGAGCATCGTCACCTCCCGACTCATGAATAGCCCTGGATAAAGAACGTCTTACGTACAATTTACGATCTCCATCTTTTGAACAATAAAATGAGGCATTTTGCCTTGTACCTGTAAAGTAGTAAAGGTCTACTGGGTTTTGAATCAAAACCGCAGAATAATTTTCTTCTACCAAGGCTTTGATGAGACAATCTTGTCGAGAAGATAACTCAGAAACAGGCACTCGCCAATCTTCACCTGTCGGACCAAGTAAATCTTCTGGATAAGCCTCCATATCTTGTCCAGAAAGTTAAACTTGAAAAAATGCATACATCTACATGAAATCGCTAAATATAGGAGAGAGATAGGTGAATTATGGGTAAGGCATGGAAAATATTGCTTATATCTGGAATCGTTATTGTGATTGTGGGTGCATCAATTACAGTTTCCAGTGTTAAAAAACTGGACAGTATCGAACCGCACTGGGTTCTAGAAAACGAGACACAGGGTGAACTCATCATTGAAGACTTGGATGGCATGGGAGACATCGGTTTTACTATCTACGTTGTCGGAAATGTTTCAGATACTAACCAGAATGGAAAGTATGATTTCTGTGAAAATACGAATGTAACAGCTACTCATTCTGGTAATGTTGCTGAAAACTTTGGAGAAAAATCTGTTAGTCCTGGAGAAAAAAATCTCTTTTACATAGAATTATTTGACAAACAAAACGATTGTGATGTGATTGAGAAAAGAACCGATTTGTCTGAGTTTTTTGAACAAAGCCCAGATGGAACCGAAGTAATTAAACTTGGTAGAGCATGTCTTATTTGTCAAGAAGGGGTTACAAATATCACCTCAAATCAAAGTATTTGGGTAGTTTATGACGACCCCGGATTACTTGCGGCGCAAGGTCCTGGATTCATGCTATTCATCGGAATCGTCACGAATGTATGTGGGGTTTGCTTCTTTTTGGTTGCCATCATTCTGCTCATTGTATCATTGGCCAATAAAAATCAACCAGAAGTCATTTACCAACAAATAGCTCCCCCAAACCAGTTGATTGATTCATCACAAGTTAACATCGATGAAAATTCACAATTCACAGACCCAAATCAAACGATAGAGAAACAGCATGATGATTATATCCTCCCTGATTCAAATGCGGATTCCGACTCGGGATTAGGCGGACTCAGGCCTCCGGAAGGTGGGCTTTGAAAAGAAGCAATCATTGAAAAACGGGTGAGGTGTTTCGTAATCATGAGTTGGGTTGATCTAACGTCCTCTAAGAAAGTCAAAGAGGGGAAGACCAAGATGGCTACAGCCGGTTTAGGAGTATACATGGCAACAAGAATAAACGGAGAGGTAATAGTCACTGAGGGACTTTGCAGACATATGAGATGGCCGTTGGGATTAGGAGGAAAAATCAAAGACGATTGCATAAGATGCCCACTCCACCAAACCACTCACTCACTTCCTGACGGGGAATTGAAGGAATGGTCACCTTTCCCTCTTATTCCCCTTTATGGTAAGTTAGTAGGAAAAATGTCAAAACAAAAAAATCTGAAAGTATATCCATCTCGAGAACAAAACATGAGGATTGAGATTTTTTTGGAATAATTTCCAAATGCTGATATCCGTGTGTCCTTATTAATTTGAATGCCAAAATCAACCGTCTTACTCAAAAACCGAATTCGTTTAGCCAATTCAATGGCGAGATTCCTCTCCATTGACGATCTCAACCTAGAAGGCAAGACTGTATTGTTACGCGTGGACATTAATTGTCCATTGGATCCTGAGACAAATGTGATTCTGGATAACAACAGGATAAACATGGTACTACCTACCATAAACAAGTTATCACAATCAAAAATCGTGGTCATCGCTCATCAATCTAGGCCGGGAAAAAAAGATTTCATCTCTACGCTCACACACGCAAGAGAACTAAGCCGACTATTAGGAAGACCTGTGCAATGGGTTGAAGATATACATGGTCAAAAGGCGCTTCGTGCTATTGGAAAACTCCAGAATGGAGATATACTTATGCTCAACAATGTCAGAATGGATGCGGATGAAATCCGAAAATACCCTGATATCCAATCTGCATCTGAATGTTCCCTGGTTGAAAATTTATCAAGTGTTGCCGATGTCTATGTCAATGATGCTTTTGCATGCGCACATCGCGGTTCTCCTTCGATGGTAGGCTTCTCAAGACATTTACCTTGTGTGGCCGGAGAATTGGTCAAAAAAGAGTTGGCGATTCTTGAAAAAACCATAGAAGCACCGCTTCGACCATGTATTGGAATTTTTGGTGGAATCAAAGTCGACGATTCGATCCTTGTCGCCGACAACATGCTTCGAAACGGTACGTGTGACGAGATCTGGGTCGTTGGAGGTGTTGGCAATCTACTTTTGGAATTAGATGGTGTTGATATCGGCGAAATCAATCATGACTTCCTGGTTAAAGAATTGGGTTCCAAGTGGACTTCCACTATTTCACTTGCAAAAGCAATGGTAAGAGATTTTCGAGAGAAAATTATGCTACCTGTCGATGTTGCTGCAAACATTGAAGGTGAGAGAGTTGATTTTCAAATTGAAAAATTACCTGTTGAATCTCCCTTATTCGACATTGGTATTCATTCGATTCGAATGCTCTCAAGAGCCATTAAGAGCGCTGGAACAATTGTCATGAACGGCCCAGCAGGGGTTTTCGAAATCGATGATTTCGCACTAGGAACCATCGAAATGCTCAACGCATGTGCTGAGAGCAACGCGTTCACAATTGTTGGCGGAGGACACACCGCAACAATCGTCAAGCAAAGAAGACTAGGGAAGAAAATGGGCCATGTCTCAACTGGCGGTGGGGCTTGTTTGATGCTACTTTCAGGCAAAGCCCTCCCAAGCATTGTTGCACTGGAAATGAGTGCACAATTATTTTCAATGGGTATTGAAAAATCGATTGAAAATCGGTGATGTCTTCAACCTCAATGCCCTCCGATGTCCATGGACGAGGGGGCTGTTCGATACACGCAAGCCGTCTTGATAGATGATTCACAAACGATTCACAAGGGAGATTTTATTCTTCAATCGGGAGGTGAATGGCGTTTTTCGAGAGGTGATGAAGATGTCTTTGAAACAATTGATGGCAAAAATCGATTGATTACAAGAAGTCTTCAAAACTGGCATACACACCTTGCAATGCAGTTAAACGCTCGTGATTTTAGTGATGGATTACATCTTGATGAATGGCTTCAAAAATCTATTTTTCCAACAGAGAAGAATTTAGATCCTCAAATGTGCAGTATTGGAGTCAAAGCCGCAGCTGCTGAGATGATTCGTAATGGGTGTAGTTTTGCAAATGATATGTATCATTTCCCAGAAGCCATTGGACCCATTCTTGAAAAAGCAGGTCTCCGCGGTATCGTTTCTGGACCAATTACGAATTGGCCACCATCAGATGATGCAGAAACTGGTGAGGCAAAAAGACGCCTTGAAAACCTTCTCAATAACCAAGAAAAAGATAGCAAGGTAACTTATGGAGTTGCATCTCATTCAGTATATACCTGTTCTGAAGAAACCCTTCTTTCCGGTAAAGAATTGGCACAAAAGTACGATTCTCCTCTCCATATACATGTATCTGAAACACGAAAAGAAGTGGCTGATTGTTACAAAAAACATGGATTATACCCAATTGAATATCTTGATAAAATTGATTACTTCATTGAGAATAAAGTACGATGTGCTCATGGCAGTTGGGTCAAGAAAAACGAGATGCGAATGTTGAAAAAACACCTCGCTAAAGTTATACATTGTCCTTCTTCAAACATGAAATTGGCTTGCGGAGGGACTCTCTCATTAGCGGCTTACAATGAGGCTGGAGTTGATGTACGCATTGGAACTGATGGCAGTGCATCCAACGGAAATGGATTGAATATGCTTCACGAAGCAAGAACCGCAATACTTGTACAGCGGCATGACCATTGGAATGCTGCAGCCTTGACTGCAAAAGATGCCTTCAAAATGGCTACCAAAGGCAGTCTGGACTGGGCTGCTTGGAATCTTGATGATATACGAATGCAGCCTGTTGGTCGATCAAATAACCGCCATATATCAAATCTAATCTACAATGGTGCAGAGTGTTTAGATCTCATGGTTGATGGTGTCTTTCTTAGAAAAAATGGAGAGACATGCTCAATGGACGAAAAGTCGATTATCCAGGAATTAAACTCAGCCGTGAATGTGTATTATGATGGCGTCGAGTAATTCATCCAAAGTTGTAGAATGCTAACCCCATGATGACGTAACAAGCGAGCAGCATGGCACCCTCAAGCCAATTTGATTTCCCATCGGAAAGAATGAAATTTGCGATAAGAATTGATGCAAATGTTGCAGTTGTTTCCATCGGTCCGAAATTTAATGATAACCCAACTCCTAATATCCATGCGAAAATGACCATAAGTGGTGCAATAAGCAGAGCGATTTGAACACTACTTCCAATGGCGATTCCAAGAGAAAGGTCCATCTTGTTTTTCCCAGCAACAATCACGGCTGTAAAATGCTCCGCAGCATTTCCAAAAAATGGAAGGAGAATAACTCCAATAAATAGGCTTGGTAATGACCAATCCTGAGCCGTATATTCAATCGAATGGACCAATATTTCAGCCATTATACTTACCATAATCGTTGATACAATCAATAGATTCCATGCTTGTTTCTGCGTGAGTCCTTCAAGTTCATGCAGGTCATCTTCGGAGTCAATCTCAAAGAGGTGAGTATGTGTCTTTAGTTGGAAAAACATAGCAGATATGTAAATTATCAATAATACGATAGCAGTGTAACGTGATAAATCAAGAATTTGAGAAGTGCTACCTCCGGCTTCGCCAAGCGCTGAAGGGAGCATAAGGGCAACNACNGCNANCANCAATAACGANCCATTTGANGCATTGGCATCNTTNCTAAATTCTTGNTTTGGATNCTTTATTCCTCCCCATANNAGNGATAAACCNGCNACAAGTAAGAGNTTNCCNAAAATTGANCCAATNAGNGAGGCTTGAACTACGATNANCATCAATTCNGATTGAGATGGNTCNTTNAANGCGGTNTAGATTGCGATTGTTGCAATNATCAATTCAACNGCATTTCCNAATGTNGCGTTGAGNAGACCCCCAATCGATTGAGANTAATANTGNGCNATTTCTTCTGTTGCNTTACCCATNANNAAAGCAATAGGCATNATGGAAATNATTGAGAATACAAATGCAAGATTCATATCNTGNGNNACAAANCCNGCCCANAGNGCAATNGGNAANGCNNTTAATANCCAATTNAGTTTNTGNTTNCGNGGACTAAACATCGANANTAGANTTACCTCNATNGAGNNNANTTCCTCTTGAGTTNTNTCNNNGNCAGGGGANGCGGNGCTGGTTGGTTGTTNCATGGTCAAGATTAGTCNTCATCACGCTTAACGGCTTTTCGTTTCGCTACTTTTCTNGAGGCNGGTTTTCTNGCAGCAGGNCGNTTTCTTGGACGNTTCTTTGGTGCTTCCATNGCACNATCNTCNTCGTCAAAACCAAAATCNTCNTCATCATCNTCATCNTCGTCATCATCNTCTNCAACGATTTCTTGNTTTTTNGGTCGAGTTTTTCTTTCCAATTTATTNACAGTATCAAATGGNTCNTCNTCATCNTCATCATTTGAAGCCGGTTTNGNTTGCTCTTTGGATTGTGTGTTTGTAATTGAATCCATATCTGGTTCTGCAGATGTCCCAATAAACTCTGACATCCAATTATCTTCTTCTTCATCGGTTTTCTTCTTCTTTGGAGCGGACATTGCTGTAATAATCACAATTACGGCTACGATGATTGAAAATAAACTAACCCCTGACACTGCCCAAACGATGGTATAAGGAGCATCAGAATAAGAGGGCTCAAGATAGATGGTTTCGGGAACCTCTGCTACTGGATTTTCATATTCGCAAACGGTTATTCCATCTTCTCTATGGCGGCACCAATCGACAACAAAGACCACTGAATACTCCTTCTCATTTCCAGCAACGTCGATGGCTCTAACCGTAACTTGGTGACTTCCATATTCAAAATTACCAGAAGCATATTCCATTTCAAATGCCCATTCGCGGTTATCTTCGCTTTTTACAAGCCCCGTTATATTTCTCCATGGTTCATTTACCGAGTTTGATGTCCCATAATTCCTCAAAAACTTGACTTTTGCCGAGGCGATTTCAACGTCATCTGTAATGCCGCCAACCAATTTTATGTCATTACCATACAGATACTTCGATCCTTCACTTGAAGACGAGGGGGAATAAATGACTATTTTCGGGTCTTGGCCATCGATTGAAAAATTCTCAAACAAATGAATTCTTCCGTTATCGTATACATCATCTAGACTGATTTCTATGCGAATGTTACCTGCATCAATAGATGCTGTAATGTCGAGACTGAACGCATACTCTGGGCCTTTATCGGGATTTTCTGCGTTACTCGCAACAAGAGCCATTCTTTGTATACCTGCGGATATTGATTCGCCTGATGATGAAGTGATATTTATCATAGGCTCAGTCGCCAGATTTTCGGACGCTTCGACTCTGATGGTATAATCTCCTTTGGTGAGAGAATTAGTTTCTACTTTGACGTTATCCTCATCGAGCAGTCTGAAGGTGATGTCCGGTCCTAAGGTATCTTCATTTACCTCTTGAGTATTACTTCCGGTACCAACATATAGCTCAGTATCACTGTTGTTATATTCATCAGTTACTATGACCGCATACCATGCCACTCTTTGCACGGCATCCTCCAAGTCCATCATGTAAGTTTGGTAAACGCCATCGCTTGGAATTGCAATATCTGATTCCACCAATTCCCATCCGGGATCATCAATGTAATACACGGAGTTCAGGTCAGTAAATGGTGTCCCTAGATTTCTGTAGACTGACACTGTTCCTTGGGGCTCTTGGGGTCTCTGCCATGAAAGTTCAAGCGTTTTATCTTGACTTGAAATTTGAAAATTACTCATAATTACTTTGTTTGGTGATTTAATATCTTCAATGACCACGACATGATTATCAGGCGATAAACCGCGGTATTCAAACTCTGCCATGTTGAGTCCATATCTTGCTTTTGAGGTTACAAAATAATGCGATGTGATTTGAGGAGGGACTACTCCAATACCGTCGTATGTTACATCAAAGATACATTCTTGAACACCATCTGGAACTTGGCACTTCATGGTCATGAGATCTTCTTGCGCCTGCCATTCTCCTGCACTCACTTGATAATTAGCCCTCCAAACCATGTAGGTTTCTCCCTCTGCACCGATTTGGTCGGTCCAAGAAATTCTTGTTTTCCCGTCACCTAGATACTCGCCAACAATATTCGTTGGCTCAGCAACCCAATTTGCGAATGCGTTTTCTTGGACTGGAGTTGAACATGATTGTGGATTTACTTCTGTATCTGATTGTCCATATTGGTCTACAATCACAACGCAATACACTGCATCACCTAACGTTCCAATTGGCAGGTCATAAGACTCGTACCCTTTTGCATTCCCAGTCTCTAGAACGTCGGCTATTTTCCTTACTCCTTGATTTGAGGTATTATTGAAGGAAGTGGCTGATACCCATACTTGGTATACTTCATTGGATTCTGAGGGGTTTTCTTCCCATTCGATAGTGGTGGTACCCGTTCCGTTTGAGAATCCTTGGAAACTCGCGCTCACGCCGGTTACGTGTGTTGGAGNGGTGTTATCTTCAATTATTCCGTCCTGCATGNTATTATTCGACAAGAAACGCGTATCGTGATATACTNCNNCAGGNGTTGNNAAATTAGGNAGNTTGTATGTNACTGNATANTATGANACCCGATTGCTAGTTGANGNAGGNATCGTNTANACNTATTCATTGGTACNNGGACTTAATTCAGCGAGAAGGTCGCCTCCGTTTTCATACAAGTTAAAATCCAGATCTTTTCCATTCTCTCTCGTTACGGCTTCAGTGGTGAGCCAGACATTGATTGAATAGGCGTCTAAACCGGAGTGATTGATGGCGGCCCCTGGAAGAGCAATATCATTGTAATTTATCCATGAGATTGTGGTTTGACCCGATNTAGGATTATATTCAGCNNCCACNNTAAANGGGCTCCTCANTGGTGANGTTGTTTCATNAANTCCATCAGTTGTNGATGAGGCTGCTGGATNAAAGTNCNTTNCTCCGNTTTTGTNCTCGGTTTGNACAGCATANTANAACTCTCCAGTCTCACCTGCTGAATGTTGAATAACATGGGTATGGCCAGGATGTTCTCCTACTTCACCTGTGCCTTTGCAGTCGAATGGGTTTAGGTAACTTTCGTTGATACCATCATCATCAGAATCCTTATCGCAAGCGAGGACTGTTTTCACAAAATCTGCTGATGCAATATTTGTTTCATTAATTGGTTCAGAATATCGATACACATGGTATTTAGCATACCACAACTCCTCAAAGATTTCCGGGTTTGTATTCGCAGTCTTGATATTTCTCCAAGTGATGGTGGTTACTTCATTTGCTGAATCAAATATTGCGACAACATCCTGGGCTGGCATAAGGTCTTGGTTACCGTGATCTGAGCCGTCCGAAGCCGAAGAAATCGGCATAGCCGAAATAATAAACATCAGCAGTACCAATATCGTTGAAGAGCGATGGTGTCGACGGTTTTCACGAGACAAATCGGGCTTCATCATTCCATCGGATTTCATGTATTGATTAAGAGGTTGTCGTTGAAAATAGATGAAAATAGACTTTCTTGGACCCGTCCAAAATTGGCCGCCCTCACTCTTCATCATCATTAACTCTAACCGTCATAGTTGACAAAGGTTCCTTTTCGTCAAGTTCTGAAAATTCATCATAAGCATCTTTGAAACGTATGAAGAATGTGTAAATTCCACCGATACCGCAAACCAATACCAGTAGAGAAAGAGGATTAATGCCCAAACCGAACCATTCTGCAGGATTTGTCCACCCCATGAAAGCCATAAGCATCGTATTTGCTACGGCAAGCCAGGTGAGCACTAACCGATCTGCTCGGCTAAATCCTCTGTAATTACGTGAACCTGATACAGCCTGTGCTTGCGTTCCCATATATGAGCCAAACATCATGGCCATAGCCGCCGCCCATGCTAATTCAGGAGCATTTACGTCGTCAACAGTAAACCAGGTTGCATTGTAACCGATAGCTACGATCCATGTTACATCTAACACTCTATCGAGTGTGTGATCGAGGAAATCTCCCCATCTTGAGGTAGCATTTTTTGCTCGAGCAAGCGTACCATCCAGGCCGTCTAAGGTCATTGAGACTAGCATCAAAATTGATGCGCCAAGCAACATGAGCCCTCCGGTGGCTGAAGCATCGGCTTTCCAAAGAAGATAGGCGGCTGTCAAACCGGTTGGTAGTGTTAACCAAGTTAGTACAACAGGGTCGACGTTGTCCATTTTCTTGATAAGCGGTTTACTGAATTTTTCCCAAAGCGTTCGTTGGCCTTCTAACGCCATGAACCACCCAAAACAACCAAGTCATATAGCCTTAGTTCCATAAATCTGCACAAGACATCCAATCTTTGGCATCAGAAACTCCCACCATATGAGGACAACCTTGCTGAACCCAAGAGGATATCTTTGCCAAAAAGTCGCTGGACTGCGAGGTGTCAAACTCTATTTTTGGACGTATATCGTCATGTAAATCCTGCCAAACGCCGCCCAAAATTTCATAATCAACATTCTCTCTTATCTTATCTTGACTATAGCCTCTCTTTGTAAGGCGCGCCTCGAGTATGTCAGGACGACAGCGCAAGATGATGAGCCCTCCCACTTGACTCCAATGCGAGAGATGACCTTCGATAAAATTTCGATCTCCCGCTAAATCGATTTTTGATAGCTTGTCGCAATCAATCACATCAGCCGTATCTCGAGGATTAAATTCGATACATTCATGATTTTTTGCAAGTTGAGTAAGTGGAATAACATTTGTTAAATCTTTTACGAGTGTTGTTTTCCCAACTCCGGGAGTTCCCGTCACCCCAATCGAAAACGGTACCTGCATCAAATTTACTTGCTATGATATAATTTTAAACATAACGAAACTTATCATCATACATGACCGGCGGTGAAACCCAACAAGCCATAGCCATCGTTTTGATAATCACCGCCCCTGGTAAAGAACAGAACGTGTTTGAAGCATTGGATAATCTTCCATCTGTTTCTGAAAAATATCTTCTCTTTGGAGAATATGATATCTTTGCCAAACTCGTCTGTGGAGACTATGGCGAACTTTCGGATACGGTCGTAACGAAGATTCGTTCTATCCAGGGTGTTGAAGCAACAAAGACACTCACAGCCGCACCATAAAGGGTCACAAAGTTTTCTCAGAGGATTAGAAATGTTTGGCGGCGATCCGAATCAAATGCTTTTCCAACTTGAAAATTATTACAGAGAGGGGAGACTTGAGTTGGCCGAAGTATTGAGTACGCAACTCACGGAATCTCTGTCTGCTCTTAAATCTCGAAATCAGGATCAACAATTGATGCTGGTTAAATCGCTATTTTTCCTCTCGCAGATCTTACAAGCACGAGGAAAAACAAAAAATGCAGCCAAATCAATCAAACAATTAGTGAAGGAAAGAAAAAAAATATTGAAATCATTTCCTGAAACAAGCAATATCTCAGAACTTGTTGAAGATTATAGGTGCGGCGCAAAAATTTTTTCCGACCTTGGTAAAAAAAATGCCTCAAAAAAATGGTTTAAAAAATGCTTAAACCACTCTCCCAACCATATTGCTGCTCTTACCGAAATGATTGAATTACATGGTGCTACAAAAACTACTTTGAAGCGAATGGAAACGCTGGTCGAAAAATCAGGGCCTGTCATCTTGCATAATGAGGTATTTGTCATCCAGCCCATGGGTGAGCCTGAAATTGATGCAAACCGTGTTGCTGCGGCGGTAGGAGGGAATATAGGTGAAAAAATACTTTCTGACATCGAAGCCATTAAATCTGGAAATATGGCAAAGAATGCTCGAATTGCAAAAGCTCTAGATTCACTTAAGCCTACAATGGATTATCACGAATATTCGGGCAATCAATAATGGTAGCGAGGGATGGATTTGAACCATCGATCTCCGGGTTATGAGCCCGACGGGATATCCAGACTACCCCACCTCGCTAAACAAATCCCCTCAGTTTCGGTTATTGAAACCACCGATTGAAGGAGTTTGATTAAGAGTTAATTTATTTATCAATCATCTTTACAAATGTCCATGGGCCGAGTTGCTACAACCATTCTGTTATCGATGGTTTTTCTCATTCAGTCATTATCTGGTTGTTTTGGAGATGACCAAGAATCCATAGATTATGATGGGCCTATCGACCTGATTGTATACTATGCAGTGACCAATGGCACCATACAAAAATCTGTGAATAACGGAAATAATGGACCAACAACCGGTGTCGAAATAAATTTTGATTTAGCCACAACAACCTCGAGTGCGGGAGCGATCGTGACGATTTTCCTTGACCCCGATGACGGCACTTCAACCATTGAACAAAATGTGGGAGAAAGTGGTGCTGAGATTACTTATGAGTACATGACGCATGGAATGTTTGAAGCAACGGTCGGAGCGATTGATGATGAAAATAACGCTCATGAAATTATGGTGAAAATTCGAATAGATGAGCGAATCGAATACGCGGCCAACAATGTCAACAGTGAAAATGTGATGAGTTTTAACGCCACAAATGACTGCTCTGATGGTCTTCCTCAACTAGATCGTATCAGTATTACCTCCGAAGTCGAAAACCCCGGTGCGGTCTTTGGCCTTGGTGGAACAAGCGATGTATCTTGGTCTTTGGTTAATCCTGATGAGGTAGTAGTGAGTAGTAACACCGCCTCAATAGGAGATGGGCAAACAGAGAGTTGGGAAACCACTTCAAAGGATGCAGTCCCAGGGGATTGGAGCCTCATTGTCGACGTTGAAGGGGATTCGGTTACGATTAATCAAGTCGTGGAAATGCGTTATCTAGAAGGAAGTGAATCACCCCCTCTGCCAAGGCCGTGATTTCACTTTCACTTTCACATTCACTCTCAATCACTGATTCATATAGGAATAGTGGGTCGTGAGGTTTGAGTGATAGGATGCCAGCGAAATCAAAAGCAAAGAGCAAGAACGAAGAACCTGATGAAGAAGAAGTGACAATCATGACCGAAGATATGCTAAGCGAAGCCAGCATTGAGGACTTGCCAGGAGTAGGTCCAGCAACCGCCGAAAAGCTTCGAGAAGCGGGGTTTGAGGAATTGTTGGCCATTGCGGTTATGTCACCATCTGATTTAGCTGACCAAGCTGAATTAGGAGAAGCCGTAGCAAATAAGATCATCAATGCAGCCAAAAAAATGGCAAACATAGGTGGGTTTATTTCTGGTTCTAGTCTTTTAGAGCGCCGAAGGGAAGTTATGAAATTATCATCAAAAGTATCTACGATAGACGAACTTTTAGGCGGAGGTTTTGAAACCCAAGCTTTGGTTGAAGTATATGGGGCATTTGGCAGTGGAAAAACACAGATAGGTCATCAATTGGCTGTCAATTGTACAATGCCGATTGAAGATGGTGGATTTGATGGAGATGTCTTCTATATTGACACAGAAGATACATTCCGTCCAGAGAGAATTACACAAATGGCTAGAGGATATGGCCTTGACCCTGAAAAAGTACTCGAAAGAATTCACGTAGCCAGAGCATACAATACTGCACACCAAATGTTGTTGGCTGAAGAAATCAAACGACTCAGTCGAGGGCTTAATGTGAAAATGATCATCGTGGATTCACTAACCAGCCATTTTCGAGCTGAATTCATCGGAAGAGGGATGCTTGCAAATAGACAACAAAAACTGAACAGACATCTGAAAGATTTGAAACAGTTAGCTGATATCAACAATGCATTAGTTCTTGTAACCAACCAGGTACATTCCAAACCTGATGCGATGTGGGGAGATCCAACCAAACCCGTTGGAGGTCACGTTCTTGCACACGCTAGCACATTTCGACTATACCTTCGAAAGGCAAAAGCCGGTCGAAGAATTGCTAGACTTGTAGACTCTCCTAACCTACCAGATGGAGAGTGCGTCTACCAGGTTACAGAAGAAGGTCTTCGTGATTGAGATTCTACCCTAAAAACCGTGTAACAGGTATCACAACTTGCGGCACCTTCAAAATGTCAATGACTAGATTGGCCTGTATGCGACATCTCATTGAACGTGTCTTAGAAATGGAGAAAATGGAAGACGGTCCGGCCATAAGAGAGAGTTCAATAGAGGATAGAGAAGCCAGTGATGCTGAGTTAAGAGCACTTCTTGAATCATTACAGCCCAGAATTCGTGTCTATGGAGTCGGGGGTGCTGGTTGCAATGCTGTATCGCGCTTATTTTCTGAAAAATTGTTTGAAAATCAATTCGTGACAGGGTACGCCATCAACACAGATGCTCAAGCCCTTCTAACAAGCCCAATTGAGCAAAAAATATTGATTGGAAGAACTGCAAGAGGCAGAGGTGCTGGAGGAGATCCTACAAAAGGTGAAGCTGCTGCTCTTGAATCTGAAAACATCTTGAAAAAAATCACTAATGATACACAATTAGCTATCATCACCGCTGGCATGGGGGGTGGCTCAGGTACAGGTGCTGCGGGACAAATTGCTCGGCTTGCTAAAGACCAGGGAGCCCTTACAATTGCTGTAGTAACTTATCCATTTAATTCTGAAGGAAATTTAAGAAGACAAAACGCAGAGTGGGGATTAGAGCGACTTAGAGAGCACTGCGATACTATTCTGGTTATTCCCAATGAGCGTTTACTTGAAATCGAGGGAGTACGAGATTTACCGCTCGCAAGTGCCTTCCGTGTGGGAGATGAGTTACTTGTTCGGTCAATTACAGGAGTAACAGAATTACTGACCAATGATGGAATGGTAAACCTCGATTTCGAGGATTTGAAATCTGTTATTCATTCAGGTTCTGGTGTCGCAATGATTGGATTAGGGGCAGCATCAGGACCAGCCCGTGCAGAACAAGCCACCTTAGAAGCACTTCATTCGCCTCTCTTAGAATTAGATGTATCTGGGGCAAGAGGTGCTTTGATAAATGTCGTCGGAGGGAAGGATTTGACTCTCGGCGAGGCAGAAAGATGTGCGAAGATTATTCAGGAAAAAATCAGTGACCAAGCAAAAATCATCTGGGGCGCTGGCATTGATGAATCGTTAGGCAGTGAGATTCGTGTAATGTTGGTGCTAACTGGTGTGAAATCGCAACAAATTCATGGAGCTGGAGAAAATAGGCAATTGAAGGCAATTCGTACTCGGCAAATCGAATTTCTAAATTAATCTTTTACGACGAAGTACATCGCTCCCGCAAAGATAGTACCTCCAATGAATGCTACAACTAAGTGTTTGAATTCAATTACAGAATTAATGTTCTCTTTACCTGTCTCTCCCGTGTAATTGATACCAACACTATCAGCGTATGAAGAAGCCCAATAGTCCCCATTTGACCCTCCTCCTCCATTTACGGCATTAGCATGGATTGTAAAATCAACAATTTGATCATCGTCTTGCGGTGCTTGCCAAGACAAATTCCAAACTCTTTGCATGTTCGAAGTTTGGTTATGAGTCCATCCATTTTCCAAATATTGCAATTCCTCAGAAAAAATAGTTCCTGCGCTGATGAGAACTCTTACCCCTCCAAGTCGGCCGCTATCCTCGCTTGCTCGCTCAACACTGGCATTAATTTGAATTGAAATATTGTATGTCTGTAATGACGAAAAATTGCTCGGAATGCCTTCAACCGTAATCGTTGCCGCTTGAGAAGAGGCCCCGTGACAGTAGCAACCCCCATCGCTGGTCGAACCTATGCCATTCGGTAGGCTCGTAGTATTTGTTGAAGCCAATGCTAGTATGAGTACTGACAACAGCAGAATACGCACACTTTGGGGACAAGTCGGGAGTATATTTGGTTTAGCCTTTAAGCGCTGATTTGAATAGGTTGACTATATTCCAAAGACTGATTGCGATGGAAAGTGAACAAGGTGGAATGGATGAAGAAGAGATTGATCCATTTGCAGAACTTGAAGTGTCTACACAAGCACCACAGAAAAAAGGAGAAAATATGCTCGAAGCCTTGATGAATGAAGAGGACGAAATTGTACCTACTCAAGGGAATCTCTTTGGTGAAACCGTGGTTGAATTCGAAGACGTAGAACTCGAAATCGAATCTGATGACACAGACTCTCTGTCAGATGCAGAACAAACATACTCGATGCTCTTAGAAACGGTATGGGTAGATGATATTCTCGACCCTTCTGAAGTTGAACTCTTGGCAAGAAAAAGGGATGAATTAAATATCTCATTTGAAAAACATCTCATGATGGTTCGAAAAATTATCGGGGTTTGAAATTGCATCAAACTCCATTCGAGCACGGACTTGCGCTTGCTTGGTCTGATGGAGCACTTTCAAGGCGAGGTGCTCAACTTCTAGAGTTGCTACAATCAAGACTTGTTCTCAGCGATAAACAAAGAGCAGGTATTGAAGAGAAATGGTTACAGAGTTTATCGAATATCCAAAGGCGATCGTTTGGTGATGGTGATGAAGCGCTTTCGAATTGGTTGAAAGCACTTTCCAATACCGATCAACTTGAAAATGCTGCTAAACAACTAGGAAGGACCGCTTTGGAGATCGGATTATCAAAATCAACATGGAAAAAAGCCCATCAATTCGCAATCGGATTGGGGTTAGGAGAGCCCTTTGCAAAAGGGGCGTGGCTTGAAGAATCTGTTTCGCCTACTTCTGATTGGCCAGAGGCCCTCGACCCATTGGCTATTATCATTGGACTTGGCATGGGGGAAATAAGCCCAAAACCTGAAATAAAAATTAATGCTTCAAAAAATCCTGTTATTGTAATTAATAATACTGAGAAGACCGCCGTCAAATTGAAGTGGTTGCCGGATTTAATACCAGACACAAATGAATGTGTATGGAGTTGGAATGGTGAAAACAAACCCATTGGTTCACCACCAAGTGGAGAATTTGTTATTTCTCTTGTCGTTCTCGAAGCCTGGATTAAACGATTAATGCTACAAAGAATTGAACGTGGCGATACTCCCCTAACCGGTTGGCCAAAAAATGCACAACTCGTTCCTTCATCGGTCATACTTCAACAATCAGGAATAGAACTTCAACTAGAAATGATTCTTGATTTAGGCAGCCATGGACTTGTCAAACCATGGACTAGGATTGTATGTGAACAAGGCGTCATTAATACAACAAACCCACCGCAAGGGCTTGACAAAGGATGGAAAAGTCTGCATGAGGGAATGACGAAGATGTTGAAAAGTGGTATTGATACTTTGCCTAGGCAACTCCTCATCGCTGTACGATCTACAAAAATCCCAGGTAAAATTAGCCTCACAAAAGGGTGGTTTAATTACGAGTTAACTGATTTTAATTAGTCACAGTACTTTCCCATGTCAAATTCATATCTTTTCTTAACGAATGCGTAACACTACAATATCTTTCGAATGCTTTTTTGACCAATCTTTCAACCAACTTAATCGGAACCTCTCCCTGAACAAAAAAATGAAAATGGAGGCTTGTCACATACCGAGGTGTACCATCATACCTCTCTGCTTCGATCTCAACCCACGCTTTAGAAAATACCCTATCCTTCAAACCAATCACTACGTCTGCTAAACTACAAGCACCTGCACTTTGTATGAGCATTTCAACTGGAGTTGGACCATCGTCCCAATCGATGTGTAATTCCTGAGATCTCTTGTTTCTGGTAACAGCTTTGCTCCCATGAATCCACTCCACGATTTGAGTCATGGCTCCGCCTAGCCTCAAACAGTGATAAATCTACTACCGGCGTTTTGATGAAGGAGAGGATTTTGGCTAAGATGAGTGCCATGGATTCAACTCGTATTACCCTAAAAAACGGACAATTGCATATACCAAATAATCCCATCATACACTACATTGAAGGTGATGGGATTGGAATCGATATCACCCCTGTAATGATCGATGTTGTTAGTGCCGCTGTTCAAAAGGCATACAATGGAGAAAAGAAAATTCATTGGCAGGAAGTGTTAGCAGGAGAAAAGGCATTTAATGCAACTGGAGAATGGTTGCCAGATGCAACTCTCACTGCCATGAGGGAAAACCTTGTTTCAATCAAAGGACCATTGACAACTCCTGTGGGAGGAGGAATTCGAAGTCTAAATGTCGCATTAAGACAAAAATTGGACCTCTTTGCTTGCGTTAGACCAGTACGATGGTTTCAAGGTACACCAAGCCCAGTGAAACAACCAGATTCTGTAAACATGATCATATTTCGTGAAAATAGCGAAGATGTGTATGCTGGGATTGAATGGGAAGCTGGTTCTGAGGGAGCCGCTAAATTAATTCAGTTCCTCAAAGAAGAAATGGGAGTCGATAAAATCCGTTTCCCAGACACCAGTGGCATTGGCATCAAACCAATAAGTATCGAGGGAACAAACAGGATTGTACGCTCTGCGATAAATTATGCCATTCAAAACAATATGCCAAGTGTCACGCTTGTGCATAAAGGGAATATCATGAAATTCACTGAAGGAGGCTTCAGAGATTGGGGATATGCTTTGGCGAAAGAAGAATTCGGAGCTATTGAAATTGATGGTGGTCCATGGTGTCAGATTACAAACCCAGATAACGGCCATCAGATAATTATCAAAGATGTCATTGCAGATGCAATGCTTCAACAAATACTTACTCGGCCTCGAGAATACAGCGTCCTTGCTACAATGAATCTTAATGGCGATTATATTTCAGACGCTTTAGCTGCCCAAGTAGGAGGCATTGGTATTGCACCTGGAGCCAATATCAACTACGACACTGGGATCTCCATATTCGAAGCAACACACGGTACTGCCCCAAAATATGCAGGGCAAAACAAAGTCAACCCCGGTTCACTCATACTCTCTGCAGAAATGATGCTCAGACACATGGGATGGATTGAGGCTGCTGATCTGATCATTCGCGGTATGGAAGGCGCCATCAGTAAGGGTACGGTAACCTACGACTTTGAACGATTAATGGATAACGCTCAATTGTTGACGTGCAGTCAATTTGGAGAAGCAATTATTTCCCACATGAATGCTTAATTTATCCAAGATTGCAACATTCGACTATTCTTCACGACGCCAAACCCAAACCTTTCTTCAAGCGCTCGAGCAACGAGTGTGAAATCACCATCTCGAGTTGCTATAATTAAACTACCAACATCTTTGAACGGGCGTTGAGCCAAGCGAGCTGCTAATTTCATGATTGCAATATCATTGCTTTCAGGATAAACAAGATGGTTATCTATTTCAGTTCGAATAGGTTCAGATTTTATTCTTTTCATTGAAGTCAACTCGTCATAAATTTCGAAGTGATCTGAAAGGAATGCATTCATCTGTTCATCGATTCTATCCTCTTCGTCAATTTCTTCTAATTGTAAGTCAAGCGGCTTCCAGTTAGAGTATTCATCAATTATCTCTTGAATTATTTTCTGGCTGGTTTTTACGGTAACTTCCTTTTCTAATTTAGATTTGTCAACCAGATAACCATCAAATAAACCATGCATACGGTCAACCTGTTTTGAAAAATCAGTCAATTCTTGACGGACTACTTTTGGAATCCACATCCAAATTTTATTTTCTTCGCAATAATATTTGAGAACAAGGTGAAATTTGTCTTTACCCCGCATTTCAAGCCTTGATGCACTGGTTAACCCAAGTTTCATCGACAATTTCTCCACAACCACATCAATGAGAATATTCGTATCAAGAACAACTACTGGTTTTAATTTTAAACTTCTCAGATATGTTCTTTTTTGTAATGGAATATAATGGTGATGTAAATTAAACAAGGACGATTCGGTATCTGCTAATCTTTTCTTATCCATTAATGAAAATCTGCCACTTAATTGCGCTCTTTCCAAGTACATTAAACCCTCAAACGGCTTCCCGTTCGTAGCGGCTTCATCTGCAATATCATACACCTCTTTGGGGAGTATTTGACTTGATTTCATTAATTCAGAATATCGATATTCTGTATCTTTACGACCTCGGTAAAGTTGTTTTTTCAGCCAGGATTTTGCTGCGATGACCCTGCCTACAAAGGGTTGGATTGGGAGTGGGCGTGGTTGTGAAGTTGGATAATCTTGCAGCATATCAAGATCATCGTTAGCATAAGATGATTTTTCTTTAGATTCTCCAAATTCATCTTCAACCATCTTTTTAGTTTCAATGAATGAGACAAGTAATTTTCTTGCCTTTTCAGTGTCTTGATTGGAGGCATGGAAACTAACTTGAAGATATAATTGGAAACGCTTAGTGAGCGCTGACTTCAATGCCGGTTCTTTCTTGATTAAATTCAGAGACTCAGTCCACAAACCTGCATGTGCATAATGAATCATTGCTTTTCGATAAATCATTATCTTCTCCTCATAAGAAAACGTTTCAGATTCGCCGGCTTTTTGATAATCTCTTGCAGCATTTCTTTCCTCCGACCTTGAAGCAGAAACTGCGGCTCGAGCAATCGCATGCCAAGGTGAAGTGACATCAAAAGTCTGGTACCAATTTACTAGACTGGGTAATGCGAGATCATATTCTAAAACAAAATATCGAACGGTTTGCATCATCAGCATCGGCGTCATTTCGTTACTGAGTAATGTATCCAACATCGGCCCTATGTCTTCATCTCGATTACTTTGAAGCATCCATGTAGCCCTGTTGAGTTTCAAAGTGCTAATGACTGAATGAAACAGGGCTTGTTCGAGCGGAGAAAAGTTTTCATTTTTCGTACTCGCATTCAACGTCTCTAAATCCTTCTTCGCCGCTAGACCGTCCCCGCCTTTTTTGAGTGCTTGACGACAGGTTTTGAATGCCTTAAGCCCAGGTTTATCGGTACCGAATTTCTCAACAATACTTTCTGCATCATCAAGAATTCCCTCCATGAGTAACAGAAGACTTTGTGCTGGTTTTGAAAAGTAACTGGGTAAAGGTGTCTCAAGTATTTTTTCCTGTGCTTTTTCTCGACAAGAATTCAGCCATTCGATGTTTGCAGATTTATTTTGAGCGGGGAGAAGGTGAGTGATTAGTAAGGATTCATAAGTNNCTNNANTGTNAATCAATTTCTTTTTTGATGACAAGCGTGTACAGCAGATCAATGTCTGCATACGATGTAAACAATTCAATGAGATGAGGGATTATGTCCGATTCTATTTCATGAGGACGCTGGAATAGAATTTTTGCTCCAGCATATCTCAAACTTGAGGGTAGTTCCTCATCACTGAGGATGTATGTAAGAGAAATATGATCGAGTTGCNATAATTGTAATTCGAGCCAATGAAAGCCTTCTTCGCCGATTTCTTTCAATAAAACCAATAATGATCTTGTATCGGAGTCGGCCTCGATTTTTAATTCAAAAAGCAAGGACTTTGCTTCTTCTTTTTGCTTATTTTTTACCAAAGCGTTCANTTTCCACCATTGAATTTTCTCTTTAACACTAGGGTCTTTAGCAAATTCATATCCTTGAGACAAAACGCTCACATCAAGAAAAGATGCTTCATTTGGAGGCTGATTCCAAGCAATGCTCTTCATAGATTTTACCAATTCACTCTCATGCTCAATGGTTACCGCCTCAATCCAATGTTCAAAATTACCTCGTAACAAGTCATTTAACAAAGTAAGAGACCGGATGTATTCAGNNTCCAGTCCTTTGGTATCNACCAGCATGTCTGAAATATCTTTTCGAGTATAGAGTCCCAATATAAGTGAAAGAATTTTTTGTTCGCCTTCAAGTTCAAGTAAAGATTGAGAAACTCTCAAACTACGCCCGGCACTTAACTGTGATTTTACCTTTCCAAGTTCAAGCAATTTCGAAGCATCCAAGCTCATCATTGACAGATGTTCTAAGCATTTTTTCAGGTTGTCTGATTGTAAAAAGTCATTTGAAAGTAATGNATAGTCGATNTTAAATTTCTTTTTCTCAGAAGTTTTTACGATGGAAAAAAGAGAAAATTGCGCAAAGAGTGGTGATGTCTCCGCTATTTTTTGCCAGACTTTGTGCACACCTTCGGNCAAACAATATTCTCGGAGTGTCTCAATCTTTTCATCTCCCGAACTCTCCCATTTTTCTGGTTGTAGGTTTTTATGCAAAAGGAGTGCGGAGAGGGAAAATGGTTTATTGGACTGATCATTATCAACTAATTCTGAAAAGCTTGGTAGCCAATCAAGTGGGCTAGAAGATGCCTGCCTTGGCGAACGACGAGAACGTTGGGTCCTTTTCATGGTTGTAGATTCTTCTTCATCTTCCGAAAATGGTTGTACTTCATTCAAAGCAAAATACAGTAACGCTTTCCAAGATTTATCCATCATCTTGTATTGAGGTGATTTGTTGACAAGCCTCTGGCGATGTTGCACCGATACTTCTTTCTTGAAACCTGTTTCAAGACATGAAAGAAGGTGGTCTTCTTGAATACAATCGCCCCTTGGATTTAACCGCAAAGATGCCGCCCTTTGAAGGCACCGGCTTGAAGACGGCAAATTCATACCCCGGATTTGAGTAGGATTGACTGTGGGATTTCTTCAGGACATGATTCTACTTGCCCATCCAATCGGAGCATCTTTGCTGCTTTACTGGTTTTACAGGCAATACAAGTGGAAAATGAAGAGGATTGAAAATCCTGATTCATTTACCCTTGAGAANCATGTNAAAAACGGTCGGCTTCTTGCTAAATTAGCCACAATTGTGGTTNTTATAGCCTTTGCAGCAAATGTATACAATGCCCATATTNATCAACANAGTTTNCTGGATGGTTTGACACCAAACAGCCTTCATGGATGGACTGGGCCACTTGGGCTAGTTTTGTTGTGGAGCATGGTNTTGTGGGGAGAATCTGCGCTAAAACAAAAACAGAATGGTGAATCTTATCAGCACTCAAAATCAAAGCACAGTAGAGCTGCAGACTTCATCATTNCAGTGATGGCTATTCATGCCTTCTTAGGCTTCCTCTATGTCTTTGTGGTTATCTGAAGAACTCTTGAGCCATTTTGGAGCCCACCAATTGGCTGCTCCCATTAATCTCATCGTTGATGGAACAATGAGCGCTCTTACAATGGTAGCATCGATGAATATTGCCAATGCTAATCCCAACCCAATTTGTTTGATTATCACAACACTTGCCATGCCAAATGCGCCAAATACAACCACCATGATAGCTGCCGCACCTGTAATGAGCATCCCGGTTTTCTGTAAGCCGTTAGCAACAGCCAATGTATTATCGCCAGTATTTTCCCATTCCTCGTGAATCCTTGACAACATCAAGACTTCATAATCCATAGATAAACCGAAAACAATACAAAACATAATCACAGGATTTGTAGGATCGATTGGTTGTGGAGTGAAGTTTAACAGTTCTGAACCATTTCCTTCTTGGAAAACCCAAACAAGCATACCAAATGATGCTGTCACAGAAAGGATATTCATTGCAACGGCTTTGATTGGAATAATAATACTACGGACTTGAATAAAGACGAGAATCATTGTTGCTGAGACGATGAATATCAAAGCCGCAGGCAGTGAATTTTCGATGGAATCTAATATGTCTTGATTGTATGCAGCAAAACCTCCTACNTTTACAACAGCATTGACCTGTNCTGCAAACTCATNCCTCTCATTTCGNATATCAACAACTTGGTCTCTACTGATTACCGAATTTTGAGGNCCATCTAATCCGACGAGGAGATAAGTGACATTTTCATGTAAAAANTGAGATCTTAGAAATTCTCGTTGACTTTTCATCACATCTGGTAAATCAGAAGATTCATTCCAGAAATAAACTACTTCATCNGCAGTCATATTTGCACCAGGAAAAGCGACTCCNGTAACTGATAAGACTTCGGTTTTATTTTGTATTTCAAGAGCATATGCATGCGTTAAGCGTAGGTTTTCCTCCGAAAGTGGGTCAGAACCATCAATCAAAATCAAGAGGTTATTACTTACCATCTCGGGCCAAATTTCCTCCTGTGTCTCAATACCTTGCCTTGCCTCATCTTCTGGAGGTAACGCTTGCCAACTTGATTGGCCAAATTCTGCATTCAAAAATGGCAACCCTGCTGCAAGTAGAATNACCAATAAAGGAATGAGTACTGACCATGGCCTTAGCATGACCATTTTTGCAATTTTTGACCACATACCTTCATCGCTGGGTTTCATACCCATTGAATACGGCACTTTCCACCGGTTGACTCCATGGCCTAATTTCGCCATCAAGGCGGGTAAAAGAATAATTGAATACAGCATCGCCAAAGTAACTGCAAGAGTGCCCCCGATTCCTAAACTAGGCATCCCAGAGGCTGAGAAAAATAGTAAGCCCATCAAACCGATGGCAACAGTAATTCCTGAGAAAAAGATTGCCTTTCCTGCAGTTGCAGTGGTGATTGCCGTGGCCGTGCGGATATCACGGCCATTTGCAAGTTCCTCTCGAAAACGATTGACAATGAATAGTGAGTAATCGATAGAGACACCAATGCCAATCAAAGTAATGATATTCACTGAATATTGATTCATGTCAATATTATTTGAAAGCCAAATCACAACCCCCATTGAGGATAAGACCGTAAAGAGGCCAATGCCTACTGGCAGAAGTGCTGCGATGACAGTACCAAAAACTACTGCAAGAATGATGATTGAAAGAGGGGCAGAAATAATTTCAGCTTTGAGTAAATCATCAGCAAGTCGGTCGTCAAAGGTCCATGCGATGGCAACTCCATCGGTTTTCCAAAGGGAAAAGCCTTGATCTATCGAAATTTTTTCATCAAGTTCTCCAAATAGTATTTTACTTTCCTTTAGGTTCTCCGTGATCGTCACTTCTATTCGAATGTAATGTCCATCTTCGCTAACGTATTTTGAGCGATTGAAGTCATTGACGTCCCAAGGTGTAACAAAGCTAACTTCGTCATATTCATTAATCACTGCAAGTGAATTGTTGACTGCATTCCCGTATGCTGAATCGTCCCAGCTCAGCGTTGGATGGTGTATTATAATCACGAACCCAGAAGTGTCTTCTCCTTGTTCTCCAGCCCAAACAGTTTCGCTAAGGCGTTCAATCGTCTCAATGGATTCGACAGGTTCGTTCCCATATGAATCAATCCAATTAGGGCCAACGGCAATGAGCGATGCGAAACCGATAGTTATGAGTAAACCCAAACTTAAGACGAGGGTTGATTTGTCATAACAAAATTCTCCCAGACGATAGAAACGCCTTCGTTGTAGTACTGAAAGGTCCACATCCCCATCCATAACCATTCCCAAAATTTCGTTTATTTAGAATGATGTTTTAGATAATTAACGACTTGCCCAAATATCTAACCATTTCTCGAGGTTCCGATCGATATCATTAGAACACACCGGTCTATCTTGAATTTCAAAACCCTCGCTAAGTGGTTTGATTCGGCATCCACAAGCATTTTTGTGTCCACCTCCTGATGTATCGAAATGTGTTGCTAAAACCGATAGGTCAAAACCCAATATTGAATCTGAGAAACTGTTTGCATAAAATGAGGCACTCAATGCAGGACGATCTGAGGATTCTACAGAACCATCCATATATCCATGAATGATACAACACGCATCAACTTCCTCATCAAAAATTGATGTCACAAGATAGCCAGATACTCTGTAGGGTTGTTCTTCAAGACGACAAATAGCCAAACGATTGATAATTGTCGTGTTATTCTTGACTGCAATTACCTCTTGATTTCTTCTCTCTCCAATTGCATTGGTTAGTGGACTGTATTTTTTTTCCAAACCAAGTAGATTGATTCCATTCACTAAATCTCCACATACCTCATGCATATGTTCCAAGGCACCCATATGAAAGGAACGCGATAGACGTATGAGAAAACCATCCTCCAAGTAGGCACTTTTTGAGACACCCCCGCTATCCAATGCATCGACTACAAGCATCATTTCCTCAAGATCACTCAAATCCGCAGCGTTTTTGCAAAAATCAAAAGCTGCTCTCGCAGCAGATGGGGTGGGATGCCATTCTAGAATTCCACCATTCTGCTGGAAAATTTCAGACTCATTTTGGTTTGGTTTATTGGTGAGATGATGATCAAGATACAATCCACAATTTGGATGAAAGGGGAGGTCACATAACGCAGTATTTCTAGCAATAATATCATCATGAGCACCGGAACGAATCAAAGCTGCGTGACTAAAAATCACATTTATTTCCGGTTTTACACGTTTGAGAATTGCACCTGCCATTAACCCATCAAAATCAGAGTCACAAATCGCTTGCGTAATCTCATCAAGTGCCTGCATGTGTCGGCGAAGTACGGCACATGCAAGAACTGTTCGATAAACAAATAACGTACGTGCCTTTCGTCCATACATGGAGACATCGTGCGGAATCGTTCTGGTAAATCTGGGTACTGTTTTGCTTCTCCAATATCCCCAAGGTCATTGGGACCTGCCCAAAGGGCACGTCGAAGAAAATGATGAATCTAAACAACATACGGCTTCTCGCGAATTGATTGAAGAAACGGGGATTCAAAAATTTCGAATTTTAGAAGGCTTCGAATATCGAACAGACTACTCTTTTCGTAGGAAGAAAAGTAAAATTTTCAAAGAGGTATGGTGGTACATTGCCGAAACAGAGATGCTTGATGTTAAGTTGAGCAAAGAACACAGAAATCACATATGGCTTGATTGGGACCATGCCATTGAACATGCGACTCATCAAGAAACAAAAGGTGTACTAAACGCAGCAAAACAGTTTATTGAATCGAGATGAATTCTACAACTCGTCAAAATCTTTCTCAAGTGATTCTTGAATATCCTTAGGGCTTTCATCTGAAACTGTTCTTTGTCCTTTTGGAACCCAGAGAACTTCTGATTCTCCCAAACAATGTGTGATCCATCTTGCAAGGACAAATAACCAATCTGAAAGCCGATTCACGTATTGTAAGGCAACAGGTCTGATTTCGTCACCCAATCCCACCATATGTCTTTCCAAACGTCTTGCCATGGTTCTCGAATGATGCACTAAGGCCACAGGTGGACTTCCTGTCGGCATAATGAAACTCTTCAGCGGGGTCAATTTTTGATTCCATGCTTCTAACTCTTCCAATAACATATCGCTATCATTTTCATCAATAAGTTCCATGTATTCTGGGATAGAATCCAATGGACACGCCAGTTCTGCTCCTAAATCAAACAATTCTTGTTGCACACGAGACATGCTTGCAGATAACACTGCTTTGACTCGCCTGACTGTTGGCCGGGGACCCCCGTCAAGAGCAATTTCTGACAACCGGTTTGACTCCATAATGACAAGACCTAGTGAAGTATTGAGTTCATCGCATAAACCGACAACCATCAATCTTGGATGGGATTTTAAGACCCTCGAACCATCAACCAAGGAAGTCTCGCCCGAGTCTCCAGACCCAGTGTGAACACGATTGATTTGAACCATAATAGCACCCCTTGGTTTAGTCCCTTCAAAACCCACCTTCTCTTAACTATTCGGATATGATTTCGTTGCAATGCACACTATTTAGCGAAGTATTAATATTGGTTTACTTACCCCCTAGTTTGTGTTGAGTTGATGATCTCCATAATGTGATTTAGAATCGGTAGCCGAAGGGCTACGCAGACTGAATCTAAATTAGGAGAACATAAAAAATGACGAAACATATGAAACGATACCATAACGGTAAAGACCGCCGAACAGGAAGACCAATCCGGTCAAAGCGTAAAGGACCACAGCCAACGCCGCAACCAAAGTGTTGTCAGAACTCAGAACAAAGGGACGCTGTCAACCGCAGGCTACTAGAAGAACTGAACAAAGTAAGGCCTGACAGGTGTTGGGACGAACTCAAAGGAGTTTGGGTCAAAGCCATCCCTGCCTGGTTTGAGAGGCGACACCGCCGCCACATGCGCCACTTCAGGCCCTACGCTTATGAAAACGGCTGGAAGTGAACCACCATACCTCGCTAGCGAGGATCTACAGGGCAGAACGGGGCTTCGGCCCCGGTCTGTCCATTTCAGATAATGAGGCCTAGTTTCGGAGGTGACGAATTTGCATTTTATGTTGGGAGTTTATTCATGGGTACCATCGCCTTATTTTTGATGTTAATTATCTGGATTTTCCACTATTGCATTACTATGTTATCTGATTCAAAATTTATCTGAGTCACCGAAGATTTGGTTAGCCTATTTCGCTTGGAGGCCCCATGGAGGAGCCAATGTTTAGCCCCGACGGGAAATTTATGTGGTCTGGAAGTGAATGGATCCCCGCACCTCCTGGTACAAGTCCACAACAGCTCCACATGCAAGATTCGGTCATTGGCGGGGACGTAATTAACAATACTACCATCCACAACGACCCAAGTGCAGTAACTGAAGCGGTCATTGCCGCCCTTCAGCAGATGGGGATGCTTGGTCAAGTTGTTGAGCAGTCTCCTCCCCCATCGTCTGATGTTGAACTAACGACAACTTTAGAAACGGGCACTCGGGTATTTGTGAACTGGAAGAATTACGGTCATTTCTATGCCGGCAAAGTTGCTAGAAGAAACCAAGATGGCACCTACCTCATCCATTTTGATGATGGAGATGTGGAAGACCACGTCAACATGGGGCGTATCAGACCTCTCGACGAAAACTCAGAAGCTGTGCAAGCTTACATTGAACATGATAACGAGGCTGAGAGGGAGTTGATTGAAGCATTCCAAGTTTTTGACAAAACACAAACCGGAACAATTCCCGCCCGAGAGTACCTCAGAATTCTGACCGAAATTGGAGAAGATCCC
>PABV01000056.1 GCA_002699425.1 Methanobacteriota archaeon
TCCTATATGTGTCAAAATAAAGATATTAATGGCGTGATGGCCGGCAATATGGGTCTACCATTCTCTGAAAGAGTATTAAATGAAATATTAACACCAGAAAAAAACAGAATCTACATACTGGAGGTGTCGAGCTTTCAAATGGAATTCACTAAACATTTTGCACCTGATTTTGCTGTATTTACCAACATTTCACAAGATCATTATCAAGTATAGCACAGGTGTGGTGGTTCCCAGCAGTAATCTGCTTTGCAGTACGGCCCGTACCTAAATCGACGTAGGAAAGACTGTCCCCCATTTCACCTTCATTATCTCCAATAGAAGATCCATTAGTATCTATCCCAAGCTGGCCGGCTTGGTTCTTTCCCCAACATTTGACCAAATCATTGTCAAGAATTGCGCAGGTATGTGCACCTCCTACAGATACTTGCTTAGCCGTTCTGTTTGTTCCGAGGTCAACATAATCGAGATGATCCCCCATTTCATTTACAGCATCTCCTATCTTAACTTCATTTCCGATAGAATCACCAATACCCAATTGTCCATCAAGGTTCCAACCCCAACAAAGCACTGAACCTTCGTCAGTGATTGCACAAGTTGTCCAATGCGCACTATCGATTTGTTCAATACTAACATTCGTTCCTAAATCGATTAGTTGGACGCCTACTCCTGAGTTAGTATTACCGGTTGATGACCCAATTCCTAAAAGTCCACCAGTGTTATTGCCCCAGCATCTAACGTCTCCATCGCCCGATAAAGCACAATTACCCCTGTCCATAGAAGTTATCTGAACGGTATCTTTTCCTTCTAAGTCATCTATTACCTTTGGTGTAGAAACACTTGAACTGCTGTTTATTCCAAATGCTTCAGTTTGTGAACCCCAACAAACAACAGAACTATCATCAGTGAGAACACAAGATTGTTCTATCCCCAACGAAATCACCGAATTATCAGTATCAGTGTTTACAATTTTATTTCTGAAAAACCGGACCTCTTCATCGGAAACACTTGTAGCAGCCATCCCAACTCTATTCACATCGTTAATACTCATAGATGGCCCAGCAAAAGCCCCTAAAGAGGTGGATGGACCAGCAATTTCTGAGATACTCCATGAAGAAAAATTATTCATTCTTTCTGTTGATAACGCATGCATCAATGTCCCATTGGAACTTACATAGTTTATGTGCACATTGTTATAATCATCTATCTGTATCGTCGGCCGAAATGCAGGGTTTCCATCAATGAGGGCCTCATTCCAAGTAGACTCAAGCATATATTTCAGTCGTATTTTGTCACCTGCACCATCTCTGTAAACCACAAATGGATTATTGTAAGAATCAACATCAATAGATGAGTGATGCGTATTTTGTACAGCCTCGAGATTATAATGCACTATACTGTTTGCGTTAGGCCATTCTGTTGTGGAGAAATAAACTAAATCTCCAGAACCATAATTTACGTATGAGACATGCATAATTCCATTTCCATCAACGACGACGTCTGCATCTCGCATATTATTGGCATTGTTTATTGCAATCGGCTGGAAAGGACCAGAAGCTTCAGTGTTTAATACCAGTTCTAGTTCAGCGTTTGCAACTCCACGACTCACGACGATAACATCGTCTCCAGAAGCTGCGCCAATCGACGCTTGTTGGCCTAAGACGGGGGCTTCTGAGATCTGGTTTGTATCGTTGCTAACTTTTGACGTCCAACCATTCCAGTAGATATGCCGTTCTCCAGTTTCGTTTTCAGCGGTCATGAAAACCTTTCCATCGAATTCTACAAATTCTTGAGGGTTACTCGAACCTGCTCCTGGTACGAGATCACCGGCCATTTTAGTTCCAGCATTAGTACCGTCTGATATCCACGGCTCTATACCGGCACTCGATTGTCCAGCGAAATACAAACTCCCATTGATTGCAGTCAAATGGTTAATCGAAGAAATTTGCTTCACCCATGAAGTTCCACCAAAGGAACCATCTGAGCGCCACAAACCGTGCATTGCACCATTGATATTTGCCTCAAAATATGCAAATCCATCCATAACAACAAACGAATTATCTGAGATACCAATGCTCAGGACGGATGCATTTGAAGGCGTTAATGCAGTGATATTATCTGAACTAGAAAAATACAAACCCTGTCCTCCGCAAGTGAATAAAAGATCTGTACCAAGCGGTATAGAGGTTGGCGAACAATCTTCATCAAAATATCCAGAACCATCCATAACCAGCGAAACAGCGGTATGTGGAGATGTAAATTTGGTATCTGTACTTTCTAGCGGTTCAAATTCATATTTCAATACACTTGAAAAAACCATCAATAGGGTAAGTCCTATTGGTAAAATAAACTCTGAAAAAGTGGGTATAGAGCGGCCTGACACATTTGCGCTAGAGCCCTAGTCATAATGAAAGGTTTCGATTGTTGTCTAAGAGATTTAGGAATTATTTACTATACCTTCTCTTAATCTAATCCATGTTTCACACATGAACATAAGCGCATAAACAGAGGCAAGCCATAACAAACCACGTTGCCAAATAGAATGGGTGTCAAATTCCAAGAGCATTACTGAAAGCCATACAAGGGTTACTAAATCTAAAAACCATCTCAGTCCAGCCATTATTTGTTTGCTGTTTGATTGCATATCTGTGAGTTCAGACTCAGAAATTAACGCCGTTAAACCCTTCAATTTTTGAAAAGCAGACCCACCCCTCCATTGCAATTTACCTAATTTTAATCGATTAGTGATGTCGATGAGGATGAATAAAGTCATCCAAACCACTACGACTTCTAGAAGAGGCTCTGCGCCACGTAAATTCAAATCGTTGAGCGACCAAATCAAAAGAATCCAAAGCCATACAGCGATGAGGATTTGTGATGTGCGCGCAAATTGAGAGATTTTCTTAAGTAACTCAGTATCATGACTGAGAAACATTTCTAGTGAAATAACTAAAATAACTCCGCTGGTGATGAAAAATCCTCCTAAAATCCACCACCAATCAATGAGTTCTTCTTGCCAGCCAAGAAGTAGAGCAATGAGTGTCCATCCAAGCACGATGGACGTAAATCCATTGACCGCAGCCTGCATGATGTAGAGCGGATCTCTTCCGTCCTTCAGTACACTCAAACCCCCCATGAGTCTTACCTCAAAGGCAGCATCATCTACAACACCATGAGCAGCAGCAGCCATGCCGGTTTTAGGAGAGATGCGAGCAGTCTCCACTACGCCTTTTTGCGATGAAGGTTGGCTAACAGCATTTGCAGCAGCCGATGCAGCACCTTTCCCAGAAGAACGAGTTTTACCAGATGATTGTGATTTTGCCCATTCTCGGATTTCTTCAGTCGTGACTTCTTCCACCTGATCTTCGCTTAATGGCGCACCATGATCAGTGTACAACCATCGACATTGTAGTGGAATAGGGGCAGCATCAACATCGGGCGCTACCATCTGAAATTGGCCAGGGCCAAGTGTTGGAAGTTGAGCGACCAAATCTTGGTCTCCTCCGCTTTCTTTGAGCAAATGTCGGACCTTTTCAACATCTTGAGGTTGTGTAAATCTACCAATAAAAGTCGTGTTGGCCTGAGCTAAAATTTTGTAGTCTACATCACTCACATTTTGGGTTGCTAGTACGCATGCAACACCATATTTCCTTGCTTGTTTGAAGATGAGTTTTATCAAATCCTTAGCAGGAGGATTACGAGGATATGGTGGCAGATAGGGAGCAACCTCATCCATAAAAAATAACATCTTCAATTCACCCTCAGCAGGTTGCTGAGTAAGCATCCAATCATAGAGTTCCCTTGACAATTCTTGAACGAAATATTGCTTTTGTGCTTCATCTTGAATGGTATTCAAGTAAACGATGTTTACTGGGATTTTACCTTCTGATGTAGGGGTACAAAAAGCATCCATATCAATGGGCACTCCATTGGAAAAGAGCAATTGATTGACACCACTCGAGAAAGCAGCTAACCTTCTTGCCAATGCATTCCGTTTGGTTTTTGGAAGCATGTCTTCAAAGTTCCTTAATCCATATTCATCAGAAGCATCATCCCAATTGACCATATCTTCTCTATCTTCCTCGTCTTCGATAAAGCATTGAGGATAAAGAATTTTCAAAAAGGATTCATGAGGTTCTCGTACAACTTTAGCAAGGTTTTGGAAGTTACTTACATCAACACCTAGGCGATTGCCATGTACTAATATCTCATACAAAAATGGCTTGACAACTTTACCATCTGTTTTCTCAACATCAAAGCCTGCTAAATTTGAAAATCCAGCCGCAACCATATCCCATGCTGTAATGGCTTCTTCTTGGTCCAAATCGGGAGGTGGTGAGCGAAAAGGGTCTATGCACAATGGCAAACCCTTGGACCGAAGTGGAGTCCATATCCTAATCTCCATCTTCTCATGCAAATTCTGCATTCTTTCTTTCAAGCCTCCTTTGGCCACCAATTCATCCTCATTTACACGCAAAGCTAATCGCGCTAAATCACCCTGGGGGTCGATGATCAAGGATGGGATTTCTGCAATTGCTGCCTCTTCAATTAATGCCTTGGCCATCACGGTTTTTCCACTTCCAGTCGAGCCAAGCATTGCAGCATGTCTTGCTAAAACGAAAGGACTCACATCGATGGTTGCTCCATTATCTCTGCGCTCTCCCAGTAGCATTCCTTGAATAGCATCTCTTTCCTGTTGAGCAGTATCAGGGACACTACTCTCCTTTTCATCGGTCAAAATATCATCGACGATTTCACCCGCTTTGGACTCAGCATCTTCCGTCATGACTGGCCTTAGCCACACCTAGGCTTCAAACAAACGGTGTGGACGAATACAACTCTCTCTAGGTTTTCATGACCCACTATTAGATAACTAGAGGTTAATTTTAGCAAACAATTGAGCATTTGACCATTGTTTTTCATTGGTGATTTCCCTTTCAATCCACTGCGGGATTTCAAAATTCTCTCCCTTATTTTTCAACTCGATTTCTGCAATAATAAGTGAGGATAATTCATCTTCAAAAACGTCAATTTCCCAAAGGTGTTCTCCATTTCTCCAATGATGCCGGGTTTTTTCTATTGGATTTACTGCTAAATTTTTTTGAATTAAATTATATTTTTTTTCAGAAATTCTTCTTTCAAATTCAAGGGCCAAGGAATCAATTTTCTCCGATTTTCCACTAAGCCAGAATTGTTCATCAATCTTTCTTAATCGCCACACCTTTGCCTGATGGAACATTATATCATCAAACTTAATTCTTTGGCCATAGATTTCAAAAACATCTCCAACATATGAATAATCATCAAGATAATATTGTGTAATGTGTAAGGATTTTTCAAAAATCAAACCTTTAAGCCCTAACGGGTTGACAAAAAATCGTCTTTCGATTTCAATATTCACACGCTTTCGTGATGTTTGAGGTATATAGTTTCAATGAGTGCTCATTACCGGGCTGAATAAACTCAATCGCCCAATGAAATTTAATACAGGATGTAGGAGTTTAAGGTGATGGGAAAGAGACACTTGCCCTTTTTGAGTCTATTTTTATGTGCGAATATGCTCCTGGCTGGATGCATGACAATGACAGATAACAAGGATACAGAGGAAAGAGAAGAGGCCACTGAATCATTGGGCGAAGTAACAACAGTTTCTCGTTCAATTGGAGCACCGGAGTTAGTTGGTTTTGATGATTGTGAAGATTTGGGAGATTCAATCAAAGAAACTTTGTTTGAAGAATATAAAACCCAACTTCTCCAAGAAGCCAATGAAATTTACAGGTACTTTTTTGATGATACTATGATGATGGAAGATGGGGCCGAAATGGCTGCCGATACATCTTCTGGAACGGCAAATAGTGCATCGCAAATCCAACAACCACGCGTGGAAGGAGAAGATTTCTCGGGAACAAATAATCAGGTCGAGGGAGTTGATGAGGCTGATTTTGTGAAAACAGATGGTTATTTCATTTACTATTTGAATGGAAAAACGCTGCATATCTTGAGTACAGCTACNCCAGGCACAATTTCATTNGTTGCAGAAATGGTGATGGAAGGTACTCCTCAAGCCATGATGTTGAATGGTGACCGACTTGTTGTCATTTCATCGGTAAATTCCTGGAACATCGATCCAACCGATCCTTTGGCTGACCATCTTGGTTGGGATGGCCAATGGTCAAATTGGCGTACTAACACGCTCACTAAGTTCACTGTCATCGATTTAACGAACCGGTCGACACCCGAAATCGTGCGCGAATTATACATTGAAGGATACTACAATACTGCACGAGAAATAGATGGTTCGGTCCGTGCCGTTACATATGCTTGGATGAATATCCCAAACCTTCGTTCATGGTTGAATTTGCCAAGTGAGTATTATGACCTTGATTACGAAGATCCCTTGCGCAAAGAAATGCGACTCAAAGCCGCAAATGATGCNATNCTCGCAAACAGAAATACGCTTGATGGAATGAATGTGACTGATTTATTGCCCAAAGTCTATGAAAAACAACAAAACACTGTCGTAACTTATGATCTTGATGACGGCGAATGCGTTGACTTCGTGGCACCAAAGGATTCGAGCAATAGGGGATTCATTTCTATTTTTACTATGGATTTGTTATCAGAATCNTTATCATTTGAGGCAGATCACATAATGGGCAATCATCCACTTGTTTACGCCAGCGCAGACACACTCATTTTGACAGAAAATAGTTGGGATTGGTGGTGGTTTTGGGGAGACNATGACGGTGATGAAGCTACAAATATTCACGTTTTTGATATTTCAGATGCAGGAGATACGGAGTATATTGGTTCTGGAAGGGTCAATGGAACAATTTTGAATCAATTTTCCATTTCAGAATATGAAGGCCATATTCGNGTTGCGACTACAACAGGTCAATGGAATCAGTGGTGGCTTGACAATCCAGAACCAATGTCAAGCCAAGTAGTGATACTCGAACAAGAGATACAATCCAATCAGAGTATACGATATGTAGAAATTGGAAGTGTGGTTGGCATTGCTCCTACTGAGAGAATTTGGTCATGTCGCTTTGTTGAGGATAAAGCCTATATCGTTACATTTCGAAATATTGATCCATTATGGACGATCGATTTGAGCAATCCATCCAATCCAGTCATCATGGGNGAATTGGAAATTCCTGGAGTCTCAACATANATCCATCCCCTGTCTGATGACCGNTTACTCACCATTGGATATGGTCCAGGTGAAGATGGACTCGATTTAGATTGGAGACAAATTCAGATATCGCTATTCGATGTCTCAAATATGAGTAATCCAACAAGGACCGATGTTATTTCAATTACACCATTGTCCTCAAATCAAACATCAAATGAATGGGTTTGGGCCTCATCCGAAGCAACTTATGAACACAAAGCCTTCCAATACTGGGCGCCGAAAGGCCTTCTAGCAGTCCCCATGTCAGTCTATCGTTATGTCCATGCTCAAGATTATTCTTGGTGGCATTATGATTTTGTATCAAAATTAATGCTCATCAATGTATCAGATTCAAACCTGTCAATCTATGGTTCTGAAGATCACTCAGACTTCTACAACCGTGATTCAAAGCAGTATTATTGGAATGATTACAATATTCGTCGGTCAATATTCATGGGTGATTTTGTCTATGCAATTTCTTCAGGNGGAGTGACAGTGACTAACTTGAGCTCCTTGGAGACAGTTGATGAAGTAACACTTTCTCCTTCCACATATTATGATTATTACAACGTGGAAGAAAGTGAGAGTGAATCTTCTCAATCGGAAGAAGAAAAAGAAGAGCATGAGAGCAGTGAAACAGAAGGTTCGGACTCATCAGGTAGCCCGCCACCTCCAAATGAATCTTGACACATCCGTATCAAAAATTATTTTCATTCAAGATAGGTTCTTTGTGATGTAANTTTTCACCCCAAATACTCTGATTTACATATTAGACCATACGTGGCCAAACCATGCGAGGACTGGCTGTTTTTCTTGCATTTCTCGTCCTNACTCCATCAATAGTAAACGCTCAAACNGAATGGCCCGGAGAGCCTGTTGACGATCATGTTCACATGACTTGGGCAGCGATGACAATTGAAGTCAACAATTGGGCAGACGACAATCCAGATATTGTCGACTTGGTTGANGTCGGTGAATCTGAACTTGGAAAAACACTCTGGGTGGTTCGGTTATCNGATTGGTCTATGGAAACAAAAATTAACGGAAGTGATAAAGAANTCATCTACATTGATGGAGGNCATCATGGTAACGAGTACCTGGGAACCGCTCTTGCATGGNTATCNGCAAAATGGTATATCGATGGATGGAATGATGGTAATGAGGAAGCAATTCGNGCTCTCCAGAACTCAGAGATTCACATCCTCATCATGCTTAATCCTGATGGAAACGACTTTGACACTCGTTGGAATATCAACCAAGTTGATCTAAATCGTAATTATGATCATTATTGGAATACATGCCCAACAACNCAGCCTGGAAGCAGTGCATTTAGCGAAGCAGAGACATTTGCGAATTCAAAATACATGAATGACGTTGTACCAGATGCAGATCTCTATGTAACCATGCACACAGGAGTTTGGATCATGCTCTACCCATGGGGNAAGTGGCCAGAACAACCTCCAGATTGGGAATTATATCATCACATCCGTGATGAAGTNCATGCCAATATTTCAGATATTCCAATACAGAATGCTAACCAGGGGNTGTATCCCAATTGNGGTACGAGNCGCGATTACGGTTATGGCGTGATGGGTTATCCGACTTTCACTTTTGAGACAGATGATGAACAATTTATTCCCGGCTCCGTTGAAGCTTTGAACGAGCGCCTTGATGAAGAAATGGACGTGATGAGATATTTAATTGAGAACGTATGGTTTTGGCGGGCAAGGTTGGTTGTTGATAGTATTACAGTGGCAGGCTCTGAAATAGAGGTGCAGATTCAAAATCAAGGACATGCAAGTGCAGTTAACGCTACATTGCAACACATCCAAGAAGATGGTCAAGTGATTTGGGAATCGAATAAATTCATGCTTAATGCTTCTTCCGAAGAGACATTTAGGTTTGNCACTTCAATAGAACTTGGAAAAACNGGTAGTTGGAGGATNAATTATCCAATCCGAGTNATCGATTCAGCAAGATGGGTGAACGAAACCTTGAACCTGACAGCTGAAATTATTGAACAAGAAGATAACGGTTTTTTGTTAGGGTTTGGTATATTTCATCCACTAACAGCNGTCATTTCCTTAATTGGTGTAGCCATCATTTATCGCCCCGATGAAGACATAATCCTTGAGGAATGATTATGAAAACAGCTCTTCTTTTGCTTGGCTTCAATAGACTTGATTATTTTGAAAAAACGATAAAAAGTTTAGAAAAAAATGCAGAAGCACATCAGGCCGATTTACACGTATATCTTGACGGCGGCCCAAATGCAAAGCAATCAGAAATCATAAGCATGGTCAATGAAAGNAATTTTCAAGATCCAGTTATTGTAACTAGAGATGAAAATTGGGGGATTGGACGTCACCTCATCGATGCACGACGAGAACTNTTTGATAATCAGAAATATGACAGAGTCGTATTATTTGAGGATGATATGACACTTAANCCGGACTATCTAAGAACGGTCTTATCGCTTGATGATTGGACTTCAAAGTTTTCAGATGTAGGCACGGTCATGGCATTTAATCTCAATCCGGATGAGAAAAACATACAATCAAAACAACTGCAAAAAATTATTTTCACAAACCGTCATTTTTGGGGATACTGCATGAGAAGAACCGTTTGGGAAGACATAAANGAAATCCTTTACGAATATGAATCGAAATATTTGGCTGNAATTGACTACTCCTCAAGACCTCATCGCAGAATACGGTTTTTCTTTATCCGCCGCTGGATGAAACAAGGGAGAAAAGTCAGAGANGGCCATCAGGTTTCAAAAGCAGAATGGTTGAATGCCCCATTTCCCAGGTGGCCATGGAAATCTCCTACTTCTCAAGACGCAATTACGGCATTGGCATTGTGGGTGAAAGGTTATTGTCGAATCACTACTATGGTTTCTAGAGCAAAATATATTGGAGAAAANGGGCTCCATTTTTCACCGAAAGTATTCGCAGAACATGGCTTCAATCAACAACAGGTTTTTGATTTCTCCAATGAATCTCAGGTTTTAGATTTTCAATTGGATATTGAAGCATTACGGGATAGAAGCGCAGAGACGCATTATGTGTAGGCGAAATTCATGCACATTGGGCTTGTTGGAGTTGGTCGTTGGGGCATGAGGCATTTATCAGTACTTGATGAANTGAAAAAAAACAACCTGATCAGCAAATTAACAATCATAGATCGTGATGAGCACANTCTGAACAAAGTCAGGGTGGCTGATGAAAAANTGTTGGATGTGCATAATTTAAANGCAGACGGAGTCATCATCGCAACACCTTCACAAACCCATGCAGAACTTGCAGAAATTTTATTGAAAAGTGGACACGACTTGTTGGTAGAAAAGCCTCTGGCTACGGACTTAAATTCTGCCACGAAAATTATGAATTTAGCTCAGCAAAATGGAAGCCTCCTTTACGTAGGTATGCTTTTACGCCACCATTTGGGAATAAAAAAGGCAAAACATTTGATTCAACATGGTCAAATTGGACGTTTGAATTCTATAACCTATCAACGGAAGAAAACGCAGCCGAACCACTCAGACTTTCCAGCGATGTCACAATTGGGAATACATGGAATAGACCTAGCATGCTTTTTTGCAGGCGAAGCTGAACCCACNTCTACTATTTTTGAGACATCGCATGAAAAAGGATTCGCTAGTTTCCTATTTCCACAGGGAATAAGCGCCCAGATCGAAACAGGGTATTCCTTTTCTGAAAATGTTTTCGAGATAGTCCTNACCGGAGAAAAAGGATCGATTATGATCAATCCACAAAAAAACCAAGGATTGAGGGTTTGCCAAAANGGCCTTACAAAAAATATTCCAATTCAACCTTTCACGAAACCATTGAAACTTCAAACANAGGCTTTCCTNTCGGAAATGAAACGAAAAAAACAAGGAGAGGATTGGTCGTATTTCCCGGATTTTGGAGCAACAATGCGATGTCTCCGTTTGTTAGAAAAAGCAGGCATACTAAAGGAAATCATAAGGCCAAATTGAATAATTATCACCATTTGGCTACATCATGTCCTCTGCCATTCGTTCAATGTTGAATACGGCAATTATTGGCTTCATCACATCCGCTGTTGCCGTATTTTATACGGGAAAGTTACTTGATGGAGCATTTATTTTCATCGCAATTTCAATTTTCTCCGCAATTATTTTTTCTGTCAGAAATTGGTCAATGGTTCAGAAGGAAATGAACATAAATTCAACGGTTGTATTTTCTTGGTTGGTTTTCATTGTGGGAACCATTCTAATTGCATACCTTGGCCGATTTATTGAGATACCATGGGGCGCATCGTTTGTATGTTCGGGATTAGTCTGTCTTTATNTATGGTGGACATATTACGCACTTGAACCAGCTCGGAACTGAATCCAAGGTCTGTGATTATATGGCGACACATGCAGATCATCCAACATTGCCGGAAAGGCTGGAAAATTTATTAGAATCAGATATAAGCACATTGTTCCTTAAGTCAGATTGCCCACCAAGAGCAAAGAGAGGAGACATCAAAAATCTTCGATTGATGGACATAGATTCA
Organism: Methanobacteriota archaeon; assembly: GCA_002699425.1. Classification (GTDB taxonomy): domain Archaea; phylum Thermoplasmatota; class Poseidoniia; order Poseidoniales; family Poseidoniaceae; genus MGIIa-K2. The sequence continues at coordinate 11,720 of PABV01000056.1, forward strand.
CCACCATTTGACAATCTTGACCTTGAGAATCTTGAGCATCAATTGATGGACCTAATTGATTCGAACCAACACCGAAGCGATTGTTTTCTTGAGATTGATCGAGAGGGGTGCCGTGTCATTCAATTAGGAGACCTTCGTATTACCTCNGTTCGTCCCCCGTTTGGCGATTCAAGAGAGATGACCATCGTTCGTCCCGTGGCAAAATTATCACTTTCAGATTATGAATTGGAGCAAAAACTGATTGAGAGATTATCCGATCACCATCGGGGNGTATTTATTTCCGGNCGACCNGGATCTGGAAAGACCACACTCGCNCAAGCCATCGCAGAGTATCTTGATGGGGAAATCGGAGCAATGGTGAAAACCATGGAATCTCCTCGTGATCTACAATTACCTCAACGAATTACTCAATACTCGCCGCTGGAGGGNGATTTGGAAAAAACTGCAGAAATTATATTCCTGGTGAGGCCAGATTTTGTAATATTTGATGAAGTTCGCCGGGCTCGGGATTTTGAGATTTTCTCAGATGTTCGTCTTGCGGGNGTTGGTCTTCTAGGAGTAACACACGCAAATTCTGCCTTGGANGCCATCCAACGACTGATTGGGAAGGTGGAATTAGGACTTGTCTCACAGGTTTTAGATACGGTAATCCATGTGGAGAAAGGATCGATTTCACAAGTTCTTGAACTTCGAATGACCGTTAAACCACCCTCTGGCATGCAAGAAGAACTTGCTCGTCCGGTAATCGAAATTGTCCGGTTTCCTAATGGCGAAGTAACGCATGAAATGTTCGCCTTCGGTTCAGAGATTGCTGTTGTTCCAGTTGGAGGTTCAAAAAGGCGNAAATCTCCAATGATGGAAATGGCTGGTGAAAAATTAGTTGATTACATTCGAGAGTGGGTCGGTGTTCAATCTGGAGTCAAATTCACATCAGACCGTTCTGCAGAGATTTATGTGCCATCCGGTATGATCGCAACAGTTATCGGGAAGGGAGGAGAAAACATCCGGGCCCTTGAAAACGAACTTGGAGGAATAAAATTGAAAGTTTTATCCATCAATGAAATGCCAAGAGATATGCGAATTGAGAAATCTAAAGGTATGTCAATGGGAGATTTTGGATTTCACCAAGATGATTGGAAACCACAAAAGAAGAAGAGAAATAAGAAGAAACGACGTTAAAAAATATGCGTAATCTTCATCATGGGAAACGAAAAACNCCATCCATGTCAGAAATACTCCTGTGGGCCGTCGGGGCGAGTGTTTTGATGATAGTCTCCGATTGGGCAGGTTGGCATTTTGTTTGGCGACATGAAAACCTGAATTCATCTGGNAATGAAATACGGAAAAGGACCGCGCTTTCATATGTAGTCTCGTACCTTATTCCTCTAATGCCGACCGCAATTATCATTGGAGGACCAGAAATCCTTCAATGGTATGACGAAGGCTTCACTATTGCATCAAGCAAAGTTTGCTTTTTTCTTTTAGCATTGATGTCATTTGGTTTGACAGCTTCAGGATATTCATGGAAATCAAGACATGATGAGAGCCAAGAAAGCCGCCGTCTCACCGGGGAAGGAGAAANACTACCGGAATCTGCGATGCAGCACCTTGTCTGGACCTCAACACTCATGGGAATTACATCATTGGCGTGGTTTTACCTGTTTCTTTTTTGAAAGCAGCATTCTTGAAGGCTTGGGATTTGGGTCATCATGATGCCGCCGAACACCGATGGTTCTGGNCGGGGGCCGGTNAGTATTGTTAGACAGAGTACAACTGTAACTAGTGGCGTTGCAGTCACNCAAAAACTCGTAGATGCTTCCATTGCTTTTGGGAATATCTTACGTCGAACATATGGGCCTAATGGTTTAGANAAAATGATGTATAAATCATCTGGACAGACGGCGGTAACCAGCGACGGAGCAAAAATTGTATCAGAGTTNTTGGTAAAACATCCAGCAGCTAAAGCCTTTGTTTCACTTGCACAGAGNCAGGAAAATACATGTGGCGATGGCGTAACTTCGACCGTCATCATCGCATCAGAACTTATGAGNGAAGCTGGTAGATTGATGGCAAAAAATGTTCATCCGCTTAAAATTGTAGAAGGATTCCAACGAGCGCATGCCGTCACCGAAGAGATTATNGAAAAGAGAAGCAAACCATTGAAAAACCATCTCGAGGCAGTTTGTCAAACCGCAATGTCAGGAAGAGTAAGCGGAGATGAAAGAGACTTTTTGGCAAAGTTACTACACGATTTGCTTTTATCGCAATCCTCTCCCGATTATGAAGATATCAGAATGGCAAAAGCAGATGAAGGATCTGTTTTCGACTCAAATTGGTTCAAAGGCTGTATCATCGAAAAAAGACTCTCTTTAGATCGTTTTCCACATACACTGAAATCATCAAAGGTGATGGTGCTTTCATGCCCTCTTGAATTAGAAAAACCCTCCAGAGAGGCAGAAATAGAAATCTCAACTCCAGACCAGTTCAGAGCATTTTCTCAGCAGGAAAAAACCCTGTTGCAAGAAAAGTGGGAAAAAGTAATCAAGACAGGCGTAAAGGCTGTATTTACCTCAGGAAGTTGCGATAAAACGATTTCACATAAACTCGCAGATGAAAGCATCTTGGTTGTATCCGACTTACANGAGGACCAGTTGTTGGACTTGGCGCAAGTTTTTGATTGCAACATCATCGATCATCTTGATGACGTCGAACCATCAGATTTAGGAAACATGCTCAAATACGAACGNATGAGATTACGGGATGAAGAAGGTTTCAAAGAAAAACACTATTTTTACGGCTCTCCATCCTCAAGTCTTGCAACATTCGTTGTTGGTGGTAACCAAGGCGTATCTTCCGAGGAATTGATTCGAACGATTTATGATGCTTTGCGATCTTCTTGTTTAGCGATTGCTCATGATTCTGTTATCCTGGGAGGTGGCAATTTACATATTGCGGCAGCCCTTGAAATACGCACAATAGCTGAACAACAAAGTGGGAGGGAGCGGCTAGGAATGGAAGCATTCGCACGTGCGCTTGAAGCCATCCCTTCAACACTGCTTGATAATGCGGGGACAAACAAGTTAGATGGGTTACTCAAATTAAGATCGAAGCATCGTGAAGATCAAGATCTTGCTGGCATCGATGAGTTTGGAGAGGTAAAAAACCTCATGACAGCATGGGATGCAACAGAAGTTACCAGNCAGAGCATCTCTATCGCCACAGAAACATCATGCGCCCTTCTACGAGTAGATCAAGTCATTTCAGCTCGAGGTGATTGATTATGGGCAAATCAGTCAAACCCAGNGCTCTGTTGAGTGTTTTTGACAAATCAGGGGTCGACACTTTGGCTCATTTTTTGGTNNGTCAAGGATTTGAAATTTTATCTACAGGNGGTACTGCAAAACTGCTAAGAAATTCAGGCATTGATGTGATTGATGTGTCAGAGGTTACAGGACATCCTGAATGTTTTGAAGGGCGTGTAAAAACCCTTCATCCTGCCATTCATGCACCTTTACTAGCCCGCTATCANCTTGCGCAAGATGTGCAAACGCTTGAGCAATTATCGTATCTTCCGATTCAACTGGTTGTGGTTAATCTCTATGATTTTGTTCAAGCAACGAAGTCAGAAACCATTGATGAAAATGGGCTCTTGGAAATGATTGACATTGGGGGNCCAACGCTAATTAGAGCATCTGCCAAAAACCATCAGCACGTACTCACGCTGACCTCTCCAAATCAATATCCTTCAGCCATTGAACATATCAAAAAATGCGGTATATTCNACATCCCAATAAAGACAAAAAGAAATTTTGCATTGGAGGCTTTTCAACATACAGCCGATTATGATATTCAAATAGCAAACACACTTCACAAACGCTGGNTTGGTCAACCTGAGGATTTTGATAATTCTGATGAGCAAGCACAATTTTACCCCCGCTANCATTTTCACAGTTCTCATCATGTTGAGCAACTCCGTTATGGAGAAAACGCTCATCAATCAGCAGCATTATATCTCAAAAGTGGACCTTATGAGAAAGCATTGCTTACAGGAGCTCTCGTTGAGGGAGGAAAAGCGATGTCATACAATAACTATGCTGATGCAGATGCTTGTTTACGCCTTTCTCGTTCCTTGGCNACTTACTCTTGGAGAGACACTCCNCATTCTTGTGTAATCGTGAAACACAACAACCCTTGTGGTGTGGCTTTAGGAAAAACCCAGTTAGAGGCTTACCAATCTGCGCTTGCTAGTGATCCTGAGTCAGCGTTTGGCTCAATCATTTGTTTCAATCAACCATTAGAATATTCTACTGCAGAGGCTTTGACACCATTGTTCATCGAGGTGTTAATGGCCACAGGATGGGATTCAGACGCGAAATCTCTTCTTATGAAGAAATCAAATAGAAGACTCCTCACTCTCGATTGTGAAAATCAAACTATACCTCCACTAAAGCGGAAAACAGTTCACAAACCGATTGATGGAGGTTGGTTAGTACAAACAGAGGAACCACCCGCCTTTCAATCAAAATATCATTGTGTTGTCACAAATAATGAAATCAGTACTCTTGAAAAAGAAAGTATGATCTTTGGAAGTTTAGTTTGTGAGCAGGTCAAATCAAACGCCATCATTCTCGTTCAAGGTTTAGCAACTGTAGGGATAGGTCCGGGCCAAACAAGTCGTGTTGAAGCGGTCAGAATTGCTGCAAGGAGGGCAGGTGAGCGCGCCAAAGATAGCATATTGGTTAGTGATGCCTTTTTCCCGTTCAAAGACGGGATTGAACAAGCAGGTGATGTTGGAGTGAAATTAGTGATTCAACCAGGCGGCAGTATTCGTGACCAAGAAGTGATTGATGAAGCAAAGAGTAGAGGCATTTCAATGGTTTTTACAAATCGAAGATTATTCCGACATTAACTAATTTGATGTCGGCACCTTCACTGATATGAACCAAACTCCAACCAGGGCTACGACGGCAATCGTAGTTTGTCCAAAACCAGGATCTCCGGCTTGAGTTAATCCGATAATCGAAATCGTAGAAACTAATACTAAAATTCCGATGATAAGAATCTTTGAGTGAAGAGGCAAGGTCTTTCCAGATTGATAATATTGAAGTAACGCTTTTCCAAAGATCGGGTTTGTAAGTAACCATTTGAACATTTTCTGGCTTGAGCGTGCGAAGCAAAATGCAGCAGCAACTAACCATGAGGTGGTAGGCCACCCTGGAACAAAAATACCTATGTATGCAAAAATGACAAAAATGGTACCTAAAATAACCCAAATTACCTTGGCGACGGGATTCCTTGTTGGTTTATGTTCAGAAAGGACCATTTCTATAATCGCTTCTGTTGAGGTTTCAGCCTCAGCATCTTCACCCATGACCGTGCCTACANCCATAGGTAAAAAAAACCCAGCATAAAAGAAATAATGAGAGTTTAATGTTTGGAAACATCATGACCGGCGAGTGGGTGCTACCTCGAGTTGCAACTACAAACGATCCACTGCGTCTGGCTATCTTTTTTTCAGGTTCAGGTTCAGGCATGGCCACTCTTCTCGACCATCAAAAAAACAAAGACTGTTCCCANCAGACCTTTGTTGCAGTTACCGATAAGTCCGATGCAGGAGGNATNGAAAAAGCAAAAAAAAGAGAAATCCCAGTTGAAATCATTCCTTTGCCANATAAGTATTCCGCNAAAGAAAATAGAATCTTTCATGAAGATTTAATTCAAAATATAATCGACGAATACCAAATTGAGGNNATTATTTTGAGCGGATATATGCGAATACTTACCNATAATTTCGTAAAGAAATGGCGAGGAAGGTTGNTGAATATTCACCCTTCATTATTACCAAATTATCCAGGAGCNCATGCTCATAGAGATGCACTTGCGGACGGAGCAAAAGAATCTGGCTGCACCGTTCATTTTGTTGATACAGAGGTTGATGCAGGCCCCATCATCGCCCAAGAAAAGTTACCGGTTTATCCGGATGATGACATCGAATCTTTGTCAAATCGGGTAAAAAAAGCAGAGCACATTTTGTACCCTGTAGTCATCGATGCATTGGCTTCAGGAGAAATCACAATTCAGTGAAGTCATTGAGATTGTTGAAGTTTTTGATTTCATGAATAACCTCTGGTAGCCTTATGGATGGAATATTTTGAAACATGGTTTCAATACGGTTTGAGTTAATGAGATCACTATTTTTTCTAATTCGAGCCAANAGTGGTTGGCGTCTGTGATCNCCATCAAGCGGTACACCAATACGCATTTTTGTAAAGAATTCCGATGAAACTAAAAAAGCGTCACAGGGAACTAATTGAATCACGCCTTCTAGTTTTTTGATAGCCCATCGGATAACTTCGGCGAGACATTCGATACCTTCTGGGTCAGGCCAACACTCTTCATCAAACATTTCAACCCTCTTTGTACTACCGCATAGAACGATAATTTTCGTGCAGCCACTTTGTCTTAATTCATTTGCTAAACGAGGGACNCCTCCATGCATGAANGCTTTGTCTTGACCCATTCTTGAAGAAAGCCCNCCTGCCAGAATCAGTGCCGTATACATATGATTCAGTGAAGGATATCTAATTCATTTAATGCATCTTCCATCTCCGATAGTAAGAGATGAACTTTATTGAGTAAAGCCTTTCTCTCTTTCATACTCTTTGCCTTTGGTAACCATTCGAGTAACTGACGAATATCTGAAGCATCCCTAGTAACAGTCCAATCCAGAACTTCTTCTAACACCGGGTCGTCGGGAGGTAGAAATCTTTCTGACATATCCTTGGGAAGTTAAACAATCTCATCAATTTCACTCTCAAGAATCTTGGTTCTTATCTTTTCAAAAACATAACCCCCTTTGGGAGCGGATTTGATGATGTCAAGGTCAGGAGGAGTCACAAATTGGCATAGAAGAACGACGATTTGATGATGCATTGAATCTTTACTCCACCACGNGGTGAGTGCATTTCCATCAGGAAAAGGCTGTCCTGCTTTTTTCATNTCTTCTATAAATTCCAATATTGCTTCAATCGGCTCTGATTTGTGAAGATTACGAAGCCATAGTTCCCATTCGCAAGACGGTAGGTTAGCCGTCATAATCCCAGCGAGTTTTACGTCTTCACGTCCGTGTCTTTTCCATAATTTTTCAATGAATGATTGGATTGTTTTCGCGTCGTTAATGTTGGTAAAAACCCATGATGCAATTTTCCTTAGCTCAGGATCAGTTGTTCCCAAATGGAAGGAATATTCTTTATTCTCATTTAACCGATCAGTCATTGATTTTGCAATCATTGGAGGAACGCCCCACGTGTAGGCTTCGCGGATGATTTTCATCAAACGGTTTGGCTTTACTCGATGTTTTACAGGGACAGATTCGAGAAAATCATCAACATTAGTAAATGTCAATGGATGACCCCTCAGGCGCTCTTTGTTCGAACGCTATCGAATAAATTCCCTACCATTGAAACGGAATCTTTTAGCGTTCCAAGCATTTTTTCTAACACATTTTCATCTTCAAATCGTTCTTTCATGATATGCTTAAGCTCATCTTCAATTTTTTGATGTTCTTGGTCATCAATCCCGAATTGTTCTCTAAGGTGAGCCATCACGCGAAATTCGTCTTGGGATAGGGAAGCGTTCACAATTGCAACTTCGTAGATTTTTTTGTAGATGTTTCTTTGTTCAACATCGGAGATATCTCTGCCTGATTCGGTTTCTTTTCCTTCCCTTATTGCTGCGTAAATCTCTGCAGGTTCTTCATTCGACAGTCTGAGATTATTTGCTAGTGAAACACAAAGACGTTGCTCTTCTCTCGTGAGAACACCATCGATTAACATAACTTCAATGGTGGTTCGAAAGACTTGCAAACTGCCTACTGTAATCCCCGCCACGNATTCGCATGTGTGCCACCCCCTTGAAATCCTTCCGTACGAAAATATCGATGTTCACCTTTGAAATTTCAAGAGGATTCAAAAAGGAAACCCAACCAGCAACTACTGTTCACATCCAATTCACGTTTGCATTTGCAAACATTTGGGGCAAGATGCTCTAAAGAATTAGACGTTGTGAAAACAAGGTGAGATAATGGGAAGAAAATCAAACAATAAGCAAACAGGAAAGGCGATGAAATACCTAATCATTGCAAAACTTGATGTCAATGGCTCGGTTCAGAGGAAAGATATCATTGGAGCAATNATGGGTCAAACTGAAGGCCTTCTTGGAGATGAATTAGAATTAAGAAAATTACAGAGAACTGCTCGCATAGGACATGTTGATGTCGAGTTAGAAAGCAAAGGAGGAAAAGTATCTGGAAAGATCCTCATACCTTCTTCCATGGATAATGTAGAAACGGCGATTATAGGTAGTTCTCTGGAGACAATCGACCGAATTGGGCCGTGCGCTGCTAANATAGCAGTAAGTGAGATTCAAGATGTAAGAGTCACAAAAAGAACCTCAGTGGTTCAAAGGGCAAAAGAACTACTATTGGGGATGGTTAATTCAGGCGAAGCCGCTTCAAAAACGGTGATTGAAGAAGTTCGCAGCGTATTAACAACTGGGACAGCCACNAGCTATGCGGGTTTGACCTGCGGTCCAAACGCGAAATCAAGTGAAGCAATTATTGTCGTAGAAGGCAGAAATGATGTCCGTAACCTACTTGGTTTCGGTATCAAAAATGCAATCAGTTGTGATGGAGCAGGCGACATTAAACCTGAATTGATTGAACTTGTTAACAGTAAATCAAATGTTACACTAGCCATCGATGGTGACCGTGGGGGAGAGATGCTTTTCCGCCAACTCTTTGAAATGATGAAAGTAGATTATGTGGCTCAAGCGCCACCTGGGCAAGAGTGGGAATTACTCCCTCAAAAGACAGCAACAAAGTGCTTGAGTAATAAAGAAGAAGCCTCAAAATTTGCNCATCGTCTTTCTAAAGATGAAGACAAAGAGGAAACGAAGAACGAAGTCACGAAGAACGAAGTCACGGAGACCGCCCCGGCAGAAATNCAAGAGTACTTTGATCAACTCGAAGACCTAGACAAAAATCACGCAGTNTTTGTCGGAATAGATGGAACAATTTCAGATCCGATTGGCCCTAAATCGCTTGCAAAATCAGCAGGTGAATCGGAAGGAGCTGTTGCGATTGTGTTCAATGGTCCAGTAAGCGGCAGAACCATCGAAATTGCGAGTGAATCAGCGATTGAGAATGTTGTCGGCCAGACTGCAGGAAAAGACTGTTCGTCTTCTAGTGAAGTAAAAGTTTGGTTAGCAGATCAGCACCAATGACCAAAGAATAAGGGGCAACTTAAAGTCCTAATTTTTGGTAATACTNTNCATGGAAGAATCCGGCGAGGACCCATCAACTNATTTGGAAATAGAACCTTTTCACGAATCTACGTTTAGTGAGATGGAATCAAAATTCCAAACAATTATGCAAAGAGATGCCTTTTCTCAATTACGATTAGCATTTTTTTCCTTCTCCTTTGTTCTTCTTTTGCTTGCATTAAGNACCAATGCTTGGTATGTNAACAGCATCGTGAAAAACAGNGANGATGTACTCGTTGGAGATCAACCTCTCATCGAGGAGTATTCGAGAACTGAATTAGGGTTATTTGAATCTCATTCGGTTATTTGTGAAGACATAACCTCTACAAATAATTTAGATGATGAGCAATGTAATGAATTAGAAACCGATTATTCACAAGAATATGAGAATTGTTCAAAATTATACCCCACTCGAAATAATTCAACCTCAGCATTGTACGATGCCTGTGAAGATATTGGTGCATTTTCTTCAGCAGGATTGTTCGGATTCATCCCTATGGCATTATCCTGCATTGGTTATTTTGTGTGCTCCATTTTTGCAGCAAGAAGGCTAATGAACCCATCTAAAAGTCTCCCTCATCCATTTTTTGTAGGAACCATTTCCGCACACTTTTTTGGAGTAATGATTTGGATGTTTATGTTACCAGATTTATCTGGAATGCAACTCAGTTTTGGATTCAGCGCTTGGTTTTCAATTCTCAGCATCATCCTTGCAATTTTGATATTTTTTGAGTCGACATTCAGTTGGGNGATAAATGGCCCAACCCGTCTGGAATCTAAAGGAGTCAGAGCATCAAATCAGGATGCTGAGTTCCCAATAAAGGAGTCTTCAGATGGAAATATGTGTCTATCACTCGTGGTTGATGAGGACATTTTGAAGATGGTACGTGCTCATAGGATAGGAGCCACAAAGAAGGTTGAGGACTTACTTGTTATTCGAAAAGAAACCTTTTCTGGATATACTCACGTGAGATATGATTGGCTTGATACATATCGTCAGATATGGTGGGTTCTTCTAGGTACAGGAGTCCTTGCGACAATCTTACTTGGGATGCCATTTTTGCTTTTGGTTATTTTAGGAGGCGTATTCACAGTACTTCAGATCATGGACCCAGAAAAGTTCTCCATAGTAACAAGTTCAGGATCACATCGCTTTTTCGTGAATAGATGGCGCTCAAATCGTGAACTAACTGATTATTCGATGGAGCATATTGACCAAGCCTTTCTTTCAATACTCTCAGGTAATCNTTTTGATACTACAGCCATCACAAAAAAAGCAGAACAATTAGCGAATAACCACCATCAATCTCTTCTTCAAAAGCAATCTGATATATCTTCAAAATTAAGTGAAAAGGTGGTAAATGTGAATGAGAGTGTTGACTTNGCACANCAACAGACAAATCAAGAGATTGTACAAGATCAACAGCAATTTANTCCTGTNCCANATCCCCTTGACACTCAAAACATACAACCAAACCAACCAACTGTAACCCAACCTCAGAACCTCGTTACTGAACAGGCTGAGTCAGGCCAACAGCCGCCTTCGATGCCAGCACAGGAACCTCANCCCCCATCACCCAACCATAATGAATCAAGTGAATTACATTCTCAAGAAACCCAACCATCGGTTCCCGGACCAATCCCTTCTGTGCCACAAGTGAGTATGGACCAAGCTCCTCCGCCGCCTCCAGCAGGTATGGGTCAAGTTCCACCTCCGCCGCCTCCAGCAGGTATGGGTCAAGTTCCACCTCCACCGCCTCCAGCAGGTATGGGTCAAGTTCCACCTCCACCACCTCCAGCAGGTATGGGTCAAATCCCTCCACCACCTCCAGCAGGCATGGGTCAAGTTCCACCTCCACCACCCCCAGCAGGTATGGGTCAAATCCCTCCCCCGCCCCCAATGATGGCGTTAGGTCAACCAACACCTCCTCCAGAAATGAGTTCAATGTTTCAGCCTTCAAACAACGACATCCGTCCTGCTCCATCTGTGAATGTGTTAGCCTCGCCAAGGGAAACACATCTTTCCACTCAAGAGGCTGATGATATTTTCAAAGATCTAAGTTGAAGCATTGATTCCTCCAGTGGAGGGTATTTGTGCCATTGCAGCAAAAGACTGAACGCTAGCTTCGAGTTCATGCAAATCTTTGACAGATGGCAGGGGCAGCTCATCTTTTTCAAGTGGAACTACCAAACCAGGCCCTGGTATTCTGTGTAGTACCTCGCCGAGTACCTTTGCATCGAGTAATAGATTTCCGGTGCTTGGTTGATGCCTTGCTGATAATCTATTTCTTGTCCATTTTTTTATCGAATTTGCAGATTTAATGAGATTATGAATTAATTTCTCTTGCAATTGCTGACTTTCAATGTCTATGATTCTAAGAAAAAGGCGAAGCATACGATCAATACGCATGTCCCTTGGACTAACACCAATTTGAACGCCAATACTCCTTTTTACATTATTAGATATCAATTCTTCTTCCTCTAAGCCGATTGCTTGGAAAAATAGTTTAATCGATGTATTATCGCTGGTAGAGGTTTCTGAAACCGACTTGTTTACCTGTGAAGGCGTGGAATCAGGATTTATAATTTCTTCACTCAAGGGTTGCTTAGAGGGCTTAGGCTCTGTTTTCTTAGGGATATATTCAACAGATACACGATTTTCCTTATTGTCGATAGGGGTTTTGTTTCTATCATTGGATTCAGTATTTGGAGTGATGATAATTTTTTGTTCTGGAGGGTGATTTTCAGTGTGAGAAGATTCGAGTTCAACCTCATCAGTTTCCATTGCCTCTAGAATCGCTTCTAGGGCATCATCTTGAGGGGTTGAGATCTTTGAATTGGCGGGGGCAATTCGNGATAGTATCGGCTTCGGCTTCCACAACTCTCGTGATTTTTCGACGTTATTTTCGGGAAGTTTTGACAACTCAAGAGCGTAATTTTTCAGGGTACGTTCAATGTACGAGAGGCGTTCCGGTCGTTGTAACTCATCATTAACTTCCTCAAACAATTTTTCGCTACGGTTCCAAGGAAGTACGGATAATCTCTTTCTCAAAAGATGATGTTGTTTTACTTGTGATGTGATACTAGAAAATTGTGCCCTTAATTCGGCCTCATCAACTTTTGACATNTTTTGAAGACCGTCGGTATTGAATCCTNGCAGGGCCCATTCTTCAATGAGTTTGAGAATACGGAGCGATAATCGGTCTATCCCACTGTTTTGATTCATTTGTTTTTGGTTTTGAGAGATGAATGACTCAAATTCGGCCAAATTGAAACGATGAGTATCGGTTTCTGCCATGCCAAACTTTGTCTTTAACATTCGCCACTCGGCTTCGAGAAGCTTCCGATGGCGAATCGTTCTTTTTGCATGGATTTCCATATTTTTTTGAAAATCATTAAGTTGTTCTCTATTTGGAATTGATTGTAGAATTGTACTTTCAATTTGGCCGAGTTCGTGACTTTTAGAAACAGAAAAATCCAAACTATGCCACTGGCCAATTATGCTGTAGGCAAGCGAATATTCTTCATCTTTCATGGTGAGATCTGTTAAAGCATCTTGAAGGTTTTCTTTACCTTGTTCAAGCCAAAAATCCATGATGAACCCCTTAACCTTCCACTTTTCTACTAAATCAAGAAAATCCAACTCCTTTGATTTGTGCCATAATTCCATTGACTCTACTGCTTGAATGAGTTTTTCTGATTCTTGTAAATCTTCAACATCCGGTTGAATAGAGCTGGCTTTTTCAGGCCAAATTTTCTTGAAGCGATCCCATTGAATTTTTGTATCATATTGAGATTGAGCCATAATCTCGATTTCAGGTATTTCTGCCTCCCAATCAAGTAATTCATGAGGGTATATTTTTTCCCCGGGATGTAATGATATACCTTTTTCTCGCCAAGATTGAATTCTTTCATTCATTTCTATCAAGCGTTTGGAAAAACTTTCGCCCATGGCCATAACCTGCTCCATTGTGCTTTCATTATCNCCANTCAAGCGATCTGCTAAACTTGCATCAAAAGGAAGAATGTGTAATTTGATAAGGTGTTGTACTCTTTGCCGCTTTTCATGAAGGCGTTCAATATCTTCAAGTAAAACAAAACTTTGCTCTATATCTGCAGTAGCAAATTGAGACACATCGTATCCAAAATTACTCATTTCTTCGACCATTGAATTTATCATGGCCTTCTTTTTATTTTCACTTAATTCTAAATCTGTAATCATCGCATCTAGGTCATCAATATTTCTTGGATGTTCTAATAAAGGAAAAAGAGCATTCAGATTACGCTTCGTTGAATCATCAAACGCATCCATTTTTTTGACGAACTGATTGAGTATTTTTTGTTGTCCAGCGTTTTTCCATTCATCGACATACAAATCGGCAGCATATTTCCATGGACGATGTAATCGACACCAATCTCTCCATTCAAGGATAGTGTTATCGATGTCTTCTAATGACCATATTTTTTCCATCCAATCAGTTTTTTCCTTTATCGATGTCAATTTGACTATTTCTTTTTGTAGAAATCTTGCTTTTTTGATTTGATTTTTCGCNTCTAAGAAAATAGCCGAATTATCCAATGCTTCATCATTTAATTTTTCAATAATGAAATCCACATTAAAACCTTCATCAGACCATAATCCAAGCTNTTCGGTCCAAATCCCCTCTGGCGTTGATGGTTCCACAATTCTGTTGAAATAAAACCCACTATTGAATATCTTTGTTCCTCTTCGGCTATTTTTGTTGTTTGACCATGAAAAATCGGTTGACGAATCACGGGTTTTTATCTAAAAACTACCACAGAGGATATAACGTAATTAACACGGATGAATATCAATGGAACTATTTTCATTGATGTTTGGGTTTATCTGCTTAATCGGTGGAGGAGCAGTGGGGTGGAGTTTGAATCACAAGTTCTTCAAAGACTCACGCCAATTGAGTATGATTCAATCTATGGAAGATTCAAAGAAAATCGATGAATTAATGCAACAGAATTTCAATCAAATCAATGAAAAACTCACAAAATTATCAATCAACATGGAATATATCAAAAAATCTGATGTAAAGATGGAGGCAGTCTTTATGGCAAACGAAGCATTACAAGGAAATGCAGACCTCATTGACGCATTGGAAAAATTAGCTCAATTTATTCCAGAACATGCTGATGAAACCTATCTGCCTCAGATTGATTCAACGATTTCTTCACTTGCTGAAATGCTCTTTGAAGCAATTTCTGATTTGGGAGAAATATCACCAAACACTGCTCGTAAAGCAGGTTTGCTNGCCTTATCATCTGGTCGCACCTATCGGGCGAAATCATTGTTTGAATCAGCGTATGAATTGGCCCCAGGACACTCTACGACCTTGGGCTTATTGGAGCATGTCTCCGTATTATTGGGCGATAAACTCGAGCAAAGACATTGGATTGAAGCACAAATAGAGTTGGACCCGGATAACGAAATTCTACTGAGGAGACATGCGCATTTGTTAGTACAACTTGGAGATGATGATGCGCAGAAGGATGTGCAAAGATTACGCGCACTGGGCTTGGATACGCCAGCNGACCGTTCTCTGCTTTCCGGCTTGATGGCAAGGGCAGGTTCTATGGAAGCGGCACTCAAGGATATCGATCTAGCGCTTGAAGAAGATCCATTCCGTGCTGAGGATTGGTTAAGAAGGGCTGAAATATTGATGAATGGAGAAGATCATAGTCTTGCATTAGAATCTGTAAATAAANGTCTCGAACTTGATCGCCAAAACGGCGAGGCNTGGGCGATTCAGGCAAGNTTACTGTCCTGCACTTCTCGTCTGAAAGAGGCATCAAAGGCNGCTACACATGCTGTTGCACTTGGTTCGGGAGGTATTGAATTGATCATGCTAAAAGCAGATTTACTCTTGACCCTTGGAGAAAGAGAAAAAGCAGAAGAAACGATTGATCGAGCATTAAACGAACATAGTGATGATGGNGAGGTACTTGCAGCAATTGCTGATCTGCGNTTGCGAGAAGGCCGTTTTACTGAGGCATGGGATATCTTGCAAGGGGTTTCCGTAGGAGCAAAGAATACCCAACTACATGTTGTTGAGGGGCGTCTCCATCTCATAACCGCAGACCGAACCCGTGACGGCACGGATATCACCGATCAACAATTGCTGTCTCAGGCACAAATGGCGTTTTCAAAAGCCATTGATATGGATCGAGAAAACGGTCTCGCATGGCTCGGATTGGCTCGAACACAAAGACTCTTACAACAATTGGAACTAGCTGACGAGTCATTAACTCGAGCAGAGCGTTTGATGAAAGAGGATGAGCCAGCAGTATGGACAGAAAAGGCCCTACTGTGCTTGGATACAAATCGCTTGGAAGATTCACAAAGACACGTAGATGCGGCCTCAATAAATGGCGCAGGTGCAGTACTGTCCTACATACGAGGTAATTTGTCAGCACGAGCNGGAGACCTTATTACTGCGAAAAGCTACTATGATGAGGCATTATCAATTGATTCCTCACACGTCAGGGCGAGATTAAATCGCTGTAGCATATACATGGCATTAGATCAGGAACAGGCTGCATATGATGATGCAAATGTATTGTTGGAAATTGCACCGAAATCACAATTAGCAAAAATAAAGAGAGCAGAAGCACTTATGATGATGGGGCGCTGGAAAAGCGCGCTCGATGATCTTAGAGATGTTACGACACTAGCACCTCACCATCACCAAGCGCTNACATTCACCGGAGCGTGCTACATCGCACTTGGCCGCCCTGAACAAGCAGAGGGGCCACTGAATGAGGCATTGCGATGGAATACTGATTTTGCTCCAGCTTGGTATCAGAGAGGATTATTGTATCTTGATTGGGAAAAACCAGAGGCTGCCATTTCAGACTTTTCAGCAGCGGTTAAAGCAGATACACAACACCTAGATGCTCATCTCCGAATTGCCGCCATCCACCATCAAAACGAACGCCATGAAGAGGCCTCAATTTATTGGAAGGCCGCATTGAATATTGATCCTGAACACGANGTTGCAAAAGCCAGGCTTAAGGAATCTCAACAATTCATAACAGCGGTTTGAACCAAAGTATCTTGAACACGACCTCCTTACCGTGTTTATGTCGTATGAACCCGGTGATATAGCAGAAGGATTTGAACTAAAAAACGCCAACGAATCAATTGGAGGAGAGATGGTAACTCTTGACTCAGTACTTACGCAATCAGGAGCAGTTGTTCTTTTTGAGTGTAATCATTGTCCTTATGTTGTGGCAAGTGTAGACCGAATTAATCGGGCCGCAGAAAAAGCAAATCAACTCGGGATGGGCTTTGTAAGCATTAATTCTAATGATCCTGTAAAATACAAAGATGATGATTTTTCGAACATGAAAAAGCGAGCAGAAAAAGGCATGCCTTATGCTTATTTACATGATGATACCCAAGAAATCGCCAACAAGTGGGGGGCGGAGCGAACCCCTGAGTTTTACTTGCTTGATGGACAAGGAAAAGTGGTGTATCGGGGCCGACTCGACAACAGTCCAAGAGACCCAACTATGGCTACAACCAGTGAATTGGTTGATGCAATGGACTCCTTGAGTATGGGCGAGGGCCCTGTAATTGCCAGAACGCAATCCATTGGTTGTTCCATTAAGTGGAAGTAACTAATATTGCTCAAGAACTAATTCGGTCGTGGTACTTGCAATTTCAGATGGTGCAGCGAGCCATATCTTGTCAAGGAGTTGCCTCAGTGACATGGTGTCATCAACGTGTACAAGGGCCACTAAGTCTGTTTCTCCTGATACTTCATAAACCGTTTCAATGCCTTCCCATCCGGTGATTTCACCCGCAAATGAACCGATNTCTGCACCAGGGCTGACTTTAATTCGAACTAGAGCGGTCAATCCAATACCAGTTTCTCTTATGGTATAACTCCGAATGGTNCCATTTTCCTCCATTTTTTTGATGTGATTTTTTACTGTAGCCTGATTTGCATCAACCTTCTCAGCAAGCTCAACATAGGAAATTCTCCCATTTTTACGTAATTCTGCTAGGATGGAGCGGTCCAAGTCATCGATTTTCGGCATATGTATTTCTTACCCCCCCTGATATATTAATGTATCATTTTTCTATAATTTTTTGTGNCATTTATAGAAAATATNAAATTTTANATCCAGATTTTAATAAAAAATATAATTTANATNATTTCGACACAAAATGAAAAATTTGTTTTTTTGGGCGAGTGATTGATATGAACATCCTCTTAGCCCTAATTGAGTGAGTGCATGGACGGCATTATCACGGGCGTTGATGCGAGGCTTGTATTAGATAGTCGAGGCGTCCCTACTATTGAAACAGATTGTTATGTAGATGGCATCCTCGCTGGAAGAGCTATGGTTCCAAGTGGCGCTTCCACAGGGGCACATGAAGCCATTGAACTCAGAGATAATGACGAAAACATGTGGCTTGGAAAGGGTGTGGAAAAAGCGGTAAATAATGTGGTTGAGATCATACAGGAAAACTTGGTTGGAATGCCAGTTGACGAGCAATCAGAAATCGACTCCATCTTAATCGAAATAGATGGAACTCCAAATCGTTCTCATTTGGGAGCAAACGCGATGCTTGGAACTTCACTCTCTTGCCTCCATGCAGGCGCATCTACACACGGATTACCACTTTGGAAGTATATTGGAGGCCTTGCAGGAGGACTCATGCCAACGCCGATGATGAACATCTTGAATGGTGGGGCTCATGCTGAAAGTAACGTAGATATTCAAGAATTCATGGTTGTTCCACATGGTTTCGATACATTTCCAGAAGCATTGAGAGCAGGAGTAGAAACCTATCATGCCTTAAAATCTGAATTGAAACATGATGGGCGTCTTGGAGGCGTTGGAGACGAAGGGGGTTTTGCGCCCAATTTACCTTCCAATGAGGATGGGCTAAGGTATATGGTAAGGGCCATCGAATCCGCCGGTTATAGTACTGATGAAATTGGTATTGCTCTAGATGTCGCCTCAACCGAATTTTTCTCAGAAGACACCTATCAATTTGATAGCCAAGCCATAGATTCAGAGGAGTTAGGTGAAATTTACGGCCGCTGGATTGATGAGTACCCTCTTTTGTCGATTGAGGACGGGTTTGCTGAAGATGATTGGAGGGGCTGGTCTCATTTTGAATCTATCAATGGTAAAAAAATCCAAACGGTTGGAGATGACCTGTTTGTAACACAGTCAGAAAGGTTGGCGCAGGGGATTGAATCAAATGCAGCAAATGCTATCTTGGTAAAATTAAATCAAGTCGGAACGGTAACAGAAACTCTGGAAACGATGAATTTAGCTAAACAGCATGCTATGAATTGTGTCATTTCCCATAGAAGTGGAGAAACAGAAGATACCACGATCGCAGATTTCGCAGTAGGCACTCGGGCAGGCCAAATTAAAACAGGAGCTCCTTGCCGGTCAGATAGGGTTGCCAAATATAATCAGTTACTACGGATATCTGAAGAAGTATCTGAATTCCGCTCTCCCTTTTGAGTGATTTTATGCGTAAGGATTTGCTTCCAGGTTTCATCTTTTTATTTTCAATTCTCGTCGCAAGGGAAATATATCCATATGCGGTTTCCAATCCTAATGTGGATGACAAATATCAGGTTCAACTCATTGCAGAAGGTCTTGGTGGCCCAACATGTTTGCATTTTATTGATAGTGAACGCTTACTTCTTTGTGACCGTGATGGCGGAAGAATACTCCTTTTCGATGCTAATTTTTCTTCACAAGTTCTCATCGAAGGACTTCATCAGCCACACGGGGTACTGGTGGAGAACGATACACTTTTTGTTTCTGAATCTGGGCGGTTGACAAAGTATGATTTTGAAGACAACTCAGTCGCAAATCCAGAGATTCTTGTTGAGGGGATTCCATCGAAAAATCATCAAACAAACAGCATAAACATATTGCCAAACGGAACGCTTATTTGGCACAGCGGTAGTACTTGTAACGTTTGTATTGAAGAAGATGAGCGTAATGCAGCTCTTCTTTGGGTAGACTCAAACACCGGTAATCACGGCGTACTTGCAAGTGGTGTAAGAAATTCCTTTGATGGAGTTTGGGTTGAATCAATAGGTTATGTGTTTACCGATAATGGTCGTGATTGGGAGGGGGATCATCCTCATGAAGAAATCAATTTATTGATTGAAGGCGGAGATTATGGCTGGCCAAATGATACTCCGGAAACTCCAATTCCTGCAGGAAGTATACCCCCAATAGCTGTTTGGACACCTCACACATCTGTAAATGGAATTGATGTGAGGCCCCCGCATTCAGATTTACCGGGAACGAATACAACAGTATATGCAAGCGTTTTCGGTTCTTGGAATACACTCCTTCCTCAGGGCCACGAAATCATTCGAATTGATTTGGGAATAAATGGTCAAGGACAGATTATCGGTGAACCCATTCGGTTTGCGACTGATTTAGGAACGCCTCTCCCATTGAGATTTCATCCTGATGGAGACCTCTACTATGCTACGTTTGGAAATGGCGGAACTTTGTACAAAATATCGCTTAAGGCATGATTAATTCTAACCATTTCCGAATTCGTTTACAACCTTCTGTGATATTTTCAATGCTTGTTGCGTAGCTCATTCGTACGAGATTTTCACCATGAGGCATGAGTGAACCAGGGATTACTTGAACTCGAGCCTCTTCTAAAAGTCGGTTGGCAAATGTAATGTCATCCATTCCAGTTTCTGATATGTCGACAAGTATGTAGAAAGCACCCTCTGGCATGGGCGCTTTTAAACCGGGGATCTCACTGAGCAATTCATGAAACACGCGCCTCCTTTTCTCGAAATCCTGAAACATCTGTCTTGGTTCTTCAATTAGTGAAAGGGCAACTTCTGCAGGAGGCATAAGAAATGTTGGAACGTGGGATGCTGAATTTGCCTGACAGGTTTTCACACCTTCCATCACAACTCCGGGCCCAGCAATCCACCCTAAACGCCAACCAGTCATGGCCCAAATCTTGGACCACCCTCCTATTGTTACAGTTCGATTTTTACCTTGAGGCAGGGAAGCAGGTGACAGATAAGGATGGTCACTGTAGACCAAATCAGCATATATCATATCATCAAAAATCCACAGGTCATGCCTTTGTGCAATATTTACGATGCGTTTTATCTCATCCGGGAAATAAACAGCTCCTGTTGGATTATTTGGAGAGTTGAGGATTATCGCTTTGGTTTTTGGCGTGATGGCCTGTTCTATCGCCTCAAAATCTGGATGATAATCATGCCTGTGCACTTTGACATGAACTGGTTTGGCATGAACGAGTTTTAACATTGCATCATAAGACGGCCAAGCTGGCGCTAGAAGGAGGACTTCATCTTCTGGATTGAGACACACCATCATGGCATACAGAAGTGCTTGCTTACATCCCGGAGCAACCAGCACATCTTCATGTGAATATGAGACATCATATTTCTGTAAATGGTTCGCAACAGCCTTACATAATTCAATGCTTCCTTGACTTCTTGTATACCCATGTAATCCTGAATCTAAAGCCAATTTTGCAGCATCAACAACAGGCTCAGGTGTTCTGAAATCAGGCTGTCCAACAGTGAATCGGATTACGTCTTCAGGAGGAGGGGTGAGGAATGCTGCGAAACCACTGCCCAGTGAATTGATTGATCGATTGATTTCAGGCATTATAACTCCTCATGGATATTGTCTGGGATAAATCAAACATTGGTAATGTTTCTGACCCCATCCCCCGTCACCCGCAAAGGTGATTAAACATTGATTTGTTTAAATTGTCTAAAAAAGCATTGGTCAAATTGAGTGACAAACTGATAATTTCTGGATGATAAGAGCACGGACGGAGATTTGAACTCCGGTTTCAGGATCTGCAGTCCCGCTCATAGCCGCTCTGACACCCGTGCAGTATTCCGCCCATCAAGATGGTCTATTTCAACGCGTTCATGAATTATTGATGTGTATATTTCAAATTTCATATCAACGTCCCCCGAGCCATGGCAGACGGAGAAAACGGAGACGAATCCACAGAAAATGCGATGAGGCCTCCTCAATCAGTCGTCATCTCCTCTACAGAGATAGAAGAAACACCAAAATCAGTGGACACACCTATGCTAACAGGCTCTGTGTTAGCCGGGGATGTACAAGCACAGACGGTAAGTCAACCCATCCTCCAAAGTCAACTTCAATACGTAATGGGTCCTGATGGACAGATGTATGCCTATCAAAAGGCACCATTCAATTGGAAGCATTTTTCGCTTGGTTTCTTTATTCCAGTTGGAATTATTTTTGCACAACTATTGTTTTCAATCATTATTACAGAAGATTATGATTATGATGATTATGCCCGAAGCAATGAATTAGAGTTTACTAAGTATGAAGGCTTGGACCTATCGCTTTCATTAAATCCACCTGGTGATTATGTAATAACTCATTGTTCAATTCATGCACAAAACGGTTCTGAGTCGCACTTTTGTGAATTCGACTACAACTACAATAACGACGACCTATCGATCACAAAGGGAGATACTAGAAATCAAGTTGGTACTATTTTTCAAACAAATAATACCATGTTTCTTCAAGAAAATTTTCCATCAGGCAACCATTCTATTTTCTATGATTATGTTGAGCAATCAAAATATCAAGATTGGATTGAAATGGAGGACTCTAGAAATAATGTTTCTGGAGCCGATATGATAGGTTTTGTTTGTTGTTTTTTACTTATCGTCAACATATTGGGGTCGATTATTTCTTTCGTAACAGGGCGTAAAGATATGGGCATAGGGTTCTTGTTAAGTTTGATTACCGTGCCAATTATTGCAGGTATTGGAAGTATTGCTTTCTTGTGGTGATTATGAGCGAGCTAAGCATTCATTCATTTGGCCCTGACAAAGCACCAAATGAAGCATATTACCGTTGTCGGTATAAGATATTGAGGGAGCCATTAGGGTTTTTACCAGGTTCTGAAATTCTGATGGATGATTCTGTAGCAATTCATGCCTATGCTATTACTAATTCAGAAATAGTAGGGGTAGGTCGAATTCATCTTATTCCTCCAGATAGCAATGGGTCACAACCCGATCATGCTGGCCCGGGGGCGGCGATTTGCCCTCCTTTTAGCCCCTTGATTATGGGCAATAAGAGACCGGCAGTACAAATTAGACAAATGGGAGTTCTTACCTCAAACCAGAGGGCTGGTATCGGATCAACAATTTTGAAAAAGTTGGAATGTGAAGCCGTATCCCAATTTAAGGCGAAATATGGTTTCCTTCAAGCCAGAGAAAATGCAGTACGATTTTACCAAAGCCAAGGATGGAAAATTATTGATGAGCCATATACGATCCCAAAAATTGGACTACATTATTCGATGATGAAGTCTCTTGAATTATCTTTTTGACGAGTCCTTCATATATAATGACTGTAAATTATGACACAGAGGGAACACAGGGTTCCCTGGAATGACCCGTGAAAAGCGATGCAATTGGAGGACAATTTCAAAACATATCAAAAAGTGAAAAAACGGCAACAGATAACAACCTTTTCTGCGAATATCAAAGAAGGTTCTTGCCAAAACAACTCACTTTTTGAGCAGTTAGATTTTTCCCTACCAATCAGCGAAGCATCGCTTACTCCCATTTTCAAATCATATCGATATGATGTTGAGATGGATAGAGAAAACAGTGGGTTTTCTGTTGAAAAACAAAAAAAAGGAGAAATGAAAAATGAATAGAAAAAGTGTAAGCGTGCTTATGGCTTTGTTTATGGCGCTCTCAGCCCTTTCGGCAGTGAGTGGTGACGGAACCGACCCTTTGGATCCATCTGATGGTGGAGCCGATTGGGATGGTGATGGTTTAACCAATGCTGAAGAACAAACCCATGGCACAAATATGAACAACGCAGACAGTGACGGTGACGGATTACCTGATGGTTGGGAAGCAGACAACGGTCTCTCTCCAACTAATGGTGGTGACGCCAACGGGGACAACGATGGTGACGGACTTACAAACGCCCAGGAATATGCACAGGGTACTAACCCAATGAATTCCGATACAGATGGCGATGGAAAGCCCGACAATACAGATCAGTTCCCAACCGATCCAAATGATGGAGAGTACTCTGATTCTGATGGTGATGGCATCCCTGATGCTTATGACCCAGATTTCCAAGAATCAGGCGAAGGAGCCGGTGACGGCGGTACAAATGGAGGCGGCGAATCCACTGATCAAGGACAAGGACAAGGTCAAGGACAGGGTCAAGGACAAGGTCAAGGACAGGGTCAAGGACAAGGTCAAGGACAAGGTCAAGGACAGGG
>PABV01000057.1:0-5536 GCA_002699425.1 Methanobacteriota archaeon
GAAAGAAGTCCTTGTGGCTTGTTTACAACAAGAATTGAATCATCTACGAAAATCAATTCTTTCATCGACTTTTTTCTTTGCTGATTTAGATGGTTTTGATCTTTCGATTTTTTGGGATGTATTTTGAGTATTTGGCCAGGTTCAAGTGGGGCTTTGGCTCGAAATTCTGGGGTTTCATCTATCAAAATACGCCCATCTGTGAGCATTTTTCTCAGTTTTCTCTTCGAAGATGATGGGTAGATCTCTTGAAGGAAATCTAGTAAATAAGTTGAAGATTTTACACTGTATTTCATGAAAACCCCTCAAAGTAGCATAACTTCAATCTCTTCGCCAATTTCTCCAGATTGGTTTGGTTTTAGTAACGAAAGTGCATCTGCACTAGCCAAACTTTCAATATTTCCAGAACCTTGATGGCGGGGTTGATAGGCCAAGACGCCTTGTTGGGTGAATTTAATTTCTAAACGACGTAGGGTAAGACAATCTTTTGTTGATTTGAGTGAATCCATAAGTTTTGCATGAATTATTTTGGGAATTGGGCCATCCGCACCGGTTGCTTTCATGAGCCATGGTTTGGTTAACATCAAAAAAACAACATGGCTGCTTACTGGATTACCTGGTAAGCCAAATAATGGGGTATTGTTCCATAATCCAAATAATGGAGGAGATCCTGGTCTCAATTTCACTCTCCAAAATTTGATATCGCCTTCATCTTCCATGATTTTTCTTACATAATCATATTCACCCATTGAAACACCACCTGAGGTTAAGATCACATCACAAGACTGACTTGCATCATTTAGAACACTACGAAGAGAATCCATTGAATCCATTACAGATTCATAACGCTTTGGTATATGACCAGAGAGTTTGATTAAGCTCGCAAGCCCGAAAGAATTAGACTCATATATCTCTCCAAATTCTAAAGATTCTCCTGGGGCTTTGAGTTCGTTCCCTGTTGAAATAATCGCTATGGTTAATGGTTTAATTACCTTCAAGTTTTGATAACCCATCGTTGCACAGAGACTGATTCTTGATGGTGTAAGGCGTGCTCCAGCACACAAACCTACATCCCCTTTTGTTATATTTTCACCACGCTTTCGAATAAAATTCGGTTTAGATGGTTCTAACAAAGTGACTTGGCCGTTTTCAATTTGGCACTTTTCAATTGGAATAATCGCATCAGAACCCTTTGGCATCGGTGCTCCAGTCGTGATTGAACAGGCCTCATTTTCCATAATTGTAGGTAGATTTGTAAGTCCTTGTGCTTGGATATTTTGAGTGATTTTGAGTATTACTGGTGCTTTGGAAGAATCCTCATACCTAACTGCAAAACCGTCCATAGCGGAATTGTCGAAAGGGGGGTCGTCAACAAGGGATTCTAAATCTTCAGAGAGGATTCGATTTGAGGCCTCATCCAATGATATAATTTCTTCAGATATTTTTGGTAAATATTGATGAGAAATTTCCCTCGCTTCTTCCAAGTCAATGAAATATGGAGGGGAGGGCATGAATGTCTCACAAAGACCTCTGGTTTGAGGATTGGGATGCACAACAAGATTAAATTTCAAGATTTTTTGGTTTGCTCGTTGGTTAAATGGAAGCGATGTGGGTCACCTTAATCACTTCTGGACTAGCAACGGTTTTTGCGATTTTAATTGGACTTCCATTGGCCTCTTTATGTGCAAGAAAGGATTTTGTATGCAAAAAAATGCTTCATTTGATAATACGCGCTATGTATGGCCTGCCGCCCGTTGTTGTGGGTGTTGTAGTGTATCTTGCGCTCTCGAAAGATGGCGTGTTGGGTGATTGGGGTTTCTTATTTACAATCCAGGGGATGATTATTGCTCAGACGTTATTGATTTTACCTTTGGTATGGGGAATTTCATGGACTGGTATGGAGGAAATACCAAATGAGGTTATGGACATTTATCGATTATCTGATGTAAAAAGACCGTATGCTTGGTTAATGGTTTTCGAGGCAAAAAACCAAATCAGTGCAGCGATTATGCTTGCCTTTGGTCGAGCGATTGCAGAGGTAGGAGCGGTGATGATAGTTGGTGGAAATATCAAAGGTTTTACACGAACACTAACCACGAGTATTGTTCTTGAAACCCAACAAGGAAGACTAACTGAGGCGTTGGTTCTTGGATTGATTTTACTTTTATTGGCGGTGGTTGTTTCAATCATTATTCTTTTATTTGAAGAAAATTGGTTTCATAAATTTTACAAAGACAATACTGAATGCAATAAGCCAAAGATGGAAGTGTTACTAAATGGTAAAACAACGCTCCAAAATGTAAGTTATTCAATTGATGGAAATGAAATTCTCTCGAATATTTCCTTAGAAATTAATCAGGGAGAATGTGTTGTGATCTTGGGAGGATCTGGTTCTGGTAAAACGAGTTTATTGAAAATAATTAGTGGAATAAACAAAGCAGATGGTGACATAATCTTAAATGAAAAAAATATGATTGTGCCACAAAAACCAGTCTATTTACGAGGAAATGTTAGAAGTAATTTGATTGAAAATAATCTAACTATTGAAGAGAAAAATTGGTGGTTAAACGAGGTTGGATTATTAGAATTTGGTAATCGGGACCCAAGAACCCTTTCTGGTGGTGAATTACAACGGCTCAATGTTGCAAGATGTTTTGCTTCAAATGCTAATCTTATGATATTGGATGAATTTACATCCAATCTAGATGGCCCTAATGTATTGAAAATGGAGTCCTTCATTTCTGAGCATACGAAACGTGGTGGAAGTGTTATATTAGCGACACATAATCCAATACAAGCCAAGCGTATAAGTGATAAAATATTCATTATGTTTGATGGTGAGCTTGTTGATGAACAACATCCAAAAATTTCCTCACTAGTTGATGGAAATTGGATGGGTTAATCTTCATCACTATTCTTTCGTTGAATGAGTATTGCTACTCCAACGATCATCCAAAGAGTGCCTGCAAAACTCAATGAAGGAATCCCAAAGCCTCCACTATCATCTTCGTCTTCTGTTCCCTCAACCTGGTTTGTCTTTCCATCACCATCTGCATCTGGACACCCTTGTTTTTCATCGGTACTTAAGCCGAATGCATATGGGCAATAATCTTCCCAATTTCCTAGACCGTCGCTATCATCATCCCATGAGGTAAGGACGAGTTGGTTCCCGGATGTATGAATGAAGATCGGGCTTCGGTCATAGAGTGCAAGGCCGATGCCACTTCCGATGTTGCCTGTGAGATGTTCGGGTACCCATTCCAATTCTACATCAACATTTGGGTTGGGATTGTATATGTCACTGACGAGGTAAACATATCTTGCAGTCGTGCGAGTACTCTTGAACACAGCATGAGGTACACCTTCATCAGTTATATCAAGATCATACGACGCTCCAGCATGGCCCCCTGCGATTTTCATTGAATACCAGCCTTCATCACAGGCTCCGGTGCAAGCGAGTTTTACGAATCCATACAATCCATCGGGATGGTAATAGAAAGTGTTCCCTAGCCCAAGTTGACCTGATTTTTTGGTGATTCTCGCCCCCCCAGCAAGAATGAATACATTTGAATCTTCCTTATCGAAGACAATCTTCGGGTTCTTGAATACATGATTCTGTGTCGAATCCGTCACTGCCTCTTCAGTCGAGAACCCGGAGTCTNATCGAGTCATGAAATAGAGCCCGTCACCTTCGTCTGCCCTCATTGCCCATCTATTGCATTTATAGCTANNGATTTGTTCAACGGTCACATATTCTCCGATTTCGACATTGTAGTATTCATACGTATGGATATTAGGTGGTCCTCTTTCGGCGCAATATTCCTCAGGGCTGGCCTTCGAATAGACGAAATATCCTGCTGAGCCCGAAGCAGCCACGGCCGACCCAACGATATCGTCTTCCTTCACCAATGCGCTTGACCAAGTATTACCATCATCATTCGAATACTCATAATTCAACCCNGCTTCAATGGTCCTCGTAATGTGAATATGACCTTCGTCGACTGCTATGGCAGCATCAGAGGTGATTTGGCTAAACTGATGGGAGGTGTGGGTTTCACCACCATCCCATTGGTGATATTTGAGAACCCTGCCATCTAATTCCAAGAGATGAATATGACCCTCGTCATCTACCACGACTTCTGGATGTCTTGGATTATTAGTGCATTTGCTATTATCAGGAGCTGAGGAGGAAAATTCCAACCTGTCCCAGGTTTTTGTGGTACGGTCGTACCGTTCGATTACGAGATTCGTGCCAAATGATGGTCTGTTGTAATACACCGCGACCAAGAAGTCACCATTTTGGTCTACAGCAGTTTCTGAAGCACCNTAGTCCTGACAATGACTTGGTGATATAGTATAGAAATCGTTCATTTCTGCTAGCGTATATTTGACAAATTCAGAGGTGAACGTGACGTCAGCATCATCGGGTTCGCTATCATATAGATCACTAACGCCGTCACCGTCACGGTCGGGACAACCAGTCCGATCGATTGTGGATGACCCAGCCTCGTCAAGACAAACGTCAGAGTTGTCATCGAAGCCATCTGAATCCGTATCATACCAACGAAGGTTGTCATTGGGCCAAATATCCTGTCGATCCCCGAATCCATCCCCATCAGAATCCTCCCATTCAGTTGGATCAAAGGGGAAGGCATCAGCAGTTCCATTTGGATGTGCAGTAGCATTCTCATCTGCATTGGAATATCCATCGCCATCTAGATCTAGACACCCCCACCTATCAGTTGTAGAATTACCATAAACTTCGATGCATGAGTCTGGCCTATATCCCACTGGATTATCACCAAACCCGTCTCCATCGGAATCTAACCATTGTGATGGATCGGTTGGGAATGCATCATCTAAATCACCAAAACCATCACCATCAGTGTCTACAACCAATGGGTTTGTATGGCAGATAGACCCTCTTTCAGGAATGTATTCATCACCCCAGCGAACCATCTTGAAGGTGATCAAATGTTCTTGTGGGGTACATCTCCGTATCTGATGAATTTCATCCCAATCAGAGATACCATCACCATCTGTGTCATTTGACTTTGGATCAAGTGGGTTGCTACAATATCTATGCATACGATCCCATCTAGCTGCATATCCCGCTGGGCTGTTCGTGTATCGACTGTTAAGCATCACATCATGACCCACTACACATTCATCAGCATCTCCAAATTGGTTCCATTGCCCAGGATCACCTTCTGTGAAGTAATTTCCGAGGGTTTTTTTGTCTCCATCACTATCATTGAAAGCATCATATGAAAAGTCACATGTTGTAATTGAGCGAGGCCCCCATTGAGAACCCGGCATCAAATACTCGGGGAAATATGTGACTGGTTGCCTGTATCTAATTTCAGTCCCCGAAGTATTAGACCATACATGCCCGCCAAATTCATCAGAAGTTCCTTCAACATACCACTGCCAATCACAATTTTCATTCGTGAATAATCCACCTTCTTCAACAAGATCTGAGATNCCATCATTATCATCATCATTATCAACAATCAAATCCGTCNCNNNCCAAGANGAA
>PABV01000057.1:5541-32144 GCA_002699425.1 Methanobacteriota archaeon
TGGAATACANTCTGAAANTATGAAATCTGGCATTCCATCTGAATCTGTATCTAAATGAGCACACTGATCAAATTTGAAATCATCATNNGAATCAAGAACGCCATCGTTGTCATCATCATCATCGCATGCATCGCCTTTTCCATCTCTATATGATGGATGTCCTATCCAGTAATCTGAATCTAATTGGTTGGGATTAAAGGCATCAGGACAATTATCTGAGTTATCTCCAATCCCATCAANATCACCATCTCTCCANTCGGCCGCATTATCTACAAATGCATCTGCTCCATCTGCAACCNTCCAAACATCATCTGGNTNNGACCANCCNTCTCCATCNNTATCTNGNCANCCAAATCTGTCTTCAGTAGAGNTCCCAGAAACCGTAGGGCAGGCGTCGGGCTGNAATGCTGAAATTGGTGGNGTAGATGAATCAAAATCATTGTCATATACGAGGTTATCNCCGTAGCCATCATTNTCTGTGTCGTTCCACTGCGAANNTTCAGTAGGAAGTGCATCATCCAAATCTAGAATNCCATCATTATCATCATCNAAATCTGCGTTATTACCAGTACCATCANCATCAGTATCAANCCACTCATTTTCNTCNNNAGGAAACGCATCATCCCANTTANAATATCCGTCGNNNTCNTNGTCCCNNTCNNGNTCNTCGNNGATACCATCTCCATCTNNATCTGCAGGGAAATCAGAAGGATCACGATTATTTGTGCCATATTGATTTTCAAGGATATTACTATATCCATCATTATCCCAATCATCATCTTCATAACCATCATGACANCCATCTCCATCATCATCATTTGAATAACCGNCACCATAAAAATTGGGATCAAAAGACCAACCAATCTCTCCTAATGAACAATTATCGTTTACATCTTCATANGGGTCATTATCGTCATTTGTATCNTCACTGNAATCTTTACANCCATCTGCATCATAATCAGTTGTGATATTACTAATCCAACCCAGTTCACCAGTTACACATTCGTCTACAAATATNCNNGANGGATCTGGGGCTGTGTTGTTCCAACTTTGCCTCGATTTTATACATGATGAGGATGTTTGAAAATAAGAGCCATAATCAAAGGGGCCGTCAACATCACAAATTCCATCGTTATCATCATCTTTATCCCATTCAGAATCATCACAACCATCTGAATCATAATCATTAGTAGAATTACTTATCCAACCTTGTCCAAAGTTAGAATGGCAATTATCAACTCCGTCAAGTACACCATCATCATCTGAATCAGCATCTCTTTGGTTTGGTATTCCATCACCGTCATAATCTAACCAAGAAGGGCCTTCGAACGCATCTANAACTCCATCATTGTCATCATCCGTATCAACAACATCAGGTATCCCATCACCATCGAAATCTGGTGGCGTCATGTTTGAATTTAGTGGATCATAACCAGATTGTAATTCATATAAATCTGGCATCCCGTCATTATCATCATCTGTATCTGTATTGTCTCCAATACCGTCACCATCTGTATCAATCCATTCTGTTGAATTCAACGGAAAAACATCTATTGGATTTGGAATCCCATCTGAATCATAATCATGACACCCATATACAGAAGCTATTATTGAACGACAAAAGTCGACCGAATCTTGAGTATTATCGTTATCTCCATCTAAATTAGAGAATACAACTGACTTATTCGCAATTAATCTTCTATTTTCCACCGTTCCATTTGCGTCCAATAAATAAGCAAAAGGACCCTCGTACACCGAGCCTCCACTCAAAGAAGGACGTTCAAAACAAGAATAACTTCCATTGTTCATAATTGAACAAATAGTGCCCGACTTGGTTGCATAATTGCCCCATGTGCGTCCGTTTTCCTGGATACTGACTGGTTTAACACCACTTACATTAAGATCAACCATTAGCGAATGAGTGGCGTTCATGCTACCCCACGCTTTACCATCATATCCTGACCAATCTATTTCTCTTTTCCAACAATTAACAAATCCGTTGGAAGATAAAACACAAACATCTGTAGTTCCTACATACAACCCGATTGTCTGATTACCATGTATGTTAGTAAATGGGTTATTGAGAGTAACTTGGTATACTGCATAATCTAGGGTTGAACTTGTGTTTGTATCACCACCCCAACATGACACATCTCCATTAAACAAAAGGGCACAAGACATGAATTCAATCACCTCAACTGCAATTGGCGTATGTAATCCTCCAGAAAGGAATGATGAAGTTATTGAAATCGGGTTTGGAGAATAAAAATCTGGATCGCCGGTTGAATAACTATAGTCAAAGCTTTGTGGGCTTCTTGTACCATTTCCTAACTGCCCTTGTGTATTATCTCCCCAACACATGACTTCAACATCCTTACCATTTTCTCCAGGTTGCCCACTTGGACCTACATAATTTCTAATTACAGTGGCTTCAGTGACTGCACAAACATGTCTTAGTCCTGCAGATATTGAAGTGGCTTTACGTCCACCTAAATCTACAGCCGAAAATGTATGATTTGTAAGTGTTGAATTTATTTCACCTGAACTATTTACAAATCCAAGTCCTAATTCCCCATATTGATTTCCATCAAAAAAATTACCATTATGATCCCATATTGTGAAACAATAAACATTATTTGAATCCGCATCTGTAACTGCACAAGCGAATTCGTTGGCACTATCCCCTCCTATTGATAATGTTGATATTTTTTGTGAATTGGGTAATGAGAGTGTTGGAAATGAATAATTATCTAAATCTTGTTTGGCTTCTGTTATCCAGTTTCCATTTTGTTGCCAACATGTTAACGAACCATCATTAAAGACTACACAAATTGAATTATCATTATATTGGGATGGCGAAAAGAAAATATTGTTCGGTATCTTATTTTCGGGAAGAAAATCGATATTATAAGATTGATTTAAATCATCTAAGGGGGCTTGTGGAGTTAAAGGGTGATATTTATCAGGCCAATTATCACTTAAAGAATAATTTCCAACCATTCTTCCAGACCAGTAATCTTGAGATGTGTCTCCAACCTTTTGGCACCAAACCTCGGCTTCGATTATCTGACAGGATGATCCACCTCCAAAAATCGCAGTTTGTGGTGAATAAATTGAACCTTCTTGATAGCCGATTAAATTGTTTTGAGTATTATTGCTTGTATGAGATGTTGAATCATTATTTGAATCATGTAATTTTGTATAATTACTTACAGAGTGGGAAAAAATAGATATGAGAAAAATAAGAACTATAAATAGTGATTTTTCTTTGTGCATAAAATTTTCCAAGTGTATTGAGTATTCAGTCTTATCTCAGAATACTGAATAAATTAATGGGTTAAGAAAAAAATTGAATGTAGGTGTAATTATTTTATTTGTGTGGCCGTCTCATTAGTATTTTCACTATTTGGTGCTTCTTCAAGGGTGTCCATAAGCCAATACAGGCCTCCCCAAACCATCCTGATCGAGTCGGGTTGTTGCATCATAGCCTTTGAGTGAATTTCTACAGCTCGACGCCAACGTGGTCCAAAAATTCGAATATAATAACCACAAAAAGCCTCCACTAAGTCATGTGAAAGATGGCCGTGTTTTGCAAGTAAACCGATATTGTTGAATCCTATCATTGTAGCATTCATGGCATCCTTCTCCTCTCTTGTTAGTGCATTTAACCCTTCAAAAGTTAGATCTTCACTGAGTTTTAAGGTGGTAACTGCAAAACCCCGATGAATAAGTGGAGTGTTCATAAAATTGGCTAAATCTCGCCCGATTTCNTANCGACGATTTTCGTTCCAAAATTTTACTTGTCGTAGACTAAATAAAAGTGTGAAAAGAATGGCAATGCCACTGATAGCCTCTCCAATTTGAGCAGCCTCTTGGAGTTGCATAGTAATTCTTTTGTGAAGACATGAAATATGCTTTTTGATAAAAAACTTACAATACAAAGAAAGATTGTTCATTATTTATGGTAAAGTTTTCAATTTTACTCATCACAATATCTGAAGTAAGATAAGTTTCTAATTCAATCGCTATTGACTGTTTTTCCTTTATTGTATTTAATTGGATGATACTGTAAGGGTTCATGAGAATTTCATCTGTAAATTCTGTCATTTTAAGATCTAAGTTTGGTTTTAAATGAAGATATGTGGCTCTATCAGAAAGTGTGAAGCATCCCATTTCATTTGCCATATTTAATGTCACAGCCATACCATTTCCTACAGAAAAATAATTTTCAATTTCAGGGTAAAATCCTCCATCGTCTTGGTTGAGTGTGTAGTTTGTGGCTTGCCAAATTGTTTGTTCTTTTTCATGCGTGCCAGAAGAATCACCTCTTGAAATGAAGCAATCTGAATTAAGTGATTCAAAAGCGTGAATGATATTTGGACTGTTTTCTAAAGTTCGGGGTCCGACTATTACAAAGTGATTGTAAGTAAATGTAGTTCTTGACGTTCCAAAACCATCATCTATGAATTGGTTTTCTTTTTCAGGAGCATGGACAATGAGAACGTCAGCATCACCCTTTTTCCCAAGGTTGAGAGCTGCGCCAGTCCCAAAAGCAACGATCTTCAAATCTGTTTGAGTTTCAGATAAAAAATCACTGAGTATGTGATCAAGTAACCCAGAATCTCTCAAAGAAGTTGTTGTCGCCAAAATAAAAGTATCATCGTTTTCTAAACTTGGGGTTGTAATACAACCTGGAACAAATAAAATCAAACAGACAAGGGTTACACGAATCATATTATCCAAACTGTTCTTCAGATTCACAATGAGGACATGTGATGCTGTATTTCGACGCTTTTGGTTTACGTGTGACCATCATTGAGCCGCACATTTTACATTGGTGTTTGATGGTTTCTGGTTCACGGGATTTTGGTGTATTTTGATCGGTGAGGGTTCGCCCGACATCAGTAGACCAACCTAAAGATTCTGAATAGGAATCTGTTTCTTGAATTTTTGAGCTTTTTAATTTCAAACGCATCTTGCGTTTTCTCTTTTTTTTGCCTTTCTTCATAGGAGGTTTGCGAGCCATGCTAACAGGCGTGGGTAAAGGTAGAAGTATTCAATACTTGGCTCAATAAAATAAATTACCAAATTTACCATTTTCTGGGGTATCGACTTGATGTCCATTCTTTTCAAGTGCTGCCACTAATGGTGGTCTAGAATGAGTTGGATCTGAATGATAAATGACGATTTTTTCAGCATCACAATCTGACGAAAATTGAACAATTTCATCATGACCTGCGTGAGTAGAAAATGAAAATTGTTTAACATCTAAATTAATTGGTACCTTCTGTTTCCAGATAGGTATTGATTGTGTTTCGAGTAAACTTCTTCCTCCAGATCCCTTAGCTTGATAGCCTGTAAAAAATATCGCATTTCTACGATCTTCTTTAAGGCGATTCAAATACCATATCGAAGGGCCTCCATCAAGCATTCCTGAAGTTGAAACGATACAGTCTGCATTTAGTGCTTTCTTTCTATCTGATTTTGATGAAACTTGTTTAGACCATTTCCAGGATGATTGTAATAAATTTGGGTCTTTTAAATCATCTTGATGATCCATGTAAATTCTTGCAATACGTTTTCCCATACCATCAACATGTACATTTAATTCAGGAAGATATTTGTGCAACATCATAACAATATCTTGCGTTCTTCCATTTGCAAAAGCGGGGATAAGTGCCGTTCCCCCCCTATCTGAAATACGAACTATTTCTTCACAAAACCTACGCCTTTCTTCTTCCTGGTTGGGATGATTCCTTCCTCCATATGTCCCTTCAATAAAGAGAACGTCTGTTTTTTCTGGTTTAGCTCCTTCAACCAACATTGAATCTCTGGAGTCAAAATCTCCTGTGAATAAGACTTTACCATGATCTGTTTTTACACTTAACATCGATGCACCCGGAATATGGCCAGCGTTTTGTAGAGTCAACTTCCAGTCATTTTGCATCCATGATTCATTGAAGTTATGAATTTCCCAAGAATGAATTGAAGTATCAATATCTCGTTTATCCCAAGGTAATGGATAGCCCTCAATTTTACTTACTTTATAGCAATCATTCCACATCAATTCAGATATATTTGCAGTGATTGATGTACCATGAAGCTTTGTTCTATGGTTTGCACATAACCATGGTGCCATTCCAAGATGATCAATATGAGAATGAGTAATGATACTATGTTTGACTGAAGGTGAAGGTAAGGGATATTTTGGTGGATCTGTAGGAGCGATTCCATAATCTAATAGTATTCTATTTTCCTTATCATCATCTAAAAGACATCCTACGTTGCCAACTTCATTCCCTCCTCCAAGAAAATGATAACGTAATCCTTTATCTGGAAAGTCATAATTTCTATTTTTTAACATTCCAGGTGCATACATGACCATGTCTTGTCCATAACGTTTTATTTTTCAATCATTGTGTTACACCCCTTTGTTTCGAGTGGAAAATAAAAGAGATATAAGATGGAAAATTTATATTCCAATAAACTATAAACCTACAGTTGAAAAGATAATTGAATGCTTTTATTAACATAAAAATAAACAGTTTTCTTTCTTTTATCATTAATTTAATTTCCAGTTGAAATTAAGGGGTCTCTATATGTATGCATATTTTTATTCTAAAGACAATCAATATGTTTCTACTGGAATTTGACCGAAGCAAACATCTATTTGTATCCACTGGAAAAGCCAGTGCCAAGACAACAAGATGCTGTATTTTTTGTTGATGAATCCTTATGTTATGGATGCGGTGCTTGTATTGCAATTTGTCCAATTAACGTTTTAGAATTAATTAATCGACTTGCTGTAGTAGATGAACCAAATTGTTCTCATTGTTTGCATTGTATTCCTTCATGTCCTGTTTATGCTTTATCGATAAAGGATGATTATTCATGATCAGTATTATCGGGGCAGGACTTAAAGGATTAAGTTGTGGATTAACCCTTCAAGATCATGGATATTCTGTAAAAATAATCGAAGTAAGGCAAGAAATAGGAAATCCAGTTCGATCACCAGGATGGCTCACAGAACCACTTGAAGAAGATATAATGAATCTATCAAAATCCTTCGAAACACGTATAGGTTTCTCAGTTCGTAGAGAATGGTTAGAACGCGCCCTTGCAACCAAACTAACATCAAACGGTGGACAAATTATTCTAAAAAACCATCACCAAATACATTCAGCAAAAGAAATCGATTGCACTGGCCATAAAACTCAATTTCCAGGATGGCCAATTTCTTCAAAAGAAAATAATAATTATTGTATATGGTATGGTGGATTATCATTGATTGACGACATCCCTTCAGATTTTGAGTTAAATACGGTTAATAAAACCAATTTCTGCATAGCAAGGTATGATGGTTTAGCAGAATGCTGGGCAAACCATCCTATGAAAGAACCAACTAAAGGTTGGATTGAAATCATGCAAGGAGAGCACCATAAAAACATAAAAATGATTTCTGCAACAAATTCAATTAAGAAAGGACAACTCTTAGCAGCTGAATACATACAGGATTGGTGATCATATACTTCCAGAACAAGATTTGCTTGATTATATTTTAGACGAAGCATACACATCGAGACATATTTTACTCATTGATCCAGCAAATCAATCTCCAGATAAAGCAGCTCAAAGGTCTATTATTGCTGTTGAAGAAGGAACAAGGATGATTTTTGTTGGTGGTTCAACAAATACACCCAATGAAATAGTTCATCAAACATGTCTTGCCATTCAAGAAGCATTTGAATTAAGGGTTTTTGCTTGTAGTCAGAATCCTGAAATGGATGAAAGTTTTTGGCAAGTCCCTGTCGTTTTATTCCCTGGTGGCTCACATGCCCTGTCACCTGCTGCTGATGCAATTACTTTCATGATGCTCATGAATAGCCAATCGAGAAAGTGGTTGATTGGTGAGCAGATGAAAGGTGCTCCAATTTTACACCAATATGGCATACAAGCGCTACCTACTGCATACTTGGTGTGTTCCCCTGGAGGGAAAGTCGGAGAAGTTGGTGAAGCGAAACTTATTGAACAAAACGATATTGAAATTGTAAAACAATACGCACTTACTGCATCAATGTATGGTATGAAACTACTTTATCTTGAAGCAGGAAGTGGTGCAGATCAACCAGTACATACCGACCTTATTCATGCTGCAAGAATCTCCAATTTATGTATGATTGTTGGNGGCGGCATACGGAATGCCAATCAAGCCNTCACCGCTAAAGAAGCTGGAGCNAAATGGATTGTTACTGGAACAGTTACAGAAAACCAAGAAGATGAGAATAAACTNCGAATGAAACTCCGAGAAATAATTTCAAAAATATCAGAATAGTATTGTACNAATTCTTTATTATTTTTTTATTAAACCACTTACATCAAAAGAAATGTAAACATTCCCAATAATACTCCACAGCACGCTACTATTGTAAACCGAATCAGTAAGGATGAGGATTTATNTTCTTCTTCTTTACTTATCTCATCAGCTCTTTTCCATGTTTTTTGTTCTTGTATGTTTACCGGGAGTGTTGATTTAAAAATAGGATCTGTTTCTGGAGTACTAAATTTAGCCTTCATTCCTACAGATAAAGGCGTAACTCCTAGAGCAAGAGCTGCAGCTTCTTTTTCTTCTTTTTCTTGTTCGAAGCAAGATTGACACACAGGGAGTTGGTCTCTCGTCCGAAAAGAAACCCAACGTTTTTCACATTGATGACAAAATCTGTTNGCGCAATTATTTTTAGAACATCGAATAACCGGAACACCTTGCATACCACAATTTGGACATTCTAGTACATGATTATGAACAGTGTTATAATTTACATCACCCATAACGACAGAATCTTGAACATTCACTAAAGGTGAATCGACCATATGATAGCCTCATCTAACCAATTTTTTAACACTTACATCAAATTTAATTAAGTTAAATTTAATCATCGTCAAATAAAACAGGATCACCTGTTCCACCAGGACTTTCTGGTCTCTCCTTTATTGGTTCTGAAACATCATCTAAAATTTCTTCACCCTTTTCTAGAGCCAATTTCCCTCCTCCAACTAAAGTCTGCATATCATCAGTGTTTGGAGAAGAAATTTTTCTTTCAATATGTGGAGAATTAGCATAAATTTCTTTCTTTAATTTCCTTTCATCATGAGATCTAACCAATGTAAGTGAATCAGCAAANGCTTGATTGACAACCTCTCTTGTTCTTTCAGAACGCTTCATAGAATCAAGCTCGTTCATCGCATTTTCTCTTCCATCTTCAAGTTCACGAATTTCATTAACTCGGTCTGTGAGTGCCCCTTCTAAGTCAGCAATTGTAAGTGACATTTGTTGAATTCTCTCATCTCTTTCAAATACATCCTGATGAAGTCTTCTTTCTCTNCTNCGTAACGATTCATATTCACGATTTCTTTCCAACAACCTTCNCTTCAATTCATCAATTTGTTCCACCAGATAATCATGTTCTGCGGAAACTGAACGAGGTCCTTGCATGACACGTTCTAATTGTTCCTCTAATTCTCCAAGTCTACTATCGCGTTGATCTAACAGACCACGCAACCGATCGGCAATATCTCTCAAACGTTGCCTCTCTTCTTCCAAAGCATCATTTGATGCTTTTTCTGCCTTAAGATCTGCTTCAATCTCATTATTTTTAGATTTGAGTGAACGTACTTCATCAGCCGTAATTCCTGTAAGTCCAGCATCAGCAGCTTTTTCTAAAGCAATGACCATTTGTTGCATTCGTTCTTCTAATTCTACAATTATCTGGTCTTGTTCCTGTGTGAGATTCCTTAAATGAAGAGCCTCTTTTTCCAACCTTTCTTTTATCTCAATAGAAACACTTGTTCTATTTTCTTGAATTTCATTTTTTGCATCCTCAAGCAATCTTTCCAAGTGTACAATTCTTCCTTTTGCATTNGTTAAATCAGAAGAAACATTTTCCAGTTGCGCTAATTCAGGTGCAACAGCATCTTCTCTTTCTGCTAAATCAAGCTCTAAAATACGCATTTTTTGTTTAAGATTAACCATTTCATCATTTTTTTGTGCCAATTCTTCCCATGCAATCAACACTTCATCAATCAACTGTTCAACAGGATAAGATTTCAACATCCCTTCTAGAGCAGCNCGGTCTTCATTTGATGATGAATGCAGGTTTTGCACTGGGTTTCCAGATGAAGTACCCAATGTCATAACAACGAGCGGGATGAATACATTATTCAACCTTTCATATAGGAAAGGTGTTTTTTGTTTATTTTTTGATGGTTTTTTCAATAACCAATCTTAAAAAACCGAGAGTTACTCTTCTTCTTCAGATTTGAATAAGGAGTCCATGTACCATGATTCTAAGTATTCAACACGTTCTTCATCTAATTTGAGATTTTTAGCTTGTAGTACTAACAACTTTCTTTCATTCTCTGTAACAACACCATCATCCATAACCATTGAATAAGCTTCGATATAACGTAACTCTTCTTTGGTGAAAGCCTCTGGCATCAAGACAATAACAATAGCGTTGATTGTATTGTAAATTGGTTTACGCATTACTGTGAGTGGTACACCAACGACTAACGCACTTGCNACTCCACCATATGGAATGACNCCTTCTAACAATTCNGCAACAATGAGAATTACTACAGCTCCTNTGAAAACGAATACACCCCATGACATACTACGCCTAAGATGTTCATCAATACCGAGAATATCATCTTTCAAAATAGCATAACTAAACATAAAACCTTCAAACATCCCTGTGAGTAAAATNCTTAGCATAAATCCATATAAACAATACAAATAAATCGGCAAAAGATCACCATCAATCGAAGCCAAATCAGCTAAATTGAAGTCACCAAATCGCGCGGTCATGTAAACAATCGACAAGACGAGTAAACCCTTGATGGTCGCTTTTCCAGTAAATCCAATNAATAGTGAGCGGGCTTCATTCGCTTGGCTCCCCATACCATCCTCTTCATCAAATCGGCGCCATGCCCTGTGCATGAAGAAAGCAGCGACAATAGCGGAAAGTGGGGGGGCGAGAAGCAATAATTTCGCTATTGGAGAACTCCCTGGTACGAACCATGAATAGGGAAATGTTTCCTCTGTTTCAACACAACCAGCCTCAATGGGCGGTGAACCAGGTGTGGCCGTAAGTACCACTTCTTCATCAAGTGCGGTGCATTCAATATGATAGTTTCCTCCAAAGGTATTCACAANACTCCCACTTGAANCGATCAATGCTGTAATAATCACACCANTCAACACCGGTAGAGCCCACCAAAGGTTGTTCCGAATTTTCTCGTTGGCCATGAAATCCAACCGCTTAGGAGGATAGAATGAAACGGTTGAGAGATACATGAATAAACACAGAAGTGAGCAGAAATACCANCCAACGCGATAATATTCCATCATTGGTAACATGTCAGCACTGAATGGGTATGTATTGTACCAAGAAGCCATTACACGATATCCTTCAGCGAGTAAAAGAATCGCCATAAAGCGATTTTCTGGGGCATGGCTGCGTGCTTTAAGAATCAATGCTGCTAAAAAACAGAGAACGATTAGTGTTAGAATTGAAAGAAAACAAATTATGTAAGTCAGTCCGAGAGTATCCCCTGTTTGGAAATCAATTTGTGTAAATTTCCCCCAATAATAAGGTAGAATGGGCCCCATTCCTTCCAGTGCCATCAGTAGGCCGTAGTTCTGTATTCCCAAAAACTTACCTTACTAATAAAATCAAAATTAATTAATTGCAGTGTATTCATCATCAGGCATATCTTGTGCAAGAATAAGAGCCCCAGCAGCAACTCTTTCAACAGGNTCTTCTACACAAGTAACAGTAACATCACCAATATCTGAAATTTCCCCAGCCATTACTTCAGCAATACCATCAATTCCAGAACCGCCACCTGAGAGAATAATATTATTTCTCAAGATAGGCTGATATTCTGGATCGGCCGTGGCAATAATCCTCTTAATTGCATTTCCAACAAGTGGCACAATCATCAAACATCCTTCTTTGATAAGGTCNCCAATATCCACTGTCTGGTTTTTACCATCAACAGACAAATCNACCATACATTCTCTGTTATCTCCAACTACATATGAGAATTCTTCTTTCCATTTCCTAACCATATCTTTGGTGATTTGCGCACCAGTATATTTCTTTGAAATTAAATCCTTAATCTCCAAATCCAACCAATCTCCAGCTTCTTGAATAGTTAGTTGATCTTCTTCAGTAGGGAATGTTCCATGGATTCTTGCAATATCAGTTGTTCCTGCCCCNATNTCAACAACAATAGATCCAGCGATTTCATTAATACCATATGCAGTTGCGAATGGTTCAGTGACGACCATNATAGCATTGACTTGACCCCTTAGTGTTGCAACAAGATTACTTTTGTCAGTAAAGCTAACATGTGAAGGTGAACAGATTACTCCAAACACNTCATCATATTCTTCAGGCTCTACTGTATCGATAAGGTGAGTAACAAAAGCCTTAGCAGCAGCTAAATTTTCTTCATCATCTTGGGTAACNCCAGCAGCCATCGGGCGATACAAATTACAAGCAAGTTTGTGCTTGAGAGCATCATCCCCAAACAACACGTCTTTTTTCAAGAAATTTCGTGCCACTGGGTCTTTTGGCCTTCCAACTATTGTTTCAATCGTCTTCATCTTTCCATCACTTGATGCAATGGTTGATTGGTATGTTCCTAAGTCAATTCCAACATAGAGTCTGTCACTCATAATATCACCAACGGTCTGTTGTTNCCNNGCCATATTGTCTTTAGACTTGAAGTTTCACCTAACAAAAAAAGCTCCAATTAAGTAATTTTATTCTTTTGGATACGACGCAGTACTTGGAAAATAACCACCGAAAGAACAAGAATAAATAGAATCGANGGAATCCAAGTATTGGCAACCACCGTACTCTTTTTTGATTTATTGAAATCATCTACAGTTTGATTATTCTTTTGCGATGTAATTTCATTGAAGAAAAAATCATCACTAATTAAATAAAAACTCATAGGCTTGGTCCAACTTGAATTATTAAAATCACCTACTACAATTTTTAAATTCCAAACAGCGTTGATANTGGATGAAATATTCACAATCNCTTCAAGTTCAANANAACAANTTTTNTCCATNTGTNTTTNNAATTCTTCAGAACATTGAGGAATNAANACATTAAATGCAGGATTTTCAAGATAGAGNTTGACATACACATCATCTCCTTCTCCATCTTCAACATTCCATAAAATAGATATGGAATTGTTAANGATTAAAGAGGAATTATCAATTTCCCAGGAAATATTTGGTGCATGNTTAGAGATAACACANCCAAANNCATCAANNNGAGCCAGANTTGGTGTTTCGANACACATATCATCAATATCATATATNCCATCACNATCNTTGTCATCAAGACAACCATCATTATTTTCATCACTCAGTGATGCATTTTGNTCCAAACACAAATCATTTTCATTAAGAATACCATCATCATCATCATCATTCCAAACCACAGGTTCTCGAANAACACCTAANGCNGCCAATGAAATACCAATACGATCACCNTGTATNCCTATGGAATTGATTTCATTTCCTTCCCCAATCCATTCAGCATCTACAGAAATCAGAATTTCACCACTATTTTGAACCATATTCTTTGGAATACGAACAAGTTGAGTTGTTTGATTAAATCCATTACTTTCAGAATTCATTGTATGAGGNATGGAGTACCCATTTTCAAGAAATTGATTACCATAAAAAGTCGTATTATCTAATTCTACAATTAGGTTTATTTTATCCATAGGAGAAGGGTTTGGTTTACCTAGGTAAGAAAGAGCGATGACTACATCCTCTAATTTGTTTGGTTTCAACCTCCATTGTTCAACATCTCCTTCTTGGAGAAAAGGCCCCATCATATTTTCACCCGATGATGGGTTTGCTGCAAGTTCCTCAACACTATTTCCACGAGCAAACAACCACTCTTTCCAATTATCTCTTCGAAATGAATCCCATATCCAAACATTATCTGAAGTAGAATTATTTGAAATAAGGGCTGAAATATCTGGTATACCAAANCCTTGATGNAAATTCGGCGCAGAGGCATTCACACCTTTCGTACTTATNGCAAGAAGAGAACGAAGTAAAGGCCCAGAAGGCGTATTCCCTTCAGTTTCATTTGCAAAATTAATAATTCCTTTTTCAACGAGCTCCTGAATTACAGCGGTTGTACTTGCAGCAAGTGGTGTAGACATCGATGTACCACTTAATGTTCTTGAACCATTATTATTTGAATTGAGAACACCATCAGCCCCTGCTGACTTAATTTGACTTCCAGGTGCACTTAGGAAAACTCCTCTCTCACCTTCTTCAGTTGGCCCATGTGAACTTGATCCCCATAATTGTGTAGCATTCGAGGTAGCAGCAACAGAAACAACATTTCTTGCGTTTGCAGGTTCTAATACCATTCTTCCATTATTCCCTGGTGCGATAAATGCTAATGAATATGGGTTTTCAAAACTCCAAACNTCAACATCATAAGACCGAGAAGTGTAAGCAGTGGTATCATCNCCCCATGAATTGGAATGGATAACGCCTCCATATCTTGCTAATTCTGAAAATAATAAATCAATATCAGGTGGATTCCATCCATTTTCATTTACNATATCTTGAAACACNAACTTACTCATATATGAAGGCGCAGTCATTTCATTTTCAGGAATTAAACCCCCNANATCATCAATATGATGGCAAACAAGACTTCCAGCAACATGNGTCCCATGCCTATAATCAGTATGCCCTGGCTTATCACCNTCGTCGATTGAAATATTTGTGAAAACTATTTTTCTTGAATCATTGTTATCATCTTCAATCATTTCTCTAAAGCAAGCATGGTCACTATCAATACCACTATCAGCCGCTCCAATAATCACTCCTTCACCAGCAAAGCCACTTTCCCATAACGTCGCATTCAAACCATCTGGACTTTGTAATAATCGCGCCGCATTCAGATTTCTCGCCTCGGTATGTAAGATAGGNTCAATCCACATTACTCCCTTCATTTCTTCCGCTACACNAAGTAATGATCTATCAACCACAATAATCGATGGTAATCCAAACCCTCTCCATTCAAAATAACCACCAATAAATGAAGATAATTCTTTTGCAACTTCAAATGGAAGATTAGGCTCCANCAAAACCCTTATGTTTTCAAAATCTTTTGACAAATCACCNTTCCATATCGGGCGNATCACATCACTNTNTTCACTATAATCCCATGCAAGAATCACATCTCTCTCAAGATATCTAAGTGGNATATATCCTTGATTAATGACTTCAGACCAATTTCCATTTACTATTATTTCACCACCAAAATGGTCATCAAGNGGAGTGTAAATTTCATCCAAAACTGGCGTGAAAAATATCAAAACCAAAGCGATACTTAATCGCATTGTAACATTCCAAAATATCATTTTGATTGAGTTTATC
Organism: Methanobacteriota archaeon; assembly: GCA_002699425.1. Lineage (GTDB taxonomy): Archaea > Thermoplasmatota > Poseidoniia > Poseidoniales > Poseidoniaceae > MGIIa-K2. The sequence continues at coordinate 21,032 of PABV01000057.1, forward strand.
GTCTAATTGATTTCACCATCGCTTTTAAGAAAGCCACCAAAGTCGGCCATTCATGCAAGCCTATCGTGTAACTGGAATAGCACCATTCGGTAAACAGAGGCAGAAATTTTCAATAGATATACCTGCCAAAAATGTGGAAGAAGCAACCCANCTTGCTTATTCAATTCTTGGAAGCAGGCATAANNCCAAGCGCAGAAAAATCGAAATTAGTTCTGTAAACAAAATAAACCCGAAAGATTCTTCNGAGCCGAGAATCCAAAGCCAATTCAGGGAAGAAATTACAAAATACTCTGGAGCAACTTTCGATGATCTGGATATTGATGGTGATGGCACACTTTCCAAGGAAGAATTAGATGTGGCAGAGNAAATTTCAGAAGAAGANTTCAATGAAATGGATGCTGATGGAGATGGTTCCATATCCAAAGATGAATTTGAAGCGGCGGCAGAAAAAGAAGAAGAATAANCCCTTCATATAAGACTCCCAAGATAGAGAATTCATGCAACCTAAAGACGAGTTACAAAGATTGGCTCGTTTGGTTGATATGAATAAAAAAAGACTAGACGAAATTGAGTTTCAATTGGAACGATTACAAAATGTCATTGAAGAACACCAATCTGCTCTACATTCAATTCAAGCTATTTCTTCAAGCAATAAAGGGCACATTCCTATCGGAGCAGGCGTAATGATCCCGTTAAGCAGTGAGTTTGAACCATCAACNTTGGTAGACTTAGGAAGTGGCGTATTTGCCGAGAAAANACATGAAGACACCTCTCAACTTCTGATAAAACGTTCGAGTGAATTAGATGTTCTTCAAAATAAGTTGTTGAATGAAAGAGAACAACTGACCCACCAAATAACTACAAACTCTGAAGAATTTGAAAAACTAGCTCATGTATTTTCTTCTCAACAAGATCAAAATCAACCTCTAGAAGAGGAATCAGAAAAGGAATCTCAAAAATCACAACGCAAACCAAGGCGACGATTTGGTTCTGAATTAACACTTGATGACTGAGGGTTAGAATGGGGCTTTTTGACCGATTTAAAAGAAAAGTCAAAGAGGCNGCTGAAGAGGTCGACATTGACGCTATTTTAGCNGATGAAGAATCTGAAGAAGGTAAAGAAGCCGTTCGTTCAAGAGANATTATAGAACCAAAAAAACAGGTAGAAGTAGCTGAATCTTCTTCCCCGATTATCAAAAAGAATGACGATTGGGATGATTGGGATGACTTAGAGGAAATTACAACTCCTCCAAAAAGGAAAAAGAAATCAAAAAAANCCCAACCACCAAAAAAATCAACTCAACCAGTAGGTAGCAAAGTCGATCTTCAGATGATGAGAACAACAACAGGTAGACAATTAATAGAGGTAAAATCCTCTCCAAAAGGATCTCTTGGTGCTACTGAATCTGATAGTGGTATTGCAATGGATTTTGGAGGCGGTGTTGTCGAATCTGGAGGCAAAATCATCAAACAAAGTACTCAATTAGACAATTTTATTGAAGAATTAGAATGGATTCTTTTGGAATCTGACGTTTCTTCTGATGCAGTGAGTAATGTAATTTCAGCGTTAAAAGGCGGACTTATCGGTCAAAGATTACGAAGAGGTGCCAATATTGCAAAGGTGATTGAAGCGAGCCTTAAGCGAGCCTTAAGTTCATTACTTTCCGCAGGTTATTGGGATTTTGATGATACAATTCAACATTATATTGATGAAGAAGATTTACCAATTGTCATTATGTTCGTCGGCGTCAATGGAACTGGAAAAACCACATCAGTGGCCAAGGTAGCCCATCGATTATTACGCTCTGGATATTCAGTATTGGCTGCAGCGGCAGATACATTCAGGGCAGGAGCGATTGAACAATTAGAAACACATTGTGAACGACTTGGTATTCGTTGCGTTTCAAGTCAAAGAGGGGGCGATTCAGCGGCGATTGCTCGAGATGCTATCGATTCTGCAAAAGCCAAAGGTATTGATATTGTTTTAGTGGATACAGCAGGCCGAATGCAGAACAAAGTGAATCTTATGAATGAATTAGAAAAGGTAAGGCGAGTAGTCAATCCACACCTTACGCTATTTGTTGGTGATGCACTTGCAGGTAATGATGCAGTTGATCAGGCTAGAAGTTTCCAAAAACAACTACAATTTGATGGGGCAATTCTTACAAAAATGGATACTGATGCGAAAGGAGGAGCGGGTTTGTCTGTGGCTTTTGCAACAGGAAAACCAATTGTTTTGATTGGTAATGGCCAAGAGTATGAGAATTTAGAACAATTCGATCCAAATTGGCTATTACATCAATTATTTGAATAATCTTTGATTATTTTTTCCTTTTTCTTATCCGACAGGTACATGAATTATGGATATATGCGAAATTCAATGAGTGAGATATTTTCTGATGATGATTCAGCGAGGCTCTTTCAACTCATCCACATGTTTCAACGTAGTGCATTAGTAAATATGGGACTTATGCCTGACATTGAAGGGAAGATAATTTACAATTTACCGGAATCTAAAGAAGCTATTGATTTACTTTGTATGCTTCAAAAGAAAACAAAAGGCAATATTACAGAAATCGAGCAAAAAATGCTCAATGGAATTATTTCGGAGATTCAATTACAATTTATCTCTGCACCAAAGCGACGTAAAGAACATGAAGATTTTTTAGCAGAATCNAAAATGGTTGAAGAATCTTTTTCAGACCCTAAACATGGNCCATCGGAAACCATTATCTCTGAAGAAGAATAAGATAATCTCCNCTAATCTTCCGGTTATTTGATGAAGCATGAAAATCACAGAAGAATGAATCGCATGGTCCGAGTAAGTGAGGTGGATGATACAGAAGCACCTACTGTGCTTATTGTAGATAATAATCAAATGACCCTTCATCGCCTTCAACAAATATTCCATCAGAGAGATTTTCTCGTAGAAGTTTGTGAGGATGGNGATAAAGCGGTTGACGAATATATTCGTCTAGATCCTGAATTNGTAATTCTTTCTTTAGATATTCCTTCTCTAGATGGACATATCGCGGCTTTAGAAATGAGAGAACATGGTGGAGATTGCCGTATAGTACTTACAGCACCTAAGCGCCTATCATCACTAGCGAGGGATGCGGCATTTTCAGCAGGTGCGGTTGCATGCTTAGAAAAACCACTCACTTCATCATCATTTGATGCAGTTTGGAAAGATATACTTGGAAAAGTACCCGAAGCTCCGGGATTAGCAGATCTCGACTCACTTTATCCTGAAGATAAAATGAAAGAAATTATTGTGGAAGAAGATACACCAGAACTACCAGAACTACCAGAACTACCTGCTCCAATGATAGCCCCCATCTCTCTTGAAGTACCAGTCAAAGTAGATAAAAAATCGAAAAATCGGTTAATTCCAGTCCTTATTCTTATAGCGATTATTTCTGCCTCACTCGGGTGGTATTTTTTGAATAATTAAATTCAAATTTAACCTCAAAAAATTGAANTCATTGTTGTGGNCGTTGTATGATTTGTGAAAGTGGTAAAAGAACGACCTGTCCGTTCGCTAATCTCACNGGTACTAACTGCTGAGTTGGCATCGGNATTGGNGTAGATAATTCGACTCTTGATCCCAANGGTGCGCGAATAACCTCNGANATATGGTATGCTGAGGAAGATAGAAGCCGAACATCACCGTTTCTTAGCCTTTGGTCAAGTAATATTGATTGCCGAACACACCATGATATCCAAGCAACAAAGATGAAAATGAAACCAAGCGCGATGACCCACATATTATTACGACCTATCAATTAACGCCTGCCAAGATTTTTCAGCATATTTTTTTGCAGAATTTGTAGGGTTTTCTGATTGGTGGATACCGCTTCCAACAATAATACAATCAGAACCTGCAATTATTGCTTCGTAAGGATCACCATAACGTTGTCCCATTTCTCCATCTCCTGTTTCGATATTTATCCCAGGCGTCCAAATCATTTTTTCCTCACCAACCCTTTGCCTTAATTTTCTGATTTCATTTACATCAGAACCATTACCAATATACCCGAAAACCCCTTCATGATGTTTTGAGAGTTGGATGACTTGTTCAGTATATTGATCATTGAGTAGGTTCCCTCTACTCGACATCTGAGCCAGAAGCAAAACACCACCTATTCTTTCAGACTCTTCCCATGCTGATTGAATACCGGCTACAATATCGGACCCACTAATGAGATGAGCAGTTACCAAATCACTCCAAGATCGAATATCGTAAATCCCCCCCATTTGATTTTTTGAGATTTTACCAATATCTGCAAATTTCCGATCTTCAAAAATTAATAAATCTAATTCTTTGGCTTTATGGCAAAATCTTTCCCATGTGTCTTTATCCCAATCTAAAATCAAATCCACATGTGTCTTAAGCGCAGCAATATGAGGTCCTACCTCCTCAAGTAATTGAAATAAATCATCCATTTTGTATCTATCAGCAGCAAGACATACTGCGCTTTCCTTTCGACAAACAACTTCCATGTATTTTTTTAGAATCGGGGAAGAATCAGAAGCCCAACGCCTTTTCCAAATCTTGTTTGGCTCCATTATCTTAGCCAATGAGTGCTACCAATCATAGTTTTTGGATAAATCACAAACCGTTTATGCAACGAATATTTCCCATACACATGGCCAGAGGGTTCGGTAATCAGTCCATCTTCCTGGCCTTCTTGATTTTGAGTCCCTTCCTTTCAGGATGTTTTAGTTCACCAGACTCTACAGAGAGTGATGATGAACCACTCTATCCAGACATATATCAGCGACATACAATGGATTGGAATTGGACAGAGTCTTATTCAATGGTGCTTTCTCCTGGACCCCATACTGCATTACCTGTACAAGAAACAATGATTGATGTGGATACATCAGGAACTTGGGAAGGTGGCCCTAATTCAGCAGAGGTACATTTGTCATATTGGCTTCCTTCAAATACTGAAATTGGAGAAAAAGTTCCCATTATTGCCGTAGTAAGTCCCTATTTTTCCTACGGCCAACCAGGAAGCGAATCAAATCCTACAAATATTGTAAGCGCTGGGCGTGGAGAGTTTATCTATGACAATTTTATTCCTCATGGTTATGCACTTGCCCAAGTTGCTGTATTCGCCACAGAGTTAAGCACAGGATGTTTTGATTACCGTGGAGACGGTGAAGGATTGGGTATTCATTCAGCAGTAGAATGGTTAGGAACACAAGATTGGAGTAATGGAAATGTTGCAATCTATGGTAAATCGTATGAAGGAGCTACCGCTTGGGAAGCAGCCGCTCAAGGTAGTGAATACCTCAAGACCATAGTTCCAATTTCAGGGACTACAGCCCTTGGCCCCCTGCTCTACAAAAATGGTAGTGCTGAAGCACGAAGTCAAGTAATGCATTCGAATTACGGGGGCTCAATTCTTGATTATGATACTGATGACTTGGATAATATGTGTGGAGATGTATTGGAAGGCTTCCTCGCAGGACCTACAAGATATGGCCTTGGAGAACTGGATCCTTATATGGATAATTATTATGATGAGAGAAGCCACATTGACAAAGCCCTAGGCCTATACAATGGCAGTATATATTGGGTCCAAGGTCTACAAGATTGGAATGTTGACCCTCACCAAGTGTTTGGAGGTCCTCCTGGAGTAAATTGGTATCAGGCTTACATCGACGAAGGTTATGAAGTTGCAGGAATGATTGGCCAGTGGGAACATAATTATCCAGACCAATGGACAAAACACAATGCACAAGATTCGGGTTATGGGGGTGAGGCGATTCAAAACATGACTCGATGGGACTGGGCACAAGATTTGTTTGAATGGATGGAATATTATCTCAAAGGTATTGGGCCAAAACCCCATCTCCATGCCCAAATACAAAGAAATGATGGAGAATGGCGGATTGAAGAAACATGGCCACCAACCGATGTATATAGACAATCAATCGATTTGTCAAATTGTGAAAGTGATGGCTCGTTCGCAGGAGGCGGCGCCCCAGTTGTTGGAGGCGGCCAAACAATCACCATCGATTGCCCTTCACTGAGTACAAACACACTTCATATTGCCGGGTTAGCAACCATACACTTAACAGCAGTTCCTACATTTAATGGAGGACAAATTTTTGTTGAAATGCAAGATGGAGAAACTGGATTGCGGCTTGGTCACGCAACGATGGATATTCGATATCATGCAGGAGGGTATGACGCACAAACAGTAATACCAGGTGAAGCAATTACCATGCTCATGGAATTTCAGGCAATTGATGCGATTTTGCCAGCAGGCCACGGCATCCGTTTTGTTCTTTCAGACCAAGGAGAGGATTACTTGGCTCCGGCTTGTGGAAATACATGCACTGTACAAGTCATTCCGAGCAGTTCAACTGCAGAATTACCTCTCATTGACAGAAGCGGATCAAATATATTGATTACTCCACAATCAGAAGAAGCAGCAAATAACCAATAAGGCCCCCTTTCTAATCTTTAAATCAAGAGTAGGAAATAGGCTAATCGGACTCGGATCGTCTAAGACGAATAACACCAATAACGACGACACCAATGAATAGGATAGCAAGAATATTCGAAATTATGACGGCGAATGAATCGATCAAAATACCATATACTAACCATAAACTCAGAGCGATAAGTATGATGCTCAATGTAGGTAATGAAATACCATCATGCCTTTTATCCAACCACACTTTCTGAATTTGTGGAAGCCATGCAATGATACCAAGTAGGCCAGCAGCTAGCCCTACCAATTCAGTATTATTCACCAGGGTTCACGCCCCATGGTTTTGGACGTTTTGACAATTCGATTTTGAAAAGGTAAGACAAATTAATCTCCCTTGGCTCATTTTCCCCAACAACATGCATGTATATCGAAGGCTGTCCAATAAATCCCCGGACAAGTTGCGGTTTTTCTCCCTGAACTTCTAGGGTAGAATTTATTCTAGTAAGTAAATGATAGAACTTATTTTTATGAGAGATATTGAGTGTTTTTAAATCATCAATTTCTATCATCCAGTCATCTAGATCCAATCCAATAGTCATAATATCTCCATTCAGACTCATACCTCCATGAAAATGTATAGAATCCCATGTACCAAACCCCTCCAAAGTTTCAATGAGCAATTTTTCTGGCTTGTTTAAACTCTGATCCTCAAGATATTTTATCAAATCCATTTCATTCATAATCATCAAATTCTTCGGTGCATTATTTATCACCAAATTTTTATTTGATAGTACAATGATTACCTTTGGATTAACGATATTTTCATCGGTCCTTTCTTTGTGAATTGTCTGAATGAGTTTCATTTTCCTTTCTGTCCAAGAATGTATGTCTCCATGGTCAATTATATTTCCACTTCTTTGCGTTTGAAGAAAACATCCATCTTTGAAATTTAATTCTCCTGACCAATGTTTTTGCTCGACAAATAAAGTCTCTTCTTTTCCTGCAATCACCATATCAATTTCTCTTCTTCCATTATTTTCTAAATCCGGAATCCGAAGGCCATCCCACACTTTTGCATCTCCAGACACACTTCTAACCAAGCGACTAAGTCTTACTTCAGCCATACCTCCTCCGACACGATGACCTGCGGGCTCGAATTGTTTTCTTCGAGCCATCCAATCTGAAATACGACCCATCTTTTCACCGGAGTAATTTTTCTACTGATGAGACAATAATATCAATTTCTTTGTCATCATTCAAGTCTTCAAGCGACGCTTCTCCTGATAAGACCAATATGCTGACAACGTTTGCTTGTTTTGCCATTTCCATGTCCGTATATATNCGATCACCCACCATTGCACATTCTTTAGGATGTAAACCGAGTGATTCTATTTTATGGAGAATCATTCCTGGGTTTGGTTTTCCACAAATATGCATGGGTTTTTTCCCAGTGGTTTTTTCAAATAAAGCGAGGAAAGCACCTACATCGGGCAAACCTCCATTTGGTGAAGGACAGACCATGTCTGGATGACTGGCAACTAAGGGTACGCCCTGATGAAGAAAAACACTCGCTTTCACGAGTTTTTCATATGTTAATTCCGTATCATAACCCACAACTACTAATTCAGGCTGACTCGATTCTGTTTCTATGTCTTGAGCATGAAGCATGGATTTCATACCCTCTGTTCCTACAACATAGGTTTTGGAATAATTGTGTTGACCAAGATAAGCGATAAGNTCGTGTGTTGAGAGGAGGACATCATCAGGCATTGCTTCGATGCCTAGACGTTGAAGTTTCTCTAGGTATTCATTCACAGATTTACTGGAATTATTAGATAAGAAATAATACGCAATCCCCCTTTCTCTACAACGTTCAAGAAACGAAAGAGCACCATCAATGAGCTTATCNCCAAGATAAATCGTACCATCCAAGTCGAGAAAAATTGCTTTTATATTTTCCAACTGAGGACCGACTTCCATCTCTGGCATGGATGTAGACAATTCGACCAGTCAAATGTGCATTACGGATGATTAGAAGAATAGCGTTTTGACTAAAAACCACTTGGAATGNAGATTTTCTTGAGCCTCTTTACTAGCAATCATCTCAGTCATCATTTCTTGTAATTTTGGCTTCTTATCAGCTTTTTTTATGAACCAATTTAGCAACCAACCGCGCTTCGACATCCGTTGCATTTTGTAAGAATTTGTTAATTCAGGACCCAATAGACTCCAAATTTCTTTTTGGTATGCATCTCCACCTCGGTTTTCAAGGATGTGTTTACAGGCGACTTCAGCACTCANTAACGCATTTCCAACCCCTTCTCCACTAAATGGATCTACTAAACTTGCTGCATCACCAACTAGTAAACATCCTTCNGCATGCATAATTCTTGGTTGACTTTCCTCTTTCTTTCTNGGACTACCAAAAGGTAATTGCCAGCCTTTTTCGCTTCCAGGAACTAATGATGCATTCTTGAATCGGTCTTTGAAAATCCGATGATTCTCAATAACATCCTTTTGCATTGCTTTTAGTTTTTTATTTTGCTTATTTAATTCTGAAATTACCATGCCAATACCGACATTCACCATACCATTACCTAATGGAAATAACCAAAAATACCCCGGGATAACACTATCAACAAAATGAATTTCTATATCACCAGCATCTCCTTCACAACCTCCTACTCCAGTCCAATATTCTCTGTAACCTCCACAATAATGTGATAGGTTCACCATTTCTTTTCCATGGACATNTTTTACNACAGTTTTTGCAACAGGGCACAAATAACCTCCTGCNCCGATGGTCCAATCTGAATGGTAATTGTACATTGTACCCTTTCTACCACCGATTCGACACGACACTCCAGTGATTCGCTTATTTTCAACAAAAACCTCCCTCACATCAGCTCCTTGTATAACTGCACCTCCCGCACCTCTAACAATTTCAGAACATCGACGAAATAATAACCAATCAAATTGCTTTCGTGGTAAGGCATATCCTGCTTCTAATCGCTGAACNTCTTCTTCAGGAAGAGGTATGTTTACATGCACCCCATTTGGACTTGAAAACGTAATACCAGTAACTCGGAAATGCGGGGTTGTTTCCAACTCCTCTTTTAGTCCAAGTGCTTTTACATGACTGAGTGATTTTCCTCCTACAGCATCTCCACAAATTTTGTCTCTAGGCCAAATTTCCTTNTCAATCAATAGTACCTTTTTTCCTGCTTGAGCGAGATANCCAGCCGCAGCCGAACCNCCTGGCCCNCCTCCAACAACAATTACATCGAANCGACTCTCACTATCGGGAATTTGACCAGTNTCAATAGGCNCATCCCAGAATTGGCTCTCTGCCATGTCGCGCCATATCCATCAAGCAAATGAGAATTATCACCAACAAAATCAAATCAATGATGACATCCAGAGATTATGGTTGGTCGCCGACAAGCCGGNATGGCTCTTTTGCTGGTGACACTTTTGTGGGGAGGAACTTTTGTTTGGATGAAGCAAGCATTGAATGCCGCCAAACCCTTCACCCAAGTTTACAATGCATCGAGTGTTGTTGGAATAATGGTTGGATTTAGGTTTTTACTCGCAGCATTTATTTTGTTCACAANTTCTTCGACAGCNCGTCAATCACTTTCATCAAAAGATGACTGGACAGGATCATTTTGGCTTGGAATTGCCATGCTACTGGGTTATGGAATACAAATGGTGGGCCTGGATTCAATTTCTCCCTCTGTTTCTGCATTTTTGACATCATTATATGTTATTTTTACAGCATTNCTAAGTATAAAAATCACNGAGAAAAAAATGAATCGNATTTTTATTTTTGGTGTTTTNTCTGCAACCTTTGGAGCNGGATTTATTGANGGCCCNCCTCAACTTGTGTGGGGGTGGGGCGANGTCCTTACNGTGATATCTGCATTATTTTTTGCAATACACATCATTCTTACNGACATTGCTACTACGCGATTACATCCTATTGCAGTAAGNCAAATTTCATTCATTATTGTNGGNGTTGGNGCTTTAGCTTTTGGATTNTTTTCTGCTGGGGAAATATCAGTACTACGATTGATCCTTCATGATGGTGTTTTGTTCCCACTCCTGTTGTTGAGTTTATTTGGAACTCTAGTCTGTTTACTTGTACTCAATTTTTTCCAAAAATATTTCCACCCAACCCATGCAGCAATCATTTATGCTTTTGAGCCTGTTTGGGCGACAATCTATGGAGTTCATGTTGGTTTAGTAGAGGTAAGTGGATGGTTATGGGTTGGAGGCTTAGCTATCTTAATTGGAAATATTTTTGTTGAAATCGAAGCCAAGAAGATCCAAAATTAATCAAATGCCTTTTGTCATCGCCTGGAAAAATAGTTTGTACTTAGTTTCAAAATCTTGAGTCTCAATCATAACTCCACCAATGGGTTTCCAACCAGATTTCATTTCAGATTTAACCTTCTCTTCTAATCCTGAAATGTTGTCCGAACGGACAATCATGTAATCTGTCTTCTTCGCAGCCATAAACATCCCTCTGCTATTTTACTTTATAATCCCATTACAAAACGCATAAGTAAATTCATGACAATTCAACACTTTGAATAGTGTGCACATTGATAATCCGGTATGATTTGCCTCAGTTATGTCGCTTCCTGTTGGTGTGTACA
>PABV01000058.1 GCA_002699425.1 Methanobacteriota archaeon
GACATATCAGTGGATGTTGCCTTGTTTACTGATACACCGTTTAGGAAGAATGGGAAATCATCCCCATCATCATGATCACCATGATCCTCGTGGTGTTCTGGATGGTGGACAAAGTAACACTGGTTATGGTTGCCATCAGGTGCTTCTCCATAACCTTCAGCGTCATCGGTATCCATACAGTTACAGTCTTCACAGTACCACATGGTATTTTCGTCGGTTCTTTCTACTACCCATACAAGACCGTCATTGGATTCACAGTCTTGTGGATTATCGTACATGTCAGTTGCTTCGGTTGTGCTTGTATCGTAACAAATGTGTGTTGGATTTTCTGGGTAATTTAGTTCTGGAAGCCATTCAAGTCCGTCATCTTTACATTCCTCTTCGCCAATGTGCGCTGTCATGAACGCACCTGGCCAGTAACATACCATTTTTGGCCCACCAGCATTGTTGTGATCGCCGTGGTCATGTTCGTCGGCGTTGTCATTACCATCATCTTCAACCCATACAAATGAGTCTGAAGATTCACAATCCATTTTGTTGTCGATATGATCTACAACTGTGTGATTTGCAGTATCGTAACAATATGGGTCTTCAGAAGTATCATCATCTGAGTGGTCATGTCCGTCGTTGTTGTCATTACCATCATCTTCAACCCACATGTGTCCCTTTGACTCACAATCTTCCTTGTTAGTGTCTTCAGTTACAGTGTGTGTATCCATGTCATAGCAATATGGATCTTCAGAAGTATCATCATCTGAGTGGTCATTTCCATCGTTGTTGTGATCGCCGTGGTCATGTCCATCGTGATGATGATGTCTGTCTTCATCTTCGTGAGTATGATCATCATCCTCGCCATCGTGGTCATGGTGATAGTCACCATCTCCATGATGGTGGTGGCCTTCGCCTTCGTTATCATGATGGTCTCCATCGTGATGATCGTCGTGGTTGTCATTTCCATCGTCGTCTTGGTCACCCATGATATCGGCTGCCAGGTCTATGAAATTCTGGATTTCTTGATCGTATTCGAGAATTTCGTCATCATCTTCATCAGCCATATCGAAAGCTGCAAGGAATTCTGGATATTCATCGCTTGTATTATCTATTCCTGTACATGCTTCTAATTCCATTTGTGAGATGCCCATGTCACCATCAGCGTCACACATGTCAAGAACATCTTGCGGTGTTGGCATTTCATCATTATGACCGCCATCACCATCACCATCGCCCATCATATCTTCCATCATCATTGCAGCCTCTAGAGCGTCAACGATTCCGTCTTCGTTCATATCTGCCATGGTCCTAAAGAAATGAGATGTGTTCGCATCCATAGTTTGTATCCATTCCATGCTAAGGACAACGCCTCCCATTTCGTGATTACTCATGGAAAAATCTGCGATCATATCCATGACCATTTCTGGCATTGGCTCTTCAAGATTAATGAGGGAAATGATGAGAGTTACTCCCTCTTCGCCGTTTAAGCCTGATACGCAATAGTCTGAAGTGGTTTCCATAGTACCCCAGCGAATATCATCAAGCATGAAAGAGTCAGTATCTTCAACACACAAGGTGCCTAGGAATTCAAAGTCATCAATTTCGAAAGTAACTTGATCTGCTGTAGTTCCTTCATACCACATTGACATGCGCAGAGTTACTTCTCCGCCATCGTCAACTCCTCCTAGGTGAGACCAGTCCATATCTACATGCCAGTAGACGTAGTTTGAGTAATCTTCACCGTCAAATCTGTAAGCTTGTTCTTCCATCTCTCCATCATTGAAAGTTTGCTGGAACATATATCTTGCATTCGTCATTTCATCGTCATCAATGACGCCATCCTCATTTGTATCCATCTGTTTAGAAATCACGGAGGTGTATGATATGGTAAAATCGACATCAAGTTGCCACGCTTTAGGATAAAATATCACAGTGGCGTTATTCATGTCCATCTCTTCCACGTCATAGCCCATGTTGTTTCCTGGAGAGTGGTGAGCAGAAGGATGAGCAATATCGATAGATAGGCTACCTGTGCCTGCGTCATCATTCACCCAAAGGCTGTAATATCCTGGGTGGTATTCTTTCCCTTCATCTTCTCCTTCCATGCAATCGTCATTGTAATCATTCACAACATCCATTGTGACCATTGTTCCGTCCTTGCATGTGAAATAATTGTCGGTTTTATTGTCGTTATTCATGTCCATCGGCTCATCTGAACCATCTGCACAATCATCGCTGCCGTCGTTTGCTAGGAAGAATGGAATCATATCTCCATCCTCACATTCAAAGTCTCCGTTTTGAGTGGTTTCGTAAGGTTCGTGGTAATATGACTCGAATGTCTCTGTGTCATTGACGTAATACGCATCACTAATCCATAGTTGGTCGCCCCATTCTTGAACATCTAGGCTGCTTATATCGAAGTTATGTAGGACTAGGTTTCCTGTATCATCTTCGTTCAAATCATAGTTGAAAATGTCAATATCAATGAAATTCACGATTTCAATCGTTCCTCCATAAAGGCCGTTGTTATTATCTTCGGTCACAAGTCCGTGGAGGTGGATGTCTGTCATCATATGTCCAAAGCCCATTTCTTGGGCTGTTGTGTCGTTACTAGAGTGGTAGGTTTCGAATCCAACTTCTATGAGTTCTGGTTCTGACAAGTCTTGGAAAAGGTCGATGGTAAGTACCATTGATTCCATATGGCTCACATTTCCATCATCGTCCAAATCCATTGATTCATGGAAAGTAGAATTGTAGATCTGGCGAGTCTCATGCAACATGACGTCAGCCTCTGGTCCATCCCATTGGTTCTCTGAGTTGGGATTATTCATGCCGACATGCATGGTGGAGTCTTGAGCATAACTCTCATCCAATGCACTCCAGAATAACATGGTATCGTCCTCGCACAATGCTCCGGTCGAACCATCGCCTGCTTCAATACCCCAAATGAGGTCTTTGAAACCGACTTCATTATCCATTCCATCATATTCGGTTAATGTCATTACAATCAAGTCGCTGCAAGTTGCCGAAGCATTTGTGCTCAATGATGTCGATTGAGCAGCTAATCCCATTCCAGTCAGTGTACTGACTTGATATGCGATAACTTCACCAATTGGGCCCAAATGCACCATCTCAACGTCATAGGTATGTCCGTTAGTCATCCCAGTAACTTCCACGTCATAATCGACGTGATTTTCCTGGTTTTGTCCTAAGTCGATGCTGTGAGTATCCCACATATCGAGTGTGTAACCGTCTGATTGAATTGTCATCTCAGCGGCCGTTCCTCCGTTCATTTCGTGGTCAGCTGCAGTGCTTCCGAAGAAGGGGGTAGCCGACATCAAAATCATCATCAGAGCCAACATAATTGGCTTGCTTTTGCTCATTTGCATAACCTTCGGCAAAATTTAGTCCCTTATATCTGTTTTGAATCAACGTTAGTGGAAGCATGAATTGAAGAAGCGAACCCTTCTCGGAAGGTTGTGCACAGACTTAGAGCGACCGCTATTCTTTGCGTATCGCTGTTATTCCTTCCTGTTTTATCCGCACTACCTTACACGAATGAGTCCATAGAAGGCCATCTTGTCTCCTATCATGAAGAGCAACTTGGAGACTCTGTCGATCCGGTTTTACGTAATTTCCTTAACTCACCTCACACAATGCCATCGATGTATGTTCACGAAACAGATGGTGTAGGCAAATGGCAAGTAATTGCTCAATTCACATCACCACCTCAGCAAAGTGTATTTGCTCAAATTGGTCTAGAATTAATCAAACAAACGAACGTAATCGATGCATATCTCTTAGAAGCCTCGCCTCTGCAAATTATGGAACTATCGCTCCATCCTGACCTGAGTTGGCTGGAATGGAATGCGCCTCGAAAATTATTGATGGACACAACTGTCGATGTCATCTCTGCGAGAGAGGCATGGGATATGGCTCGATTAAGGGCAGATGGTGGTTTCGACATCGGTTCAACTGGGCCAAGAGGGAGTGGTGTTTCTGTTATTGTCTTGGATTCAGGTATAGATGCAACACATCCTGACATGAATTATGCACCTCAATCTGTAAATAATCCCAATAAACCTGCACTGGGTGATAAGGTCATCTACAACGCTAAACTTGACCAAGGCACAGGCGTTGGTACGCCTGGTTTTGCTTGGATTCCTCTTCAAAATACAGACACTACCTCTGGGCATGGGACACATTGTGCCGGCACGGTTGCAGGAAATGGTGATGCAAGTGGAGGCCGATATGTGGGGGTTGCTCCAGATGCTTGGCTCGTTGGTCTTTCCATGGGTGAACTCGCTTTCACAATCGATGAATATGCAGGTTTAGAATATGCTTACACGCTCTCTCGTCCGGGTAGCCAAACCCAAGAAGCGTGGAATATTCGTGTGGTTTCAAATTCATGGGGTCCTGGTTTTCCATTTGATTCAGCGGATGCGAATGATTTGAGCGTCCAAATGATAGAAAAAATAACCAAAGAAAATAATGTGGTTGTGGTATTTGCTAACGGGAATGACGGAGGTGATGGCAGCGATGATAGATCAAACATCTTTGCAAAAGTTCCTGCNGCAATCGGTGTTGCTGCAGCCACTCGTGATGGTACAGGAATGTCCACTTTTTCGAGTAGAGGAGAAGCAAATATTCGAGATACATGGCCAGATATTGCTGCTCCCGGCGTGGATATCTGGAGTGCAGCAGCTCGAGCGACAATGATNGGTGGAGCCGATGGTGCAGGAGANCTTGTAGGAGGAGAACTCGATCACTACTATCTTTCAATAAGCGGAACAAGCATGGCTACACCTCACATAGCCGGTGTCATAGCACTCATGTTTGAAGTCGCGCCTAGCATGACTATGTCGAATTTAGAAGAAGATTTGGATGTAGAGGGAAATCCNATTTTGCATGACCCGACAGGTTTCTCATCCCCTCAAGAAGCAGAACGTTATATTCACGAGGCGGAAGCAATCCTAAAATTAACCTCAGATTACATGGAAGGAGGNGAAAACCTTCCTTCAAATTTCTCAAGTGGTCTTGGAAATAATCCTCTTGATTATGCACAAGGTTACGGTTTGGTTAATACTACGAAAGCNGTTGCTTTTGCACATACTTTGCAGATGCTCCGAGATCCAGANCTAGATGGAAATCTCGACCATCCCGATGTCGACATTTGGGAGGCATACGCTGTTTACGCACAATCTCAAGGGGAGAGAGTAGTGCAACAAACGGGCAGTCAACTCATGGCAAGTTGGGGCGGAGAATTTGCCGTCTTTTCAAGCGATGTATCCATACCTCCCGCAAGTGCACATAGGCACAAAGTTTGGGTCCCAGAGGGAACAACAAGAGTAACGATGAATCTCGATTACTCTCCTCTCCCAACCAGTATTCTTTGTCCATCAGCAGCAAATCTTCGATTGGCATTAGACATGGATGGNGATGGTACTTACGAACTTGATGAGGTNAATGGNGAAGAATTNACCTTTCAAGGAGGGCTCGAATCTGGTATGTGGTGGTANTACGACGTACAAGGTTCTGCTGTAGGAAATTGTTTCTCAACCAATCCCTCAACAGGAGGTCCTCGGTCNCCATATCTGGTTGAGCATAGGAGTTATCTTCCTCCGGGTGAACACTATCTTTCAATGGAACAAATGCGGNGTATGACGGTTGAAGGAACGGAAGGGGCTACAATTATTCATACACAGCCTGTTTTACAGAATCCTGCCTATCAAGAGCCTGAACCAGAGCTGAGCGGATTAGCAGGAGCATTTTCATGGATGCAAGAGAATTGGTGGCTGCCATTGATCGTTGGCATTTTGATTACAGTTTCAATGATATTATCCAATGATAAGNCTAGGTCTTATCTTCTAACAAATAAGGAACAAGAGCATGAAGACATATATGTGGCTGAGATTGTTGCGCCATCGAGCATGCCTCCTGTTCAAGCACCACAAAAAAGCGGTCTGCTCGCACGTTCGACTCACACAGACCAGCGTGATTGAGCATAGTCTTTGCATACTCTTCAATGGAAGTAATCATATAGGGCATGGAACTCGGCGAGTTTGCCGATTTAGCTTAGTTGGTGGAGCGTGGGACTGTTAATCCCAAGGTCGAGGGTTCGAGCCCCTCAATCGGCGCCATTTCTACTCCACGACCTCAATCATTCGTGAATCCGTGCTTGAGTCAATAGCCTCGGGAGATATTTCGAAAACATCGGAAAATAATGCTTCAACGTCTTGGTGATGATCAACGTCAAGATACGCGATGGTTTGTCCTTTGGAAACTNCCTCTCCTTTTTTCGCCAAGAGTTCTAATCCAATTCCATGCGAGATTCTATCGGATGGATGGATTCTTCCAGCACCAAGTTGGGTGAGAATTTTTCCAACCTCTAAAGCATCAATATGGTGGATATANCCCGATGTCTTTGCGTTAACCTCGTATCTCTTTNCACCCTTTGGCAAAACGCTCCATGGGTCATCACACAAATTCTCAGTAACGTCGCGATTAACNCCTTGGCGAAGGCACATTTCCTTGAAGGATTGTAATGCTTGTCCATTTGAGATGACAGTTTGTACATCGCTACCCANCGCTTCTGCTTGCATGGTTACGAGTTCCATGGTATCGNGTGGACCAATACCTTTCAGACAATTGATGGANTCGGCAACTTCGTGTGCGTTACCAATCATGTCTCCAATCGGCTCGTCCATACTCGTAATCTGAGCTATGGTTTTGATGCCAAGTAATTTNGAAACACGCACCATCGATTTTGCAAGAAGTCGAGCATCTTCGATTTTTCTCATGAACCCAGCCTTTCCACATTTGACATCCAATACNAGTTTACTCAATCCTTCCGCTGCCTTTTTTGAGATGATTGACGCAGTGATTAAACCGATGCATGGGACAGTTGCAGTAACATCTCGAGTTGCATACATGATTTTATCNGTTGGAGCAATTTGATCGGTCTGTCGACTGATGAAGCAGGGATTATCTTGCATTTCTATCATNGATAATCCTGTGTTAAANCCNGGGATTGATTCGAGTTTATCGATGGTTCCACCCGTATGAGCAAGCCCTCTTCCTGCCAGCATTGGAACCACAAACCCACTTGCATGAAGACACGGTGCCAGAATAAGGCTCATTTTGTCTCCGACGCCTCCAGTAGAATGTTTGTCAACACGCAATTCTGAGGGTTCGAAATGTTCACCAGATTGTACCATGTGTTTTGTTAAAAATAAAGTCTCTTTCTCATTAAGGTCACGAATTTGGCATGCCATTAACCAAGCACCTAACTGGGCAGGAGCGATTGAATTGTTTTTTGTAGCCAAGACGATTTTTTCAATCATAGATTCCGTCATCTCTTGACCGTCTCGTTTCCAAGCGATAATATCAGGAATTGTCAGGCGTGTCAAGCATCAATTCCTCCACATCAAGATGCTAATCCAATCTCAACAAGGCGTTGGTGAAGATATTCCTCGGCACTGATTTCTGGATATTTTTGTTCGCCACCGGTTTGTTGAACGAATTCTTCACGAGGAGTAAGGTCTACTTCTCCGCGAGGATGTACGAATAACGGCATGGAATATCGGTCAGAATATGCGTTTGGTGGATTGATCACTCTATGTGTAGTCGATTTGAAGAGTCCATTTGTCAAATTTTGTAACATGTCTCCAGAATCTACAATGATATGCTCATGATTTCCTTCGACCTCAATCCATGAACCATCATGGTCTTGAACCTGCAAGCCATCTGCAGTTGCTCCTACGAGAAGAGTGATTAAATTGATATCNTCATGTTGNGAACTNCGNACNGCACCNTNNGGNGTTGATGGTGANANTGGNGGGTAATGGATGACNCGAAGAATNGTATTACCATCAATGGTCATTTCNTTGAGCCANTTNTCNTCTTTTTGCAAGTAGAGTGCCGCAGCCTTGAGNAGTTCTCCAGAAATGGATTCNAGGNNCTGAAATAANCCATCAATNTNNNCNTCNAACNTCTCNACGTGNTTTGTGGGCCAGAAATTTTTNGGAAANGNATCAATTTGGNNNTGTNCNGNATGTANTGTNCGNCCTGTTTGCCAAAATTCTTTCAANTCAGGTTCTGGNTTNTCTTTNGCATGTTCAANNCCATACGGTGTGTANCCGCGNTGGCGAAACATNTNNGGNCGTTCNTATTGNTCTTTCACNNCTTGGTCAAGNGAAAAGAAATCATNAGCNGATTTGTAGGCTGATTNGATTGANTTGACATNNATACCGTGTCCNGTGAGNGCAAAGAANCCNATNTCTTTGAGNGCNTCACCNATTTTNTGNATGAACTGGTTNCTNTTCTCGCCTCCAGNANNCCAGTCCTCAAGGTTACAAACNTGNAATTGTCTTGGCATGTANTATCCTCAATTATTGCGTAGTTTCGAGATNAGNCGNACCATTTCGATNTANACCCAGATGAGNGTGATGGTCANTCCAAANGCACCCCACCANTCCATNGAAGCAGGTGCTTTGTTCTTGACTCCGGCTTCAATGACNCCAAAGTCNACGATCAGCATGAGGGCTGCGATCCCTATGAAAATCAAAGAGATCAGGATGCCCACTGGTCCAGATGAGTGAAGGAAAGGAATCTGCATGCCTGCAAAACCAAGNAAGAAACTTAGGAGGTAAATCAAAAAAACTGCTCCCATTGCACTTGAAACTCCAATCATGAACCGCTCAGTTGGCTTGATAATCTCAAATCGATAAATCATGAACATTACACCAAAAACACAGATGGTACCCATGCCTGCTTGCATGGCAATACCNGGATACATAGATTCCATGATGAGTGTAAATCCACCGAGGAAAAAGCCTTCGAGAATTGCATAAATACCCATCATCGTACCCGGTTGCGCAGGTCTTGAAAAAATNATGACAAGGCACATGATGAAGCCGCCAAAACCTCCAACGCCTGTGAGTAAAAANGCCAACCCTGGGTTTGATTCAGCCACCGCCCAAGTGACCAATGCTCCAAATAAAATACACATGAATAAGGTGAGGATTTTGTTAATCGTACCATTCACGGTCATTTGTTCTTGACCGACCGTCTGGCCGGCAAATGCTTGGTTTCTCAAAACCGGATTGCTGCTTCGATACATCGTTATCGNCAANGGGTTAACGCCATGCTTTGTAAGGTTACTGCTTATGTTCTTGGACTTGAGACTGATAATGGTCTTTTAGCTGGTCCATCGTCCAACCTTGATCGATGAGGCCTTGAATGGTATCTTCAGTCCAACCAGGGAATTGATTGGATAGATTTTCTTGCTCATCATTCGATTCAGAAACTGAGGATTCNCCATCCCATATTTCATTGGTCTCNAGGTNGNTCCATTTGTCATCATCCTCGTTTGATTTTCGAAACAACATAAATCCAACAGCACCTGAAAAAATAGTGCCAGCGATGATGATGAGTGTAAGCATAACATCAACGGAACCATCAGACGATGCTTGTGTATTCGTATNGTCCTTTGCCAANTCATTGANCTGGNCTGCGCTACATCCATCTTTATCCACGNCAGCATCTGATTCTGTGTCGGGGCATAGGTCGAGTCCGTTGATGACTCCATCATCATCAAGGTCGGGATTATTTGGTTCTACGGTATTATTTGTTTCATTGGTGTTATTTTGCGACTGATTCGTGTTATTTGAGGACACTTCGGATGCTCTTGGGTTGGTTCCAGCAACATATTCTTCTAGGTTGGTAAATCCATCCATATCGGCATCCATCTCAGCTTCAGAAATTCCACCTGACATGGTTCGTTGGGTTCGATTAAATCCGTGTTTAATCTCCCACCAGTCAGGCATTCCATCAGCATCGCTATCGGTGGCGTCATCGGTTCGATTCCAATCCTCCCACCATGAGTTTAGATATGGTTCTGTAATGATGTCTGAATGGATAAGAAAGCCCATTTCACGATTCTTTAAGATTGAGTTATCACCCCAATTAATCGATGAGATTAGAACTTTATCACCATCAATGATGGCTCCTTTATTGTGGACCTTTTCGACGTAATCGTTTTCAGTCATCAAGATCGCTTGGACATCATATCCATACATGGCACTCCAATTTTCGTTGAATTCTTCAACAGAGTCTCTGACTTCTGGGTTTTCATCGAGATAATGAGCATTCATAATCAGTCGAATCGAGACGCCGCGCTCTGCTGCGTCTAGGAGAGCATCGAGTAATGGGTTGCTTTGCCAACCCCAGTACCAATCCATTTCGAGATATTGGAGAGATAATAGAATCTCAGATTCTGCAGAACCAATCATATCTGCCAGTCCGGTGATACAATCATCTGGACATGTGAGTAGTGATATCTCTGCAGAAGTTTGTATCGGTGAGGCCGTTTCACCGACTGGGGTTGGGAATAGATAGGGGCTCCACCCATTAGGCATAGTGACGTTCAAGCCATCAGTGACATAATCCGAATTTTCATCGATAATTAATCGCTCAACGACCAGTTGGGTTACAGATTCTGATGAGATGATGCCGCTCCATTCACGATTACCTCCTTGATCTGGAAGCGGGAGTGAACTCGATTTCCAATTTCCAGTGCTCATCCATACACTTGAGTTGTCTCTCACCGCAACTTTGCTGTGCATCATCGTGTATGGATTATCTTCCGTTGCACCGAACCATTTTACATCCAAACCTGCTTCTCGAAGCATGTAAAAATATCCAAAACTATTGTCCGCACTCGATTGATCCCATCTATAATATGGATATTGCATCACTACGTTTACCTCGATGCCATTGTCATGCATCTCTATCAATTTATTGACAATGCTACTGTGGTGAATTTGGTAAACGTGTGCCTTGAAACTTTGTTGAGCNCCATCCATCCATTCCAGAAGGTCGAGCAAGCCAGTCTCTGGTCCAATCAATGGAGTAAATGAGACCTCACCAACGTAAGCATTTGGAGTGCATAATTGGCTTGCACCATCTAAACTCCATCGCATTTTCCAGTCCTCAGCAGTGTCTGTATCCGGTAGGAAAAGACAACCATCTCCTCGCATGTAAACCAGATCTCCAAGATCTTGGGCAGGAGGTGTCACAGAGACGCCAGTCCATGTGCCCACGTCTGTTGGTCCGTTACCCCAGACGACAGTATCGTAGTTTTGATTGTCTACAACAATTCTCAAATTCCCGTGTTCNGTGCTATTGACGTTCACGCGTGTTGATTCCTTGGCATCAATAAACCAATTTTCATTAGATTGAGACATATCAAAATAATATGTGGAAATATCCCCTGTTTGGTCAGCATAAACAATTTGCACCGACCACATGAATGCCAATTTATTGCCAGTATTCGTGATTGAGATATGGCCGTTTGTTGACACATGNGAAAAGAGTAAATCTTCAGGAGAGGCAAAGTCAGATGCTTGGACGTTATTTGCATCAGGTGTTGCGAGTTGACTTGGCAGCAAGCCCATGTCAGAGTTGAAAGTCAAATTAGAGGAAGAGAGGTAGGCTTCATCTGCGAGCGACCCATCTGTCCGGTGTATCTGAACGGTTGTATCATCAAGGGGATAGTCAAGAGCCATAAATCCAAAATCCATTGAAGAAATAGACGAAGATGTATGATTCATAACACCTTTTTTGATGTATTCTTGAGATAATAATGAACAAGCATTCTGACAATCACCCGAATGAATTGAAATCATCCATCCAGTAAGATCTGCTGTAGTGTCCTCTCCGTTGTATATCTCGACAAAGGATAGTCCGCTTTCATCGGTTCCAACTTCATTGAAAANNACGTTGTCGTAGAGGTTTTTTGCAGATTGATCTGGCCAAATTGCGTTTGAAGACCCTGGTGTTGGCCAGAGCGTGTTTACCCATGAATCACCTGACTTTTCAAGGCTCTCTCCTTCACTTGATTGCGCCCAATAAGCCCAAACGATGAGATCGCCTTTGGCGTCATTTAATTCAAACGCATCAGCTTGACCATCTGCGAGATAGAACGAACTGCCTTCAAAGGAAATGACCACGTACTCTTCTGGACCGATGACGGTGGAATCTCTCAAAGGAAGTGACGATGCTTCAACTGTCAACAATCTTTGACTGGCACCAGAGGTAAGCGTGAATCCAGCAATATCNACATAGCCGGTGCCGTTATTGTAAATCTCAATCCATTCTCCGGACGGCCACATGTTAACGTCATTTCCAATGTCATCTGCATAGATTTCAGTTATGATGAAATCAAGATCTTGCGTATCAATCAATGGTTCAGGTTGGCCTGGTGATGGTTCCGATGCCGGAATCCAAGCCCTTCCTTCGAGCGAATTACGGATGAGGGAAACAGAGGAGCCAAAGTACTCTTCCCNCCAGGCAAAATCGATGACCTTATCCGTGTCATCGATCAATAAAAGGTGGTTGTAGTTATCCCACAGACGAGTGTCTTGAGTGAATTGAATCAACCGCCTTTCACCAGCATTAATCATCGATCCTGCTTGTGAATCATTGACAACCAATGTTGAACCATCGATAAGAGTGATATTTCCCATNCCATCCATAATTTTCCAGCCTAACATGTCGATGTTGGCACTACCATTATTCCAGAGTTCAATCCATTCTCCTCCTCCGTCAAAGGAAGATCCGTCATTGGTTCCGTTCGGCATGACTTCAGTGAGAATCACCTCGCTGCTGTGATTTACTGAAAGTTCCCTCAGGAGGGGGTTTTCCTCTCCCGGTGTGGGGAAAGTAGCGTATGTTGGTTCCCCATCTTCGCCTAATTGCATAGAGAAGCCAGCTTCAGAATCNTACCAAGTCCACGTATCTCCTATAGTTCCATTTGGCCAAATGAGTTCGAGTGTTTCTTGGCCGTTGTTGAGAATCCCCCATTGTCGGGTGCCGTTTAGAGCAATAATNCTCAATTCGTCTNCATCGATGGTGGTGTTGCCAATGAGGTGAGTTTCATTAAATGGCATTGTGTTTCCTACTGCATCTCGTAATGACCATCCACTCAGATTGATAGCTTGGGAGCCATTATTCTTGATTTCAACCCATTCGCCACCNGGCCATGGGTCGCTATCGATACTTGGCCAGGGATTTTGCATAATCTCATTAATTTCGAGTTCACTTTGGAAATAATTTGTTCCAACCCCTCCAGAGTTTGGACCACCGGGTGTATTTGAAGAAGAATCGATATAATCAGAAGAAGGATTCGTATCTGGTACTTTCGATATATTTTCGATAGCATTACCAGTCGTAACAGTGTGCATAAATGTGCCACTTGGGTCGCACAGATGTAATGTTTCTCCGGCATTGTTTAACTTTAATGTGCNCTGATTGGCCTCAGAAATNATGGCATAACCTCCTGCTGGAAGGACGTAAGGTGTTGCAAGATTGGAAAAATCGACCCAGGTATCGGCATCGATTGGATGTTGCCACCCACCAGCATCCCAAAGGGACCATCCCTGGAGGTTAACTCCTGAAGACCCATTATTGTAGAGTTCGACCCATTCACCATCTGGGAAATTACCAGACTCAATACCCGTAGGATTCGGCATCAACTCATTGATACAAACATCACTCTGACAAGCAGACGAACGACCTTGTGAACCAGGTGTCGAAGCATGAGCCGCGAATGGAGTGAATAACAATAATCCTACGAGCAGGAAGGAAACGTGTTTTCCTTGCATGAATGGGGGCTGTCGTGTTCATCACTAAGACTTTCGCTCAATTAGATGAAACCAAATGCATCGAATTTTTGAGCAAAAGTGTAAATCATGATGGGTACTAAAATGATGCCCATGCCATGAGAACGNCTGATTCCGATTCTAGGNGGCATGAGTCCCATGATAGTACCAATGATCAATACACCAATACCAATCCAGCCAGAGGAAAACCAAACGAGTGCTGTCACGAAGATGATTACTCCCAACACCATTGATTGCAAAGGAACTGCTTCGTGTAATCTAAGGATTGCTTTTCCAACATGGCGCATGATTGGAACNGAGATAAGACCTGCAGCGATTGTAATTGCAATNAGGCGGATGAAATCTGCAGTTGGATGAAGAGAACTCCAAGAGTCAATTGGATACATCATTTTTAGTGCGAGGGTCGCACCAGAACGTGAGCGGCTGATGATGTATAGGAATCCCAAAACCATCACGGTAACTGCAGTATTAGTAGCAGATAACAGGGCGATGACTTCCAAATCTTGTTCATTATGAGGACTTTCTCCTTCTCCTGCAGCCTCAGCCTTAGCGAGAGCCAGTAATTCTTCATCACTTAATTGAGACAATTTTCGAGTTTCCCAATCCATACCAAATCCTTCTTCACCCTTGAGTTTGGCCGCAACGTTTCGACCACCCATCACCAAAACCGTTGCTTGAGCAGCGGTCATCCCGGGTAATACTCCCATCGCACCGCCTGCAATACTGGAGAGGAAGCAGGGAACCATCAGGGGTCCTGCTGGAGGTAATGACCAATCTTCTTTTTGTGGTGGTAGTTCACTTGTTGTAGCATATATGTCCAATAGATTAGCGATGCCAAATAGGCCGGCTAAACTTGGCAACAAGAGGTTTGCGCCAGGCATCCCCACGGGCGAGCGAGCTGGTAATTCAAACACGCCCCATCCATAGAGACCAGCCAACAAGAAGAAACCAGTTGCAGCCAAAAAACCTGCAAACCTAGAATCTTTGCCAAGTTTATTTCTGGTGGCACGACGGATCCATCTTGGGAAATCAAGTCTGGTGGTCTCTGTGGCAAGTAAGAGAAACGATATGCTGAGCAATACAAATGGCAAAACATCTCTCAAGGCATCATAGTATCCTAATTCCGGACCAAATATGATTCTGGCTACCACGATGAGTGGCAGTGAGAGCAGTAATCCAAGCTGACTACCTCTTGCAGACCACGCAACACCTCTCGCAGCATTTCCACTCAATAACATGCGATGGCCCGGAAGCAGCGAAAGCGCAGTATCTCCGTCTGGTGCACCAATAAGGGCTGAAGGAATGTAATTGAGAAAGGTGTGCACCACGCCAGTTGAAATGATCAATCCAGCAACTGCGGATAGAGGTATTCCCAGACTCAATAAGGCTGGTGAAACCGACAATAAAATCAGTGCGACATTGTTGACGTGAAAACCAGGAATAAGTCCGGTTAACGAACCAAGGCCCACTCCAAGTAAGAGNGANGCCATCATCCAAGATAGTTCGTAGAGCCATGGTTCCATGATCATGCCTCCAATTCATCGGGGATACCATTTCCATCTACGTCAACCACATCTGCAGCATCTAGGGAAAAGGATTGGGCCATGTTTTGATTATCATCGTATTGGGATAAACGCCCTTGCCATGTNAGTGTATAATTTTCATAATTTTCATTCAAACCTATTGCATCTAGAACTGGAGTGATTCTGATTTTTTGCTCACTTCCTTCTCGCAGAAGATAGTATTGATCGTCTTCTGATGTGATTTCACCGCTGATTTGAACAATGTTATTTCTTTCATAACTCCAAGAAGTGGCTCCATCTTCCCAGTAAATAATCTGAGGTTCGGGAGGGTTTCCTTCAATGACAAAGTCAAGAATATTGAGATTTATTCTTGCGTTTGCATCATCCCAACCAATCGTGAGGTTTAGAATGAGTAATTGACCTGCTTCAATCCAAGTATTACTGCCAGGAAATGAAGCCGAAATACTGGTCCAATCTTGAGAGTATTCAGGAGCATCAACCAGAGTAATCGAGGTACCAAACGGTGTGATTGAATATTTTGAGTACGCCATTACAGTGTATGTCTTTTCCATGTCACCCAACACAGATAGATGATCGGCGGAAATCATTCCCCATAGGTCAACGGCATCGCCGACAGCAACAACTCCAGCAGTAGACCTGCTATCGCTGGAGCCATCAATGCACCATTCATTTTGGGCAACTGACCAAAGTAATCTACCTTGAAAGGTGATAATTTGGTTGAGGTTTTGGTCGATAAATGATTGATTGAAAGGAGATGCGGGTATGATGCAAATTGAATCCTGATTAGAACCAACTAATGACCATCCCTCGACCAAAGTTCCAGAAATCTCCACCAGACTGTTGGCGCTGTAAGACCATGTGTCTTTATTCGACCAATCAAGAAGCGCAATAGGTATCTGGTGTGAACCAATGGTTCTTACCTCGGGGCCTTGAACATGTAATGTCCATCTTAATTCGCGGGGCTCATATTCCAATATGCCAGTGACCTCTACTTTTTGCCCAGATTCAAGCCATTGATTTGGTGCGGAATGGATGACCATTCTCAATTGGTGATCGCTGTTGGCATAATTTGGGTGATCTCCAATGTAAAGGGCTGAAAAGCTAGCCTCAGGATCAATTGATTTTGATAGATAACCATAGAGGGTGAGGGCACCTTCGCTGAAATTTTGTGGATCTCTGGCAACTTCAGAAATTGTGACAGGATAAATCGCGGGTACATCGTCCTCTCCCCAAGTCACGGCTCCAGCACCTAGCGCCTGAAGCCAAATTCGTCCATCGTATTCGATGACATCTCCGATGGCCCTTACGTATGTTCCTAATGGTGGTATTTCGCCATATCTATACCATCGAAGCTCGACTACACCTGTTTGGTCTTCGATGATGATATCAATCCGGTTGTCTCCAGACCCATAAGGGTCTTCTACCCAAGATGTGATGATACCTTCAACAGCGACAACTTCGTTGTTGTATTCTACAATGTCGCCCATGGTGACTGTCGATGGTTCTCGAACCATTGCGTAAGCATTCATGGCGGCAACAAGTATGAGTGAAAGAGAAAACATGACCCACAATCGCTGTCCTCTCATCTGAGGATTATCGTCAAGAAATCGATCAAAAATACCTGCAATTCC
>PABV01000009.1 GCA_002699425.1 Methanobacteriota archaeon
TGCTGCAGTCGAAGGAATATTTTTCTCAGGTTCATTTTGTGCCATATTCTGGTTGAAGAAGCGAGGGTTGATGCCAGGACTAACATTCTCTAACGAATTGATAAGCAGAGACGAAGGCCTTCATTGTGATTTTGCATGCCTATTACACTCTCAATTAGTACGAGGAGCAGGCGCTATGAAGATCACACAAATCATTTCAGAAGCTGTTGAAATCGAAATTGAATTCGTTACCAGTGCACTTCCAGTTTCTCTAATCGGTATGAATGCTGATTTGATGAAAGAATACATTAAATTCGTAGCAGACAGATTATTGGTTGCATTCGGTGTTCCAAAAATATACAATGCGGAGAACCCATTCCCTTGGATGGAAATGATTTCACTCCAAGGAAAAACGAACTTCTTCGAGCGAAGAGTTGGTGAGTATCAAAAAGCTGGCGTAATGTCAAGTGGAACTCTTGGAGCGGTCCAACAACGCTTCTCATTGGAGGAAGACTTCTAAACCGTCCGCGACGGAGGGAATTTGCTGCGTTAATTTTGGGGTGAAAATATGGGGTTACAAGTAATCAACAGAAATGGCGAAAAAGAAGACGTTCGATTTGATGCAATTTTGGAGAGACTTGCAGCATTATGTGATGGTTTAGACACAAATTGGGTTGACCCTGCTCACGTGACTAAACTTGTCATCGAAGGATTATATGATGGCGTGACTACCAGAGAATTAGATGATTTGGCAGCAGAGACCGCTGCAGCACTGGCTGGAGACCACCCTGATTACAGCCGTTTTGCGGCACGAATTTGCGTTGATGATTTGCACCGAAGCACAAAAGATACTTTCAGCGAAGTCATCGCAGATTTGAGAGATTTCATCGACTCCGAGTCCGGAGAGCACGCACCTCTTATTTCTGAAGAAATTTATCAAGTCGTCATGAAAAACAAGGATTTCCTTGACTCAATCATTGACTATGGTAGAGATCACAATTATGATTACTTTGGATTCAAAACCCTTCAACGTTCTTACCTTCTGAAACTCGATGGGGAAGTAGCTGAGCGACCGCAACATATGCTCCTTCGAGTAGCCGTTGGTATTCACTATGATGACATGGAGAAAGTTAAGAAAACATATGATTTAATGAGTGAGGGTTGGTTTACACATGCGACACCTACTCTCTTTAATTCAGGAACTCCAAAACCTCAGATGTCGAGTTGCTTTTTACTTACGATGCAAGACGATTCTCTCGATGGAATTTATGACACACTCAAGCAATGCGCTCAGATTTCAAAATCAGCGGGAGGCATCGGTCTATCAGTACACAACATTCGCGCCAAGGGCTCTTACATCAAGGGAACCAACGGTCATTCAAATGGACTGGTTCCAATGTTGCGAGTATTCAATGATACGGCGCGTTACGTAGACCAAGGCGGCGGTAAGAGAAAAGGATCAATCGCCATTTATCTCGAGCCCTGGCATCCAGATATCTTTGAATTCCTTGACCTGAGGAAGAACCATGGAAAAGAAGAACTTCGAGCACGAGATTTGTTTTACGCTCTGTGGACTCCAGATCTCTTTATGGAAAGAGTCCAAGAAGACGGAGAATGGAGTTTGTTTTGTCCTAATGAGTGCTCGGATTTACATGATTCCTACGGCGAATCTTTCAACATGCTTTACAGGGAATATGAAGCGAAAGGGCTGGCGAGAAGAACGATTCCTGCACGAGATTTGTGGGATGCGATCGTTACCTCTCAAGTTGAAACCGGTACGCCATATATGCTCTACAAAGATGCTTGCAATGAAAAATCGAATCAAAAGAATCTAGGTACTATTCGTTCTTCTAACCTCTGTACTGAAATCGTTGAATATACGGCTCCTGATGAAGTGGCAGTATGCAATCTTGCGAGTATTGCCTTGCCAAAATTTGTAGACAAGGAATCCAAGCGTTTCGATCATCAAAAATTGTTCGACGTAACATACCACGTAACCGGTAATCTCAATCGCGTGATTGATGTAAATTATTACCCGGTAGAAGAGGCACGAAACTCGAATATGAGACACAGACCAATCGGTCTAGGTGTGCAAGGATTGGCTGATACTTTTGCCATGCTCAAGATGCCATTTGAATCCGCAGAAGCACAGCAACTTAACAAGGAAATTTTTGAGACGATTTACTTCGCAGCATGTACCTCTTCCAAAGACTCTGCAATTGAAGAAGGACCATATTCCTCCTTCAAAGGAAGTCCTGCGTCAGAGGGACTACTTCAGTTTGACTTGTGGGGTATGGATGAGCACAGTGGCCGATGGGATTGGGATGCTCTCAAATCCGATATTGTCATCCATGGGATGAGAAATTCTCTCCTTCTTGCTCCAATGCCAACCGCATCGACAAGTCAAATATTGGGTAATAACGAGTGTTTTGAAGCGTTTACATCAAATCTCTATTCTCGAAGAACGCTATCTGGTGAATTTGTTTTGCTCAACAAACATTTGGTTCAAGATTTGATTGAAGAAGGCATATGGGGTCCTGGTATGAAAGGAGAAATCATTCGAAACAAAGGAAGTATTCAGCCTATCGAAGGAATTCCAGATCACATCAAAGCCCTATACAAGACCACATGGGAAATCTCACAAAAGCAAGTTCTCAATATGGCAGCAGACCGTGGTGCGTACATTGACCAATCACAATCATTGAACATTCACATGTCTGAACCTAATGCTGGAAAGATTACCAGCATGCATTTCCACGGCTGGAAATTAGGACTCAAAACCGGTATGTATTACCTGCGCACAAAAGCAGCAGCAGATGCTATTCAATTCACTGTAGAACAGAAGGTATCTGATGAGACCGTCAGGGGCTTGGCAGAAAGAGCTGATGAAGTGAATAACATGGAAGGCATTGTCTGCAGTCTCGATTCTATAGATGACTGTTTGAGTTGCGGAAGTTGATCTCGATATCATCGAGATAATCGTTCTCAACCTATGTCTATACTCATTAAGCAAAGGTTTCGATATGTCGCTGAGGCCCATCTCAATATGTAAGTTGAACATCAGAATTGGTGGCAAGTTGAATAACGCCTGGAGGGCCGCTCCACTGGATTTTATCATCATCAACGAGAAGTGCACGATCTCCTTCACGGTGACCAAGGGTGGCATATACTGATGCGAACGAGCAGTATAGGGTTGCATTGGAAATAATCGATTCCATGAATCCAGACACCACGGTAGATTCAGGTCCTATCTCTTTATCCAATTGCTCTATGAAACTTCGGTCAAGAATTCTTGTTCCCGAAGCAGCAAAAAATACACTCACCTGATGCCCATCTGCAATTGCTTGGGCTGCACAAGCAATTCCTACAATGGTTTTTGTGATATCGTTGTTAGGTTCGGAAACAAATTTTACAAATACTCTTTTTGACATGGCCTTCGCAAATATCAGTTGAACATTATCTTATCTCTGAGTTGAGATTCAGGTCCAGCGTCGAAAATCAACCTTCCTTTAAAGGATTGAATCCTCTGAAATCTTGTCATCAAGCGATATGGATGGCATGACCAAGAGTATCGAGTACTGCTTCATGTGTCATTTCTGTCATGGTTGGATGCGCGTGGATGGTCGCTGCAACATCCTCGAGTAGGGCTCCCATCTCCAAAGCGAGAGTCCATTCACCGACTAATTCGCTGATATGTGATCCAATGCCTTGAATTCCCAAAATCCGATGGTCATCTTCACGAGCTACTACACGGATGAATCCGCCCTTCTTTTCTGCGCCTTGGGTGAGTGAACGTCCATTAGCAGCCAGAGGGAATTTACCAGTGATTATCGGGTGGCCAGCTGCCTTGGCTTCGTCAGGAGACAGCCCAACTGAGACCACTTCAGGTTCAGTAAATACAATTGCAGGTACGGCAACAGGATCGTAAATTCGGTCATGGCCTGCGATTATTTCAGCAACCATTTCACCTTGATGTGATGCAACGTGTGCAAGCATTTCACCGAGATTATTCAAATCACCAATGGCATAGACTCCCTTCATGTTTGTTTCACATGCTTGATTGACTTTGACAAATCCACGCTCATCTAGGGCTACACCTGTAGGTCCCAAATCATCAGACTTCGGTTTCCTTCCGACCGTAACAAGTACTTTGTCAGCCTTAATTCTCTCGGGTTTTGCACCATCTTTTGCATCCTTTGGAGTGAATAAGACCTCGATTTTTCCTTCTTTTGGTTCCTCGATACCTTTTGCAAAGACACCAGTTTTCACATCGATTTTCATTTTCTTCATGCCAATTTCTAGTGGACGTCGCAATTCCTTATCGAAAATTGGTAAAACACTGTCCATTGCCTCAAGCACGGTCACTTTGGATCCGAGCATGCGGAAAGTTATACCCAATTCCAAACCAATATACCCNCCTCCAACAATCACAAGATGTTCTGGAATCTCTTGCAAATTGAGGGCATCTCTGGATGAAATGACATGCTCATTAAATGGCATGAACGGTAGTTCAATTGGAACGCTTCCATTGGCGAGAATAACGTGTTTTGCTGTGACAATTGTATCGTTTACCTTCACCGATTTTGCATCTTGAAAGGTAGCCCAGCCGTGGAAGGATTCTACTCCTGCCTTGTCCAAAAGGTGTTGGACGCCTTTGTTTAGTCGGTCAACGATGGTTTCTTTCCAACCAACCATGTCAGACATATTAATTTCAGCAGGACCTGGAATTGAGATGCCCATATGACCTCCATCTGCAGCATGCTCTTCTAGTGCCTTGAATCGATTTGCTGCATGAATCATGGCTTTACTTGGAATACATCCACGAATCAAGCATGTTCCACCTACTTTTTCACCCTCGACAATTACAGTGTCGAGTCCTAATTGTGCTGATCGTATGGCAGCAACGTAGCCGCCTGGTCCTCCTCCAACAACAAGCACTTGGCAATTTCTTGATTTCAAAATAGCACCTCACATGAAAATAGTTGCTGGATGCTCAAGTAATGATTTGAGCACTTGGACGCAACTGGCTCCGTCGAAACCATCGACGACACGATGGTCCCATGATGAAGAAAGACGCATCATTCGTCGAATTTCGATTCTGCCGTTTATCACGACTGGAGTTTCTTTGGCATTGTGCACGCCAAGAATACCGACCTCGGGTTTGTTGATGATTGGTGTAGCTCCAAGCCCTCCCATGCGACCTAAGCTCGTAATGGTAAACGTCGAACCGCTCAAATCATCACTTGTTGCTTTACCATCTCTTGTGGCAGATGTGACTCGTACCATCTCCTTNGCAGTCTCCCAGATGTCTTTTGCTTCAACATGTTTGACAACTGGTACGTATAATCCCCTTTCAGTTTGGGTTGCAATGCCCAAATGCACTGCCTCGTGTCGAGTAACGACTTGATTTGCATCATCAAATAGAGCATTACATTCAGGCCGTTCTCCGAGTGCCTTGACCAAGGCTTGCATGATGAATGGAAGATAGGTNAGTTTTGGGGCGCCATCTGGCCTTTGCCCGTTGAGGTGTTGACGCAAAGATTCTAGTTCAGTCACATCAACCTCTTCAAAGTATGAAAAGTGTGGNATGGTACTGTAAGATGTGCTCATGGCTTCNGAAATCCGCTTACGCAAGCCCATTACAGGTATTTCTGTGGTTCCGGTGCGGGCAGAGCGAGTTGCTCCACCGGCTGCAACAGGTGAACCTGCTTGTTTCCATGAATCTATGTCCGCATGCGTGATTCTTCCGGCTGGACCGGAACCTGCAACGGCTGTCAAATCGATACCGCCTTCTCTTGCTCGCTTTCTGACCGCTGGACTGGCTAATGGTTTGAGTCCTGGAACGGCTGGTGTCGAGACAACTGGTGCAGGAGTTGCAGGAGATGTTTCTTTCTTTGGTTCAGGAGTTACTTCTTGTTCCGGTTCAGGCGCAGTTTCAGGTTCACTTTCGGGCTCTGAAGCACCCTCTTCGGTATTTCCATCGCCTTCTACTTCGAATTCAATGCATACTTGACCAACTGCCAAAATTTCACCAGCTTCTCCTTTCATGCTGGTTACTTTTCCATCAACAGGTGAGGGTATCTCGACGGTTGCTTTATCGGTCATCACCGATAAAATTGGGTCATCTTCTTTTACAGAATCACCAACACTAACCATCCATTCAACAATTTCTCCTTCGACGACACCTTCACCAATATCTGGCAATCTAAATGCAAATGTTCCCATGTTTTTCACTCCTGAGTTTTTCTTATGGCTTCCACAATTCTTTCTACGCTGGGGATATAATCCCATTCAGTTGTGTGTGGAAAGGGAGTATCCCATCCCGTCACACGCAAGATAGGGGATTCAAGATGCCAGAAACATCTCTCTTGAATACTAGCAGACATTTCAGCACCAAAACCACTGGTTTTAGGTGCTTCATGTACGATGACGCATCTTCCTGTTTTTTTCACGGATTGTACCACCGTGTCTCTATCCCATGGAACAAGTGTTTGGAGATCAATGAGTTCGGCATTGATTCCAGATTGTTGAATTGCTTCTTCACAAACGTGTACCATCGTTCCCCAAGCGATGATTGTACAGGCATCACCTTCCTTGACGATATTGGCTTCCTCAAGTGGAATAGAGTAGTATTCTTCGGGAACTTCACCAAGAGGGTGGTCGTTCCAAGTCGGAACTTTGTGTGGGTCGCCGTAAAATGGGCCGCGATAGCATCGTTTTGGTTCAAAGAAAATAACAGGGTCGTTGCATTCTATCGCACTGGTCAGCAAACCTTTAGCATTGTATGGGTTTGAGCAGTACACCACTTTGAGTCCTGGCGTGTGTGTGAATTGTGCTTCTGGAGATTGACTGTGGTGGTGGCCTCCTTTGATACCGCCCCCTGCAGGTGTTCTAATGGTGAGAGGAGTTGAATATTCACCGCCGGAACGATGCCTTAGTTTCGCAATCTCGTTGACAATTTGATCATAGGCCGGAAATATGTAATCTGCAAATTGCATTTCCGCAACGGGTCGCAGTCCGTTTAACCCCATGCCCATTGCAATCGCAGCAATACCACCTTCGGCGAGAGGGGAATCAAAAACGCGATGGGCGCCAAATTTTTCCTGTAGACCGCTTGTGACTCGGAAAACACCGCCGAAATAACCTACATCCTCACCAAAAACCAAGACGTTTTCATCTCTCTCTAATTGATGCATAAGTGCAGAATTCAAGGATTGGATCATGTTCATTTTTGCCATAACCTCACTTCCCTAGTTCCTCACGTTGTTCTTGAATATGCCATGGTACCTCTTCGTACACTTCAGTAAATATGGTTGAAGCGGGAGGATAAGGTCCACTGGCAAGATCGCCAAATTCACAAGCTTTCTTGTAAGCCTGCATCACTTCATTATCGATTTCTTCCTCCAACTGCTTGTGTTTTTCATCCGACCATGCACCGATTTCGATAAGATGTTTTTTGAGTCGCTCAATTGGGTCTCCTCCTGGCCATGTCTCAAATTCATTTTCTGGTCGGTAGGCTGAGGTGTCATCGCTCGAGGAATGTGCGCCAGCCCTGTAGGTGTAGACCTCAATATGTGTCGGTCCTTGTCCTTTTTTGGCTCTCTCACGAGCCCATTTTGTCACCGAATAGAGTGCAAGGAAATCATTACCATCAACTCGGAATGAGGGGATGTCATAGGCAAGTCCTCTTGCTGCGAAGTTTTTACCTCCTGTTGCGAGGTTCTTGTGCGTTGATATCGCCCACTGATTATTCACGACGTTTAGAATCACAGGAGGCTTGAATGTGCTTGCGAAATTAAGCGCGTAATGATAGTCTCCTTGAGCGCTGGTCCCGTCTCCAAGCCACGTGATGCATGCCTCATCAAGTCCTTTGTAGGCGCTGGCCATAGCTACGCCTACGGCTTGCGGAAACTGCGTTCCGACTGGAGAAGAAATTGAAATGAATCGACCTTCCTTCCATGTATAATGAACTGGCATTTGCCGACCTTTGACGTTATCTTCTGTGTTTCCGATGCAGTGACAAATCATGCTCACCATGTCTCTTCCACGAACGAATTGAGCACCCGGTTGTCGATAAGAAGGAAAAATCCAATCTTGATTTTCTAGAGCCATTGTTTGGGCCACTGCAACAGCCTCTTCTCCAAATGATCGCATGTAGAACGAGAGTTTTCCAGTTCGTTGCATTTTGATCATTCTGTCATCAAAAACACGTAAAGTCACCATATGCTTCAATCCTTCAATCAAAGTATCAGGACTTAGTTGAGGATTCCACTCGCCATCGGCCTTGTGATCGTCTCTAAGTACTCGAATAAGTCCATTGGCATGAGCATGAGTATCTTCTGTGAGGCACTTTTCTGGGTCTGGGCGCCACAGGTCTTTTGGTTGCGCATCCCAAACTCCACCAAGGTTGGGTTTGTCACCGGGTCGGAAAGGTGCAGTACCAACCGTAAATGGTGATTCTGTGACCTTTTGTCTCTCCGCCATAACCATCTCACTCCGTTGCATTAGTTAGCCTTGCCGCCGCATCTCTGAAAAGGTGACCAGCCCTATATGATGAACGAACTAAAGGTCCACAGGCTTGTCCTAAGAATCCAAGTTCTATCGCCTCTTTACCCCATTTTTCAAATTGGTTTGGTTCTGGAAATCTCACCACAGGATGGTGCTTGCTCGAAGGGGCAAGATATTGGCCAATTGTAATCAAATCAACATCTGCCTCTCGAAGAAGTTTCATCGCCTCTGTAATTTCGTCATCAGTTTCACCAAGACCGACCATTATCGAGGATTTGGTAATGATATCTGGTCGAAGTCTCTTTGCCTCTTTTAGAATTGAAATAGATGTCGAGAAGGATGCTCTGGCATCTCGAACCGTTTTGTCAAGACGGGGAACGCATTCAACATTGTGTGCAAAAACTTCCAACGACAAATTATCGAGTAAAGAAGCCAGTGCTTCAAGGTCTCCGTTCAGGTCGCTGCAAAGTAATTCAAGGGTGACATCGGGACATTGCGAACGAACTTTTTGCAAGCATGCCTTGTAGTGACTGGCCCCGCTGTCATCGAGATCATCTCGGTTTACAACCGTGATTACTGCGTGCCTCAGACCCATTTGGTCCACTGCTTGAGCAAGATGCTCGGGTTCATCCACATCAAGTGGAGGTGGTGTCTTGATGGTTCCAACCGCACAAAATCGACATCCACGAGTACATTCTTGACCGGCAATCATGAATGTGGCATCTTTTTCTGCCCAGCATTCATGGATATTTGGGCATCTTGCTTCTTGGCATACAGTATGTAACATGTGGTCAGTGACCGTATTTTTGGTCTCATTAAAGGAATCAAGTAATTGTCCACTTGGCAATCTTGTTCGAAACCATTCTGGAAGTCGAGGGCGCTCGCCAGCCATGGTAAGTTTGCGCACCGTCATTTCTGCCCCCGACTCTCGGACGACATCGGGTCAAAAAAGGGTCCGCTTGTTCGTACAAGCATTCAAACCTAGAGAGGGTAAGGACAAACCATGAAGGTAGCGTTGATTACTGGAGGTGCTCGAAGAATTGGCTCGGAAATAACACGAGCACTCATGGAAACAGGATGGTACGTGATTGTACACTGTAATCGATCAGTCGATGAAGCGAATGCGTTGATTTCTAATGGAAATGGGGCCGTATTTCCCGTCGATTTGGGAGCAGAGGGTGCAGCAGAAAAATTATCTGAAATGGTTCGCAATAACTCCATGGTAAAAGAACGAGGCGGTTTAGATTTAATTATACACAATGCCTCAATCTATAGAGAATTACCTTTCGAAAAAGTTGATGCAAAAACCTTTGCAGAGTATTCAAAAATCCATGTGGAAATACCCTTCTTTTTGACTCAGTATCTTCTTCGTGAACTAAAGGCAGTGAATGGAAATGTCATTGGCATTATTGACACAAGCTGGAATCATGCATGGAAACACCTGACGCATTATACCATGACAAAAGCCGCATTGCGTCAAATGATTGTGAATTTAGCAGGTGAATTAGCTCCTGAGATTCGCGTCAATGGAATAGCCCCAGGCGCCATCATGGCTGCGGATTGGGAACAGGAAAAATTCGACAATATTGTAGCAACTCTTCCTTTACAACGTGCAGGTAATCCAAGCGATATTGCTCAAGCAGTTTTGTTCTTACTCGAAGCCACATATATCACAGGTTACATCCTTCCAGTAGACGGTGGTTGGTCAATAACTTAATGGTACTGGGGGAGGGATTTGAACCCTCGAACACATAGTGACCGGATCTTAAGCCCGGCGCCTTTAACCACCTCAGCCACCCCAGTATAACACGGCCTGCTTCATCCCTCATTTCAATGATTCCTTGAAAATATTGCAATGAAAGTCGACATGAAATTGAACAAAGAATGCAAAACCGTTTAACACTCGGTTGCAGAGGACC
Organism: Methanobacteriota archaeon; assembly: GCA_002699425.1. Classification (GTDB taxonomy): domain Archaea; phylum Thermoplasmatota; class Poseidoniia; order Poseidoniales; family Poseidoniaceae; genus MGIIa-K2. The sequence continues at coordinate 10,407 of PABV01000009.1, forward strand.
AGTTAATGCGTTCAAAAGGGTTCGTGCATATTGCCGTTTTCTTGACCACTTTGATGCTTTTATCTACGCTACCTGTCCATAACCAAACGGACAGTCTTTCAAAGGGAACAAGTCCTTCCTATGTACCAGCAAACTTACAGTCATACAAACTTTACCTCGATAGCCCAAATGAAACCGTTAACGGTGATGGAATGATCACTACTAAAGAACCATCAGGCTCGCATGAGGAAGCTTCCGCAGTTGGAGGTTTGGATTTCAGAAGTGCTGAAATGTTTAATGATTTATGGATATATGGTCAAGGTTCTTCTAACGATCAAATTGAACTGAAAGTATATCTCAAGTTCGAGGGCCCTGATGGCTCTACGGCCGACCTAACCATGGTGCTTGAATCAGATAACGACGAAATTTCAAGCGAAACCCTTGAACTTGACGACCCTTGTGAAAGCGGGGGGCTTATCGGGCAAGGTGGCGATTGCTCATGGACGCCTTCAGAGGTTTTCTTCTCTATTTCTTCAGATGGTTTCAAGGTTGAAAAGGGGTCTCAGATTAAACTTAGCATCGATGCTTCAGTAACCTGTCAAACAGGTGGTCAAGGCGGCATCGGAGGAGGAGGAGATGGCTGTGAACTCACGATTGCATACGGAGATGTAGAGCAGACTCCAGGAACTAGTCACTTGGAATTGAAGGCAAATGCTCTATCAGATTCGAGTGTTAAAGTGCACCGACCAGGTATGCTTTGGACAGAACCAGAAGTAACTGAATGGGAACCATATCAATGGGTTGAAAACAGAGATATTGAGTTCACCATCGATGTGCGAAGTGCCTTTGGTCGCGATGACATCCAGAGGGTTGAATTGGATTTGACTAAGCCATCGGGAACAAACTCAGCATCGAGTGATTTTCCAAAATTATTCGAAGATGATGATCTGCGATTGGACAACAACGGTTTGGTTGGAAATTTCACTTGGACATATCCAGAGGGAATAGCGCCAGGACAGTATAATCTTACGCTTCAAGTGACTGATGTTCAAGGCCATGTGCTTACCTACAGTCATATGGGTTTACAATTTGTAGATCATGGCATAGATCTTTCTTTGCCAGTTGGAACGAGTGATACTTTATTGTATGCTCCGGGACAACAATCCAGCGTTGATTTTCAAATTCGGCACACAGGTGCACAAGGTAATCCAGTAAATGTTGTCATGGAAGTTCCTCCTAACACCTTTCCTTCCTCGTGGTCAGATCCGTTATGGGATAGGCCCGAAGGGTATGAGTTATCCGATGGTGGAGCATTTGCAAAACCCATTCTCACAATAGAGACTCCTGAAGCAGATTTGTCTGATGCTCCCGAACTCTTGGAAGTTTTTGCACGAGCATATGCAGAGAATGAAAATGGTCTGAGTGTTGAAGTTGCCGTCGAAAGAATTTTGCTAGACATGGAAGAGGTAGGCGTTTATGCTAATCCTCGTGTGTCGCTTTACGAGGACGAAGCGCATCAAAAGCAGATTGCAGATTCTGAGCGTCCTGAAGCCTTCGATTCCTCGCTGTCACATTATATCGATTCAGAGGAAAATGGCGTCTATTTCATGGACGTATACAACGCAGGATTCGACACAGATACTTTTCGAATTGAATTGGATATTATAGAAGATGGGTGGCGCTATAATGTCTTCGACAACACTACTGGAACGTCTTTGTTTGATGCAGAGACTGGTGAATATGTGACACCAGACATTGCAAGTCATGAAATCCTTACGATGAAAGTTGAAGTGACGCCTCCCTCCTCTCGTGATGATGCAGATATTACCATGATAAATGGAGAGATATACAGCAGGGGTGACAGTGATAGAAAAGCAGAGTTTTTCTTCACCGTTCATCGAACATTTGGCATTCTCGCTGAAGTATTTGCAGATTCAGATGGAGGTGACTTAGGTACAATAGGCCCTATCTCTCCAACAGATTCAGCAACCTTTGATATCAGAATTACAGATTCTACAGATGAAATTGGAGAAAGACGATGGATGATTGTCAATCCTGCAAGATTGGACGAGAATACTGAAGTAAATCCTGCATATGCTGCATGGAATTTTGAAATTACCGATAGTAACGGCAGCAATGCCATCGTTGCCACACTTGGTGCAAATCAAACATTTGAGATAGAGATGAATGTTCAAATCAATGGGCAAATCGAGGCTGGCAATCACACGATTTACCTTCGTATCAAAGAAGAAGTAGTAGATGACGATGAAGAATTGCGATATTTCGATTTGCCATTGATAATAAAAATCGAAGAAATCGTTACACCAAATAATATCATTGTACAACAGAAGACATCGACCTCTGCATTCCTGCCATCTCAAACAAAAAGCATAGAATATTTAGTGAAAAACAACAACAACATACCTCTTGATATTGTGATTACTGCTTCAGCACCTTCTGGATGGGATGTGAAAATGAAGACAAACAATGTCCAAATCGGAGCGAACTTCGTAATCCTAACCGTTCCAGCATTCTCTCAAGATGAATTTACCATGGATTTCACCTCCCCGGAATCAATAAGGACAGGCGAGGAACTCACGGTTGAGTTTGAAGTTACTCCAATGGATGAGGAAGTACCATATCCGTTAGAGTTCAAACAAGAAGAGCGCTTTAAATTTGCAACGACATGCGATGGCTTCTTCAATTGTGTTTCAAGTCAAGTGCTAAACCCTAGCACACCAACTATTGGATTGTATTTTGGCTTGGCTCTAGTTCTGTTTATTGCTATTTACAGAAAAGGTGCTCAATCAACATCTGGAATGGCTGTTTGGGAAGAAGAACTTGATCCAATTGATTCTGAAGAAGAAGAAAAATCACTTGACATACCTCCTCCAATCGAAACTGAGGATGATTTTGATGATGACCTGGAACTAATTGAAGAACTAGAAGATCTGTGATTTTAGTCGTTTTTTTGTATGAACAATGTTCCATTTTGCTTAAGTGCTATGTTTCCTACCGCTACATTACGAGGGTAGCGTATGCTAGGTCAAGGTAAGCAATCTATGATTGGTCTTCAACGTGCTCAAACACTGCATCAAAAAAAATCGTTAAGCCTTGTCATTTTGATGGTTTTATCATTATTTTCAGCTATTGAACTTGGTGCTATGCATGCAAATGCTAGTTCCGCTGACAATGACAATGATGGTATGCCTTTGGGACTAGAGTATATTCTAGGACTGAGTGATAGTGATTGGGATTTTGATGGAGACGGATTGCCTGATGGCTATGAATGGACTTACGGCATGGACCCTTCAAATACAGACAATCCCTTATCAGATGATTCCGATAACGATGGGGTAAAAAATTGGTTTGAATATAATTACAGTATGCCTGCTAACTGGGATAATCCTGCAACACCAAATGTACTCGATCAAGGCGTCTGGTATAGTGGTATGATTCCGGTATCAAACTGGAATGAAGAAGCCGTATCTTTCTCCTCAGCGATTGACACTCATGATTGCCCTAATTCTGGGGGATTTTTTTGCGATGAAGATCCACCTGGAAACATTTGCGCAGACGGTTTGGACAATGATGGCGACGGAAAGGTCGACGAAAATGATGGTGATACTGATGGCGATGGTCTCGATAATGGTGATGGCGATAAGGATTGCAACAGTGATGATGACGATGGTGATGGTTTAATCGATGAAGATCCAGATGGTCGGGATTCAGATGGAGATGGGATGGACGATGAATATGAATGGCGTATAGGCCTCGATCCTACTGATAGAAATGGCTCAGAAGGAGCATTTGGTGACAAAGATGGTGACGGTTTAGAAAACATCGCAGAATACATCAATCCATCTTGGGATACCAGTTGTGATGGTGGGAGTAACAATTGTGTTGTTCCTGAGGTTACTGACACCTTTACATGTGACCCGTTAGGTGGATGTACTAATTTTGTAGCAGAAGTTGACGGAATTACAGAAACAGATGCAATGGATCCAGATTCAGATAATGATGGCTTGCTTGATGGTCAGGAAAGGGATAACAAAACAGATCCAACGGAAGTGGATACTGATTCAGATAATTGTTCTGATTGGATTGAATTAAACGCTTCATATGGAAACCCTCCTCAAAAAAGCAACCCTCGTTTACAAGATACGGATGGAGATGGCCTTCTTGATGATGAGGAGGATCTCAATTGCAATGGTGAAGTAGATCCAGGCGAGACCGATCCCACAAGGCCAGAGAGTGGAGAAGATACTGATAAAGATGGAATTTTTGATTACGTAGAGAATAACTCTTGCACATTTTGGAATGTTTCAGACTCAGATTATGGTGGTGTCAATGACACGCTCGAGTACAGTACTTTCCTCGTCGGCGGACAACCATCGAATGCAAATTCCTCTCTTTACATGGGCTTTACTGATGCTTGTGATTCATACATAAATTTCGTAACCACNACCTCNGNATACACTCCAGGAGTAAACATACTCGAGGTTTTAGATACGAGTGGCTTCAATCCTTCTGGAGGAATTGCATATTATNANGATTCANNTTCNTATACCGAGTTTGGATACACTTCGGTTCAGGGATTAACACTTCGTGGCGTTTCTATTNCTCCTCCTACTGAACCGATTGCTGTTGAACACAGAAATGGTTCATGGTGTCATGATGCATTAAGTGGAAGTTTTCCTGCATATTGTGACGATGATTTTGAAGATTCAGATGGTGATGGACTTGCAGATTGGCAAGAAGTGCTGGTATACGGGACTCTTCCCAATGATGCAGATACGGACGATGATGGTAAAACAGACTTCGAAGAAATCATCGAAGATAATACGAACGCGACTATAGCTTGTGATAATNNNCTAGATACTGACAAGGATGGTTTAAANAATTATTTTGAAAATANNACCGGATGTGAACTCANANACATNGGTNTNTTNAATCCTCCCGGAGCAACTGANCCATGGCTAACCGACTTCGATGTAAAAGATTCTGATTCAGGGGGTNTAGAGGATCGTCAAGAATATTTNGATGGAACTAATCCTCAAGATAATCCTGCAGACGATATTCAACCCTCAGATTTTGATGGAGATGGATTATCTGATNCCTATGAAAANCTAACTGGCACTGATTGGACAAATCCTGACACAGATGGCGGAGGAATGATGGATGGAGCGGAATGCCCGCCTCCAGATCTTTGTGNAAATTCCGNCTTTGACCCTTTTGATCCNACTGATGATGTTGTTGAGAATCAAATTATCTTCTGGGCGAATGCCTCGGGAGGTACTCCAGACTCCACATATACGCATCACTGGAGATTAAACACGTACGACAAGTACACCGGTAGTGGTTTTGGTTTAGAAAAGGANATGCATGTTGAGCAAACAATCACATCTACTTACACAAATTCCACAAATTTGGCTGATGGAGCATTCACCGATTCTACCATCACTTGGCAAATTGATTACAACACGCCAGTCTCATCAGGTAATTCTCTTCCACTTTCCGCTTATGCTGAGGAGATATCATGGACTGATTCCGCAACAAATGTCATTAACAGAACGAATGATACTCATGTCTANACCGTAAGAAGTGGATCCATTGATTTAATCACTGTTGATGAAGTAGAACATGACTTTGATTGGGGAACAAACGCGGTTAATACCCAACCTTCGACATTGAGTCCATATGAATTGGTGGTACCATCTACAATGACGGATCCGNTGCACCCTCACTCAATCGTATTGAACGAGACCCAAGATGCTATCGTTGGCGCNGCCAGTGCATTTGAGAAGTTACAAGCCATTAAGAANCATTTACAGAATACCACTTACAAAATCAATTACAATGGTATTCCTGATTTTAACGTGGTTGCAGGTGAAGATTTAGCCACATTGATGATCGGTCAATATCAAGAAGGAACGTGTACACAATTTGTGAGCCTTTTCGTAATGATGTCAAGATTGGCAGGCATACCTGCAAGGGTTGTAAACGGTTACCGTGGTGGTTCGTGGACAGGTACAGGTTTCGAAGTAAGCGGAGAAAATTTTGCATATTGGGCAGAAGCGAGATTAGTTCTCAATAATGGTGATGAATTAGGATGGGTGCCTTTCGACCCTTGCCCAGTACCAGAAGAGGTCCAAATTAACAATCTAACATGGTCGCCTACCTCATATGAGCGAGATGGTTCAACTGAGGTAGAAATNAGTGGTAATTTGGTATTCTCAAGTAATAACACAGGTGTTGAAGATATCTCTCTTCTTGGATTCGTTGTGAGTCCAGATGATATTGAGGATGTTTCTCCAACAAGTTTTGAAGGTCGTTTTGGCTCTACAATTACTACTGGTCAAGGTCAGTTTGATATTCGAGGAACGATAAATGCTGTTGGCGCACCTGGTTTCATGAATATTGTCGTTTATCATGAAAGAAATGGCTATGTGAATTTGGGAACCATTACCCTTGATCCTTTCATCAATCTTACCGATGATTCAAACATAACACATACCTCTCCTAACGACCCCTATCAGCCGATTCTTGGAGCAGGTGCTTCTACTACTCTAAGCGGTATGTTGCAGATGGCGAGTGATGATTTCCCTGCAAATTTCACAACAGGATTAGAAGTTGTAATCACCTTTAATTCACAGGTAAATGGGTCAAATACTTGGAATGCACCTGTATCTTCAACCGGTGCTTGGGAAATTGCTATTGTCCTTGACGCAACTGAAACTCAGAGAAATGAAACGGCAACTCTCACCTTTGCCGGTTGGCAAGATGATAGCCAACTTATTCCATCGCCTGNATTCCATTTGCGTCCATCTACTGCTACAATTTTACTTGACATCCGGCAAGCACCAAATCTAACGGCAACCGTTCAAGGTCCTGGGGTTGAAAATGAAACTCTGGTTATTGGTGAAAATATCTACGTGAATGGTNCGGCTGTTACAGAAGGGATATCTCCTGTTGCAATCCCCGGTTTNCTCTCTCTTGGAATGAGACAAAAAGGAATTGATATTCTCTATCGAGAGGTGTTTAACATATCCGTAGCCGGCGCTTTTAATCACATACATCCTCTCGATCCTAACTTCCCCATGCCTGCGGGAGAGATTGAAATTGAGTTGGTGTTCTATCCCGATCAGGGAGAAGCAACCGATTCGGAATCTAGTTTGACTGCACTTGATTGGAGGCTGAAAGGTGTTCTTTCCTTTGAGATACTTTCTGGTGCTCAGACACGTGGAGATCCTACGTCCATCCAAATCCAAATCAGCGATCATTTAGGTTCTACAGTTGAATTTAATCAATCTGGTGATTATAGCCTAGACTTTAATGGGTCTTGGGTGGAAACCATCAACCCAGCAACGAAATTACTCGAAAGCAATTTTGTTATTGATGCAAATACGATAGCAGATGACTATCCTTTGGAAATTAATTTCAATGGTTCGGTTAACTTTACGACCTCTTCTCAATCTTTTTCGTTAAGAGTTACTGCTGAAGTTGAATTGAACATTACTTTAGCCGATGATTGGACTTACTTCGGAAATACTACGTATTTGACCGGAGATATTTATGATCCCATTCATAACACTCGACTTGTCAATAATCAAACCTCCATGTCTATTGAATTGACCGATTCAAACGGAGCCCCAATACAGATTGGTAACCAAGATGTTGCCCTTGACCCTACGAACGGAACATTCAATATTTCGTTGATAGCACCCAATGTGCCTTCAGGAGTTTACGATGTGCAAATTATCTTGAATTTCGTCTCTCCAGACGGAAATGGATTATACTATAATTGGCTTGAAAATGATCCTGAAGGTTTCTCGATGGGTATCATTTCAGATTATCTGGTTCGTACCGAAAGTCCTCAAGCGATTGTAGAAATGGATAACCAAATTACGTTTACAGCAACTGTTTCTGATGTACAAGATACGGAAACAGGTTTGGCAGGTGTTTCTGTGGAATACATATTTGATTATGGAGGCGCCAACACAAGCATTGGTTCAGCCATCACAGACGCCGAAGGAAACGCTACTTTTGATTGGACTCCGTCTTTACTACCTCCTGGGTTTTACACGGTCCGTATGGAAGTTGCCGATGACAGCGTGGTTTCAACACTCAATCCGGGGGATTCATGGCGCCTTGGAAATTCAACTGATCTTAACTTGACGATACAAGTTGGCTCAAACATTGTAATTGATTACGTTGACAATCCAATCATAGCCGATACGAATTTCATCATAGCAGGACAGATTCAAGATGCAGGTGGGCAAGACCTGATTGAGCCAGTTCAAATTGATGTGTTTTGGTTGGGTAACGATGCAGAATTACTCATTGAAAACCTTCAAACGAATGCTTCAGGAACCTTCAATTTTTCAGTTCCAACCGATGTCAATAATGATGGAACCGATAAAGGAATTCAGCAACTTGTCATTACAGTCGTTGATGGTTCATCTGCTTTCTATCTCACTGAAACCGGAAATGAAGCCGTCACAGTGCTTGGAACTACCGAAATTACTCAGATCTCGCCGATTAATCCACAAATTGTACTCCGGAATGGTGTGATTAATCTCACCTCACAACTCGTTGAGTCTTCAGATAACGATGCGATACTATCCGGATTTGATGTACAGATCCAATTTGGTGATGATTTGTTATCTCCAATAACAACTGATGGGCAAGGATGGGCAAACGTATCCTACACTGTTCCCTTTGACCAAAAACTTGGACCTGTAATCGTACAATTCACCTTTTCTGACAATCCAGGTGCTTTCTTAGTTGGAACTGTTTCTAACCTTACTAACATTGAAATCCGTTCGAATACTATCTTAATTATCGATAGTCCAATTCTTGCAAATCCAATTGCCGGAGAAACATTCAACATCACCGGAACCATAACCAGTGACAATGGTTCAAATCTTACGACGCTACAAGGAAATGCACTTTCAGCTTTAATCGATGTAAGAATCAATGGTGATACCGTAGGTTTCTCTACATCAAACGGCACAGTTCAAGAAAACTCTACTTGGAAGGTAACCATAACTCTGGACAATAATTTTGAACGTGGAACCCACACTATCGATGCCAGTTTCACACCTACCTCAAACAGTCTCCATTACGTGGGTTCGACAGATGATGCAACATTTGATTCAAGAGGATTTTCCCGATTGCGTTTTATCGAACCAATTGAAGATAACGGACAACCATCTGTAACTTACAGGGTAGTACGTGGAGAAAATCTTCAGGTAACCGTAGAATTAACAGATAATACAGCTGCCACAATGGGAAGTCAAGATGTCAACATTAGCCTCTTTGGAACAGATATTTTCCAAGAGTTCCAAACCATCGCCGACAACGGGACGCTTACCGTTTTCATTCCAATTCCAACCGATATGAGTCCAGGCATTGCTTACATTAATGCAAGTTATGATGGAATTGATGTTAGCGATGGAATTATCGGAGTTAATGCTTCCATTTCTTTCATTGTGCTTGCAGCAACCAATATTACTATTGAATCGATTTCCGACATGTTTGTAGTTGGTGAAAGGTTGTTCGTTAACGGAACACTGGTTGATGAGCTTGGTGGAATTTTGCAAGAAGATGGCGTTCCCAAATGTGGTGAAGTTATTCTTTATGTTGATGGAAGTCCGGTTTCGACGACTCTTTGTGACGATGCTACAGGTGCCTTTTCTCTAGAATATGTAATGCCTATTTCCAGTTCTGCTGGTTTACATAATGCCGAAGTCCGGTTTGAAGGAGGACAAAATTGGGTCGATCCAATAGGTTCAGGTTCTCAATTTAACGCAGAATATTATCTCCCCGATACGAACTCTTCAGGATTCAATGTGACAGTCCCTACTGAGATTAATCTCGATGTTCTTGGCGGAGAGGCTGATAGGGAAACTACCTTCACAATTAATGGAGTGTTGGTCGATATAATGGATACTCCATTGGCTGGACAAACTATTTTGTTAAGGGAAAATGGAACAGATATTTCTCTAACTACCACCACTACAGATGGAAATGGTCGTTTCTCCTTGAACTATTATCTTCCAAGTGATGCAATACTTGGTCCTAACCTCTTTGATATTATCTACAACGCCTCCGGGTTTTATCTTGCATCAGATACAGTGTCGACTTGGAATGTATTCTCGCCGGTTATTGTCACCGTTACCTTGCCTGAGGCTATGGCAGTTGGTGATGAAGTAACCATCAATGGAACAGTATCTGATAATCTCCTACAACCCGTTTCTTCGATAGATGTTTCATTGTTAGTTGAGGGTCTACCTATTGGTAACGGAACATCCAACAATACTGGAGGATATTTGGTGAACTGGTTGGTAGATGATCGGTTCCAAGACGGATTGAACACACTCGTGGTCGAAGTCCCTGCTCAAGGTTGGTATCGATTTGGTACCACAAGTACGACATTTTTGCTGGCGCATCGAAGTGGCCTTGACTTGGAATTTGATTCGGATACTACGATCACAAGAGGAGAGCGATGGAACTTCAATGGTCGGCTTTATGATTTAGATGATGACGATAAGGGATTACAAGCCTTAACGGTCGAGATATTCCTGGATGATGAATTCATGAGAGTTGCGTTAACAGATAGTGATGGCGGCTGGACAGCCTCTCTCCCTGCTACAATGGATATGGTCAGAGGAACCCACGTTATCAAAGTCTTATTCAACGGTAGTGTTGGACATCTTCCAGTGAATGTAACCAAAGAAGTCATCGTTTACTCGGATGTCGTCTTGACAATCAAAGAAACAACAGATGTCGCAGTAAGGAGTGATGGTATAGAAAATATTGTAATTACTGGCCAATTGTTGGAAAGAGGCGGTGAAAATATGATTTTGAACTCTGGTAACTTTACCATGGGTAATGGTTCAGGTTGCAAAGTTGAATTAGCTGGAGCCCGTTGTATCGATATCACAGATGTATCTTGGGACGGTGCTTTCTTCACCATTGAAGCAACCGCACCTCCATGGATGACTCCGGGAATTAATTTCGTTGTTATCGAATATGAAGGCAAAGACAGTGATTACTTCAATAGTGCAGATAATGTTTCTCAATCCTTCTTCTTGCAAGTTGATGCAAGATTTGAATTTAATGTCGAGGAAATTGTTGAAAATGAACAAGAAAGTGTTAGAGGTAGTGTTCGAATTATCGCCAATGATACCGATCTTGGATTGCCGGGTCTTTCTGTAAGTGTATTCCTGTTCCAGGAGAATGATACATTACTTGATGATGTCACCATTAGCACCGATGGTAACGGTATGGCTCTATTTGAGTTTAATGCTGACCCACCATACGGTGATTATGCAACCTATGGTCGTCTGGGCTTAGAATTCGTCGTGAACAACCAGTTTGGAGAATTTTCGGTTCTAACAAATTCCTCAATGTTTGATTTAGGTCAAGATGGTGCATTTGGTCAGATTCCATACGTAGATGCAGAACCACCAATGGAGGTGCCTTTATGGCTCTATGTTGTGGTAATCGTCGGAATTATCGCAGGAGTATATGTCGTTTCAATTCGTAGAAAACGAGCAGAGCAAATTAAGCAATTTGCAGATATATTCAGTTACACGGCAGAATTGCTTGCTGCTGGAGATTCAATTAGAGAATCAATTTTCAATTGCTATGAGAGTTTGTGTCTTGAATTGATGAAACAAGGCTTCCTACGCAGGGACTTTGAAACCGTAAGAGAATTTGAAATGGCAGTACGTAAGGCTTTACCTATTTCCGAAGAAAGTATCAGAGCCTTGGATTCTACATTTGAAGAAGCAAGATACAGCCGTAACGAAATGGACAACAGTCACAAGGTGCAAGCTCAAGAAGCCCTCACAAGAGTTATTGGTGAACTGAAAGGCGCTGTTACGCAAGAGTAATTATTCAGTTAATCTGATTTCGAGCATTCCATCAATCAGTTTTACATCCTCTGATTCAATACTTGCTGGAATATCAAATTCTCTAGTAAAAATTTCTTCAACTTTCAGGAGAAGTCGAGAACCATTAGTTTGACGCTGAACATGCCATGAAATGTTGTCAGGTTCAGCTCCATGTAATGGAATTTTGATGGCATTTTCTGTAATGTTGCCATTTAGTTCTTCAATCATCCAGACTAATTTTCTTTGAGGATCAATACTCGCAAGATGAGTTTCGGGTAACTTTCCTGCCTCAACCAAGACTGCAGTGTGACGGTCCATGACCTCGTGTAGATGTGTGGCCTGTTGATTAAATGCCTCATGTGCGAAAGAGGGGAGTTCTTCAAGCCCAAACGGTTCGTATTTTGTTTCCTCTTCCAAATCAGAATCATCGGCCATATTCTATTCAAGTATCTGACAGATTTCAATCTTTCACTTTTCTTGAGTTTGTACGACCTTGGTGAAAAATCTTCTCGCAAAGCGACCTGTTGAAGATGGCCCCGAAGTATGATTGAATCGAATATCTTGAGGAAAACAACGGCTGTAGTTATATTTCTCTATCCTTTTGTCAAGTAGAAGAATCAATGCCCTATCTCCCATTGCACGAATTGGTCTCCCCATGGCTTGTAAAATGGCATTGACGGCTGGTTGAGTTGAAGCATATCTCCAAGAATTTTCTTTACCAAATCTAGTTGTCATATAATCTTTCAAAGCATTTTGATACGCTGACGGGGGAGGATTTGGAATGCCCACGCATATAACGGCGTCAAGTAATCCACCGTGGTAATCAACACCTTCACTCAACCTTCCTCCAAAAACTCCTGCAATCATTCGTCTCTGAGGTGAATCTTTCAATTCACGAAGTCTTAGTACCAATTCATCGACATCATTTTTTGTCCAGTCTCTATTCTCTACGACCGGTCTTACATTTTGGAACCATGCACCATCCATCAAATCTTCTAATAAGAAATATGATGGTGCAAAAACAGCGATATGACCCGTACATTGATTGATGACTTCTTGGATATGTTCTCGCATCTTTATCGTATTCTGTTCACTTCTTGATTTGTACTCAGTTGTAACATCTCCTGCTACGAGAACAGGCCTCCTTTCTTTAGCAAATGGTGATTCATAGGCTTTCATGTGCGCATTTGATTCCGAGATTCCTAATAGATCTGCATACATCTTCGGAGGATGTAAAGTGCCGGACATAAGCATAGCGCCCCTGCACTTGGCGAATATTGGTCCTGCTACCAATCCTGGATCGAGTAACCGCAATCTAATACGACCATCCCTTCCACCTCCATCAAACACCACGCTAAGTGCGGTAGAGCCAGTAAATCGTTGTAATATTTCGATGGCTCCAGAAACTTTGTGTGCATCTTGTTCTTTTTCATCTTGCTCTTCAGATGAAGAAACCGAGTTAGCCGCTAGCAAATCGGTAAAGAAGAATAATGCTTCTTTTGGATGGGGGCGAAATACTGCATGATCACCCTGTAAATTCTCCTGAATTCCTTTAGCCTGAATAGCATCAATGGATGTTTGGAATATTTGGATAAGATTATCAGCATCAATAGAATACTCGTCAACATCTTCTAACTTATTGAGATATTTTTGGAAGGCTTGGGTTATCCTTACTCGTAAATCCTTTGAAACTTCTAATGCCCACTTGTGTTGTATCAGGAACTCTCCCTCTTTTTCATCACTGCTATCCTTGAGCATATCCTGCATTTCCTCCAACTCGAAAGATGCATTTCGAACGATTGTTGGTGTGATACTCCGTTCTAGACCCATGCGAACTCGGTCTGGAAGGTTGTGAGCTTCATCCACGATGATAATCGTCTGCTCCAGGGTTAAACCCATTGAAGGAAGAGATGCTTCTCTTACACCATCGATAAACAAGTGGTTGTAATCACAAACAACAACGGTTGAAGCACCGACAGCCATTCTCGCTGCTCTCCAAGGACAAACATTGATTTTTCTTGCCATCGAGATGGTTTCATCAACGTGCCTTGGGTAGGCGAGGATAAAGTTACGAACTTCTTTCCGCAAATCATCGATATTTTTTGGGGTGCTGAATCCATCTCCTTCACATTGACAGATGCCTTGAAACCTGTCAAGGTTTTTACACATACTATCTCTTCCAATCAAATCAACGACCAAAATTTTTCTCTGATTTTCTGGTAAACGATTGTTAATCAATCGGATAGTGTCGATAACAATTCGATGCTGTGATTGTTTTCCTGTGAGAAACATAATCGTTGATTGAAAATTATCTTGTGAAGCAAAATCAATACAAGATGCTAGTGCAGCTGCTGTTTTCCCAATACCAGTTGGCGCGGCGGCTAAGAAAATCTTCCCTTCTTGTAATGATTCCAATGCGTCATCAATCATTTCGATTTGACCTTGTCGAGGTTGTTCATGGGCAAGCCAACGAGTAGATGATGGCATGCGCATATCAATCACTCATTGGCGAGACTCCTAAAGGATTGAGGATAGAAAAGCATCCGCAGTTGAGATTATGGCACCCGGCATGTGGGGGTCCGGGTGCGGGTTGTGTTCCATCAACTAACTCGCTGGTGTGGAATCTGAGTCTCCCCGCCATTCTTCTCCTGACGAGGAGACATTTTTCTCGCTTTGTCTTGCGAGAATTGCCCGGCGTAATAGCGCAGAAAATCCGAAGTGACCGGGCGACACATCGGCTTCGAGGTCGGAAGAATTCAATCGATGATCATCCTTCTTCCAGTTCATCCCATCCCCTCTCTCGCTCTCACCATTTATTGTTTGAAATCCTTATTTGCCATTGTTTGGTTACGTGAATCATCAATGGATTTTGCTAAAGCTTCACTAAGTCTAACATCTTCTTCTATCATTTCTCTAACGAAGGATTGCAATCCTTGTTGAGCAGCAATTTGTGCCGTAATTCCTTGAGTTTCATACAATTGGGCCAGCCAAAGTTTCATTTTTCGTCCAATGGTAACTTTTACTTGGTCCAAATCTTGGAGGAGAGGCTGTTCATGTAGATAATCGCGTATCGCCATTCGAATAACATCGCTTCGATTACGAGCGCCTTCGATGCCGATTCGTGCATCAAGCAATGCCAATTCTTCGTCTGTAATACGCAATGATACAAGGCTGCTTGGGGCGCTCATTCCGGTTCCTCCTTATCCACTGGTACACAAGGTAGCATATAAATGTATTACATTTGATGACAAAATGTATTACAATAGTATACGTGGTATTTTCGCCCCCCCTACTTGTATTCTCTAACAATGAACCGGGAGCAGAGATTCTGTAGGTAACACTTAGAAGCGGATTTTAATTCGCATGCTCAAATCAGAGGCCCTAATATGAGCATCGTAGAAAAAGTATTCCAATCTGTCAAGCGAAGAGATCCCGACCAGCCTGAATTTCATCAAGCAGTATGGGAAGTGTTAGAATCCTTAGAGCCAGTGTTGGAAGCACATCCAGAGTATATTGATGCCGGTATTGTATCAAGGATCGTTGAACCAGAAAGAATGATTCAATTTCGAGTTCCTTGGGTTGATGATGAGGGAAATACCCATGTCAATCGCGGCTTTAGAATTCAGTTTAATGGTGCCATTGGACCTTACAAAGGTGGACTTCGATTTCATCCAAGCGTGAATGCCTCAATCTTGAAATTCTTAGCATTTGAGCAGATTTTCAAAAACAGCCTTACAGGATTGCCAATGGGAGGAGGAAAAGGAGGTTCTGATTTTGACCCAAAGGGAAAATCAGACCAAGAAGTCATGCGTTTTTGTCAATCATTTATGATGGAATTATGGCGCCATATCGGAGCTAACTGCGATGTTCCCGCCGGGGATATTGGAGTAGGGGGACGAGAAATAGGATACATGTTTGGCATGTACAAAAAACTGCAAAATGAATTCGAAGGTGTCCTTACCGGAAAAGGTATGTCATATGGTGGGTCTCTAATTCGTCCCGAAGCTACCGGTTACGGTTTGGTTTATTTTGCAAGGGAAATGCTTTCAGCGAAAGGGAAATCTTTCGAAGGTGCCAACGTATCTATTTCTGGAAGTGGAAATGTTGCACAATTTGCGGCTGAGAAGGTACTCGATTTGGGTGGTAAAGTGGTCACATTGTCAGATTCTGGTGGTTTTGTTTACGACCCGGATGGGATCGACCGCGCCAAACTTGAATGGGTAATGGATTTGAAAAATAATCGACGAGGTCGGATTAGCGAATATGCTGACCAATTCCCAAGCGCCCAATATACGGCCGTTGATCGTAATCTTGACCACAATCCATTGTGGAGCGTAAACGTCGATGTTGCCCTTCCTTGTGCTACTCAAAATGAGTTAAACGGTGCCGACGCTGCAAATTTGGTGTCTAACTCGGTCACAGCAGTCGCAGAAGGAGCAAATATGCCATGTACTCCAGAAGCAGTAGAAGTTTTCCTCAAAGAAAAGGTACTCTTCGCACCTGGTAAAGCCAGCAATGCAGGAGGTGTAGCAACATCAGGTTTGGAAATGTCACAAAATTCACTTCGATTAAATTGGACACGAGAAGAAGTTGATCAAAGATTGAATGACATTATGGTCAACATTCACAAAAATGCGTATGAAACCGCCAAAAAATATGGCAGAGAAGGAGATTACGTGTTTGGTGCCAACGTCGCTGGGTTCCTGAAGATAGCTGAGTCGATGCTCGCACAAGGCGTTGTTTGAAACGAGTCATTGAAGTATAAGACGTAAAAGCCCAACACATGGGTCAAATTGTCAACATGACTGCATATCGTTTTGTTGACCTGCCAGATCGTGATGATTTACGCCAACCGATGCTCAATAAATGTCTTGAACTTGATTTGAAAGGAACTATCTTGCTTGCTCCTGAAGGTATCAATATCTTCATTGCGGGAGAATCAAACTCCTGTGATGCTTTTTTTGCTTATCTTGGGGAGGATTCTCGATTTCAATCCTTTGATGTCAAGTCTAGTTTTTCAGATCATCAGCCGTTTACGAGAATGTTAGTGCGATTGAAGAAAGAGATTATCACACTCAGAAATGATGAAGTCAAACCAAGTGAGTTTACCGGACCTGCAATTAAGCCTACTGTCCTAAAACAATGGTTTGATGAGAAAAAACGGTTTACTGTCCTTGATACAAGGAATGATTATGAGACCAAATTTGGGAAATTTTCCAATGCGATCGATCTCAATTTGCAAGCGTTCACAGATTTCCCTCAAGCCATTCAAGAACTTCCTGAAAAGATGAAAGATCAGCCGGTAGTCATGTATTGTACTGGTGGTGTACGTTGTGAAAAGGCAAGTGTTGTCATGCTCAATCATGGTTTCAAAGAAGTCTACCAACTTGATGGTGGTATTCTCAAATATTTTGAGGATGTTGGTGGGGACCATTGGGATGGTGATTGTTTTGTGTTTGACCACCGGGTTTGTTTGAATCCAGATCTGGAAGAAACAGATGCAGCACTTTGCTTTGCATGCCGCGAGCCTTTGACTGCGGAAGAACAAGCCTCTCCTCTCTATGTCATTGGAGAATCATGCCCAAATTGTGCTTGATTCACTCAACTTTCTTTCGACCAATCATGATCGCTGCACCCATCATTGCCATGAAGGCAAGCGTGGCAGGGAAGCCGGGTAATCCACCAAGACCTTCAGATGAAACAGAATCTTCCTCAGTTTCATTCCCTTGTGTATCATCTTCTTCGACATCACACATGGTGTCTGCACCAGCAGGATCATCTCCAGCCTCATTGGTTGTACCAACCGGACATGGGATACATGCATTTCCGATTACAAATTCATCTTCAGGACATGGTTCAGCGGGTTCGATTGTTTGGTTACCGGTATTGTTTCCATTGTCGTCTGGACAGGTACTACCGTCGCCATTACAAACGCCACATGCATCGATAACTGCATTTCCATTTGGAACGCCAGCGCAGTCAACAATAACATCAGCACAAATTCCACCACTTTCACAAGTTTGATTTTCACCGCAAGTACCACAACTTCCGCCGCAACCATCACCACCACATACAGATCCTGAACAATCAGGTATACAGATATCAGCATTATCGCCAATACCATCACCATCTGAATCCATCCATTCGTTAGGATCGTCTGGAAAAGCATCGCCGTTTACACCGCTTGCATTATCTCCATATCCGTCACCATCGGCGTCACTCCATTGTGTAGGGTTAGTTGGGAAAGCGTCTAGACCATCTGGTGTTCCATCTCCATCACTGTCAATTGGTACACAACTTTGCGAATCTCCTATTGTGAANGTTTCTCCCAGATGNGATGCAATTGTCTGTGTTGATGANTCATCACTGATGTATGCATCAATATTCCAGCAACCNNCGNNNAACATTGAACCATTGAGATAGTGAGTAAACGTTCCTTGGTGTTGGTCAACGAATATTGTATGCCATGTATTGTTGTAAGGGTTGTAGGTATCAATGTATATTTCGCCAGCATAATTTTCACTTGCGTGTATGAATTCAATGACGATGTCAACATCAGCCGTGCTGTTATAGTGGTGCATATCGTTAAGGATAACGCCTCCGTTATGCCAAAACATGATACTTGAATTTGTGTCAGGCATTGAAATGACTGTCATACAATGTTCTCCAGTGTATTCTTCAATGGCATCCACGCGGAGCGAGTACGATAAGCAGTGTTCTCCAACTGGGAGATTTGCCACGGTAAACGAATGATGTTCTGAACCCCAAGTATTCATAATCCAAGCATGGGTTCCATTCATCGATAACAATGGCATCCATTGACCATTTTCATCGTAGACTTCAAGTTCCCATATGAATTCAAAACTCGTGTTATTTGGTGAGAAATTTGGCCAGAAATCTGCGTAAATGTTAGCAGTTTCCCCTTCGTAATAAACACCATCAGCACCCGTGATAGAGAAATCAACAAATGGTTCGACCATAAATTCCCAAGAATCTGAATCAACGTAAGCCCAAGTATTGTTCAGTTCGTTGTATGTCGAGAGAATGCCTTCAATGTAATATGATCCATGTGAAAGATTTTCGAAGTGTACGTCATATTCTGAAAACTGATGAGGGTTACCTGGGAAATACGTTACATTGACCGCTTCAACGATCCATGTTTTGCTTCCGTCTTCGACCGTTAAACCTGCGCTATCTTCGAGTACCCACTCAATCTTGTAAGTCGAACCCCAAAGCGGGCAATATGTGTCAAGATAAACTGACGGTGTTTCTATATCCATCCAGAACTCATAAGACTCAACCTCGAGGTAAACCATGTCATCCTGATTTCCACAATCACCTGGCGCTTCCTCTACATCAAACCAAACCCATTCAGTGTCCAGCCAAGTTTGATTTCCTTGCGCATCAATTTTGTGAAGTATGACCTCGAGGTCATATTCTTCGACGACGAGAGACATGAATTCGAGAGAGTCATAAAACGAGCTCATATTCGCAGTCCAGTTGATATATCCACTTTCAACCAGATTTGAAACTCCATCATTCCATAAATTCCATTCAATGCTATATGACATGTTGCTAGAAAGGTTGTATGCAGAAAGAGATGTCATTACGGTATCACCTTCATTATATGTATCATAGGCTATCATAATCGTGATTTCTTCACTGGCGCCAGATGTTGCAGATATGTAAAAACAGGTATAATCGAAGTCTATTGCCGAAGAACTTGTGTTGTCATACAAGGTTGCAGAAATACAATGGGATCCAGTTGGTAGTCCAGATAAGTTGAAAATTTCAAGACTAAAAGTACTGTAAGCATACCAGGAGAAGTTTCCAACTTGGCTACCGTTGTTGAGGTCCCACTCAAGGTAATAATAGTCGTTGACAACAAGGTCATAGGACTCAATTTCTACTTCGACCAAGTCACCGACCTGATATTGAATCATATCTGTTCCAATCCAGACGGCTGGAGGATAGGTTGTTGATTGGTTGACCACATCGAAACAGGTGTAATCCCAATCTAGCCAATGTGGACCCGTTGCATTGTTGTGGAATAAGTCAACGCTAATACAATAAAATCCGATTGACAAGTTTTGGAAGGAGATTGAATCCCAGTGGTAAGAACTGTTTGCTTGGAATGTAATGTTTCCAGATTGGAAACTTGTTCCATTTAGGTTCCAGTGGAATGTATAGGTTTCATTGTTCGTAATATTGCTGGCAGCAAAATCTACGAAAGCAGTATTTCCGTAGGTAATTTGCGTATTGTACATGTATAGATTTACCATTGGTCTAGCTGCTGACAAAATTTGGAAGCATATGGTGTCCGTATCTACACTTGTACCATTTTCAAACAATTCTGCATCGACACAGTGGTATCCAACGGGAAGACCGGTCAGGTTGAGGTATTCGTAATTGTAAGTGCTGTAAGCGGTCCATATGTAATTACCAGATTGAGTTCCATTGTTCAATGTCCAATCTATTTTGTAAGATTCGTTGTAATCAAGATTCATGGCATCAATACCGATACTAACCGTGTCGCCTAGGTAATACGTGGCCCAATTACTCCACATGTAAATTGACGGAGGATAGGTTGTTGATTGATTGACTACATCGAAACACATGCTATCCCAATCAAGGTAATGCGTCCCTGTTGCGTTGTTGATGAATAAATCAACGCTTATGCAGTAATATCCAACTGATAGGTTTTGGAAGGAAAGCGAATTATAATAATCTGGATAATTTGCGTAAAAACTCATGTTTCCGCTTTGGAATGTAGAACCGTTGAGTACCCAATGCATCGTATAGTTTTCGTATACGGTTAGGTTGTGAGCCCACAAATTAATCCATGCAGTATTTCCGTATGTGATTTGGGTATTGTACATGTTCACTTCGATACCAGAGGGGTATGTTGAGGTTGTAGACATAATCGTAAAGCATATTGTATCCGTATCTACACTTGTACCGTTTTCAAATAATTCCGCATCGACACAGTGGTATCCAACNGGAAGACCGGTCAGGTTGAGGAATTCGGAATTGTATGTNNTNTANGCNGTCCACATATAATTGCCAGACTGAGTTCCATTGTTNAATGTCCAATCGATTTCGTAAGATTCGTTGTAATCAAGATTCATTGCATCGATACCGATACCAACTGTATCGCCAAGGTAATACGTGGCCCAATTACTCCACATGTAAATTGAGGGAGGATACATTGTTGATTGGTTAACTACATCGAAACACACGCTATCCCAATCAAGGTAATGCGTCCCTGTTGCGTTATTGATGAATAACTCAGCACTAAAGCAGTAATTTCCGACTGATAGGTTTTGGAAGGAAAAAGAATCATAATGATCTGAATAATTTGCGTAAAAACTGATGTTTCCGCTTTGGAATGTAGAACCGTTGAGCACCCAATGCATGGTATGATTTTCGTTTACGGTAAGGTTGTGAGCTAACAAATAAACCCATGCAGTATTTCCGTACAGGATTTGAGTATTGAACATGCTCACTTCGATACCAGAGGGGTATGTTGAGGTTGTAGACATAATCGTAAAGCATATTGAATCAGTATCAACACTTGTGCCATTTTCAAACAATTCAACATTAATACAATGGTACCCTGCGGGTAGGCCTGTTATATTGACATCTTCATAACTGGATGCGTTGTAAGCAGTCCAATTGAAATTCCCAGATTGAGTCCCATTATTAAGACTCCAATCCACTACGTAGGTCTCATTAATCACCAAATTATATGAATCCATATAGGCGCTCACAGTATCTCCAACGTAATACGTGGCCATACTAAGTCCTAAATTGAGGTAAGGGCTTGAGGTATTATTGTGTGCTTCCATTCTGGTATCTTTTATCATTGATTGAGGCTCAATGTTCGTTTGAATTAAACCGTGACTTAGTGCAGTTAACAACAGCAAAATAACAAGTGAAAGGCTTTTCGCGGCGGGGTTCTCAAAGAATAGATTTCTCTGCATCAGTTATCGACGTAGAAGTTTGGTAATTAAGTTTCTCGCCTATATAGCGGTAGGTGCCACGTGCCCGTCTTTTTTGTCATCAGGTTTGCGAACCCTTGACCAAACGCCGGTCATGAGTTGCTCATGATGGTCAGCACAGTAGTGAAATCTTCGATAGGCCTCTCGAAATGAGTAAGCCTTTTTTCCAGTTGCAACGAGATATCCTTCAGGAGATAATCGACTGATGATCTCTCCATGATTTTCGCAACCAAGATAATCACAGATTGTACTCTCACTCATCTTGATTTCCTCCATCCTCGTCTGGTTGTATGATTACCAATGGTACGTTCGCCTCGATTGACTGTCCTTCTTCGCATTGAATTGATGTGATTGTTCCGCTTATAGGTGCTTGTATTTCATTCTGCATTTTCATTGCCTCAAGAATAAGAATTACATCACCCTCATTAATTTGGTCGCCAACATTTACTTCAACCGTTACGATTTTTCCAGGAATGTTAGCCGATACAGTTCCACTTTTCTTTGAACGACCTGAACTTCGTTTCTTTTTGACACCCCCTCCACCGTCGGGAAATTTAATCATGAAGGTTTTTCCCTCAACCGTAGCTTTCCAGCCTTGTTCATCAGCCTCTAATTCGACATCAAAAGTAATGCCATCAACCTCAACTTTCTTGTTTTCAGTCATCTCATTCATCTCCATGCAGTATTGCCAGTTCGGTGCCTCAGCAAAGAAGAGCGTCCAACGGCCATTCTTCGATGATCTTGGGCCCACGCCTCTCCGTATTCTCTACCCACATCGGCTTCATTCTCTCCGTCATTCACAATTTGTAGAACTGCCATGATTGCTGCGATTCGTAAAACTTCGATGTCAGTCATTTTTTCCCCTCACAAAGGTATGTTGCCATGTTTTCTTTCTGGCCGAAGTTCTTCTTTATCCATGAGCATGTGAAGGGCCTTTGCTAATTTTTCTCTTGTCTTAGATGGCTCAATTACATCGTCGAGATAACCAAGGCTTGCTGCTTTGTATGGATTCGCAAATTTCTCTTGATAGTCTCTTACCAATCTCGCCCTTTCACCTTCGGCGTCTCTTGCACCTTTGATTCGGTTTCGATGAATAATCTGGACGGCTCCTTCTGCTCCCATGACCGCTAATTCAGCACCTGGCCAAGCAACATTATAGTCGCCACGAATGTGTTTACTGCTCATCACGTCATATGCTCCGCCGTAGGCTTTTCGAAGGATAACGGTTAATTTAGGTACGGTGGCTTCTGAATATGCATACAATAATTTTGCACCATGTCTGATGATACCTCCCCATTCCTGACTTGTTCCAGGAAGGAATCCAGGAACGTCTTCAAAGGTGATAATTGGGATATTAAACGCATCACAGAATCTCACAAACCTTGCTGCTTTGTCGCTTGCATCAATATCTAAACAACCTGCGAGGATTTTTGGTTGATTGGCTACAATTCCAACGGTTTGGCCTCCGAGATGACCAAACCCACAAACAATGTTCATGGCCCAGTCTCGTTGTACTTCCAAAAAACCTCCATCATCAAGAACTTCTGAAATCACGTCCTTGACATCATACGGCTTGCTTGGATCACTTGGAACAATTTCACCAATTTTTTCACTTAAACGCTCAATTGAATCTGAGGTACGCTTTTGAGGTGGTTTTTCAAGATTATTTGAGGGTAATAAATCCACTAGATTTCTAGCAAGTTCCAGTGCTTCCTCATCATCTCCTGCTGTGAAATGAGATACTCCAGACCGTGAACCATGTGTAGATGCGCCACCTAATTCTTCAAAGGTAACTTCTTCATTGGTGACCGTTTTGATAACTTCTGGACCTGTGATAAACATGTGAGCAGTTTTGTCGACCATGATCACAAAATCAGTGATGGCAGGTGAATATACAGCACCACCCGCACAGGGCCCCATAATAACCGAAATTTGGGGAATCACACCACTCGCTCTTACATTCCTGAAAAAGATTTCAGCATATGAACCAAGACTTGCAACGCCCTCTTGTATTCTTGCTCCTCCACTGTCATTGAGTCCAATGACTGGCCGTCCAGTTTTCAAAGCCATGTCAAGAACTTTACAAATTTTAAGGCCATGCATTTCTCCCAGACTACCACCATAAACGGTGAAATCTTGAGCGAAAGCAAATACTTGACGACCGTTGATGGTGCCGTGTCCAGTTACAACACCATCTCCTGGTATCACATTTTTGTCCATGTCAAAGTCACGACATCGATGTTCAACTAACGAATCAATTTCTTGAAATGAATCTGGGTCAAGGAGCCACTCGAGTCTTTCTCTAGCCGTCATTTTTCCACGGTTGTGTTGTGCATCAACTCTCGCCTTCCCTCCTCCTGCTTCTGACCTGGCTTTTCGTGCTCGCAGGTCAAGGAGTTTTTTTTCGGTAGTCATAGAACTTCGCCGGTTCACTATGAGAGGATAATGTCCTTATGCATTCTCATTGAATTCGACCAAACATGTTCATTAAAGGGAATGATTCCAGAAATGAATAAAAAGGGTCGAAGAATTCCCTTCTTGTAGTAAACATTCTACAAATAACGCAAAGATTAGGGCTGTTTGTTGGTATCGTCGTTGGAAGTTTAGTCATTTTTTGTCATGGCTTTTTTTTTCGAATGAAAATAATGGGCAAATCTTTGCTCCCTCAGGAAGGACCCCCTGGTGCATTTATTGCCCTGATCTCGGATTCGCCTGAATTACCTAATCATTCTATGGTTTCTGATTAATTTCAGGAGAGTGCTAATAGGGGAATACGCATTCCAATGTTCATGGCTGGGAGGCAAAGAATTGTGATTGCAAAGCCCGGTCTTGATGGTCATGACCGTGGAGCTAAAGTTGTTGCAAGAGCCCTCAGAGATGCGGGTCATGAAGTCATATACACTGGCTTGAGAAGAACGCCTGAACAAATAATCATGACCGCTATGGACGAAGATGCTTCATTCCTTGGTTTGTCTTCTCTATCAGGGGCACATGGTCATCTTTTCCCTAAGATTTGCAAACTTCTCATTGAACAAGGGATGGGTGATGTGATCGTATTTGCGGGCGGGATTATCCCAGAGGACGACCGAGAAGCACTCTATGAGGCAGGTATTCGGGCCATCTTTGGGCCAGGTACTTCAACTGAAGAAATACTTTCATTCATTGATGAAGCAGTGCAGAAACCAAGTGGAGT
>PABV01000010.1 GCA_002699425.1 Methanobacteriota archaeon
GACCTCCCTCGATTGCGCTGGGAGTGAAGAGGAAGTGCCAAGAATATGTAATTCCAACATGATGAATACCTCAAGCCAAGGGTATCGGAGTTTGTGGAAACCACCGTAATAAAACGATGTCATCAACCGCCTTAACCCATCTCCATGGAACGGCGACATGCACACCACCTTCAACCAAATCTTCTGGCGTATCATGAACAAATAGATGGGAACAACGCATTTCTCGGTCATCAACGACCGCATCGTGAACAAGACCTAAACGGCGGCCTGAGGGCAAATACACCTCTAAACCAACCAATGTTCCAAGCCTTCGACCGTCGTTGGACATCGCCCTCACCCATAGGACCCTAGAAGTCACAAGAAATCAATCCAACGGATGAATTTAATGTGTTTTCATTAAATTCGGATTAATCGCAACAACTGCTTGCTAATGCATCTTGCGCACAGAAGCAAGTCTTTGCCGGAACGATGTCTGCACGAGAACTTCTCTCATTGAATAGAGCAGTAACTTCTGCAAGTTCTTCGGGAGCATCTCCACGGGCTTCTAAACAGAGTTTTAGGCCCAATAATCCCCACATGTTATCTTTCCACAATTTAATGTCTGCTCGGTAAACTTCCTCTGCTTCCTCAATGTGACCTTGTTCGAATAGTAGTGCGCCAAGGATGTGTCTAACTGGTTGCATTTGTCCCCAAGGTTCATTGTATGCTAGGTTTAGTGACAAATCTACACCTCTTCGTAATTCATCAAATGCTGCAGTGAAATTAGCAGATTCACCATTTGCTTTTGCTAAGAATTGCCTTCTATATTCAATTTCAGCCTCTAAGATTGCTGCATTAACATTGAGAATAGAAGGTCCTTCCCCAGGATCTTGGTACATCAAATTGTTGTGCATAACTCTACCTGCAAGGGCTGGATTTTCCAGTGCTTGATTGAATAACACTTGTTCAGCTTCTGCTTCTGGAACCATTCCTTTTGATGCGTAAGCAACACCTCTAGCATAATGCTGGGTTGCTATAGTTGCCGGAAATACATCTTTGTCAGAGTACATTGGCTCGGCAAGAATTTCATCCCACTTACCAAATCTAATCATAACATGCCAAGGCATGGTGACATATGATTCTAGGAAAATTGCACCCATTGGGATTATTCCAGCAAGCATGAAATTCACGCCGTGATTTTCGTCTCCAGCAGGTAGGGTTGCAACTGCTTTTCTGGCATATTTCAAAGCGGTCTCATATTGTCCTTCAAACATAGCACACCAGACGATAAAGTGGTGGTTGTGCATACGGTAAAATTTGTAAAATTGGGATTCATTTCCGGTAAGTTCAACATATCTGTCATCGGCCTCAACAGCCGCTATATTACACTCTACAGCCTCTTTCCATTGTCCAACCCATGCATCAATGTGTGAAGGCATGTGAACTAAGTGTCCTAAACCCGGCATTCTTGTACGTAATACATCAGCAGCCGGGAGTGCCTTTTCAGGGAAAGGAGATAATTCTAGGGCGTGACAATAAAGATGACAAAGTGCAATGTGATGCTTGGCTTCTTCACTACTTTCAAAGGCATCTTCCATTATTTTTACCAATAGTAGNGTATTATCATCTGCNGGAGTTATTTCNCCAGTGGTAGTATTTTTGTCCCATAACTGCCATGCTTTTAGATTCATCAATCCCTCTACGTAGATTGCAGTTACATCTAAATCACCACTGTACTTTTCGTACAAAGGCGCCATTGCTTCAGCAAATGCTACATTTAATTCTGGGCTGTTTCCCATATTCAAGACCGTAGGNTCTGCAGCATCTCGAGCCTCAGCTGAGTGACGAGTTGATAATGCTCTGATTAGATCTTGTTCTAATTCAGTACATCCATCCATTACCGATAGNGCTTGTTGAATTGAATCGTGACCAGAACCTAATCCAGGTGCCCAGTTGTAATTGGATGAGACACAGTAGGAAATACCCCACCAAGCCATTGCACAGTCCGGTTCAAGTTCAGTACACTTTGAGAAACATGCGATTGCTTGTTCATGGTTATAATTTAGCATATGGCCCCATGCTTCAACAAACATTTTTCGGGTTGCCTCATTAGCACAAGTTATCTTTGTGGCAAAGGAATAATTTGATTCATGGCCGTAATCGTATTCTGCTGGAGCAAGCGACATGTTTTGTCCTGCAACCAATCAATTATAACTCCTCGGTATATTGATTTATAAAAANGTCATTGCATTAAATACCCTATTAGTTAGAGACTTTTCACANTTAGTCTAATCAGGTGAACCATACAAATCATGGATTTAATGTTGGCTTTTATGGGATTTAATTTCCGCAACCACAGCCGGTGATTTGGCAGGTTGCACCGTCTGTAGACTCTGGTTTTACATCCACTGATGGCTTTTTTGAACGGCGTTTAANTATTCGCGGCATTCTTACCTTCCTTTGAGTTTGGTTTGTACGACGGCCCATGCAGTACCCTTGATTGCAGCGTATATCTAGTTTGTCGATTCTTATGGTGACTCACTTGCGTATACCTCGAATATCAGTTGAAAAGGCGAACCACTTTGATTTGGCCCAAGTTAATAAAAAAGCCTTGAGAGACGAGTAGAAGATATTTACTTCCCAATATTTCCTCTTGCTTTGAGTGAAGGACGCAATTTTTCTGCACCTTTNCCCTTGTTTCGCAACCCTCTTCCTCGACGTCCAGCACTGGTCTTACCACGATAGGCTCTACCACGGTGTTTTGACTCGGTAATCCATCCCAAATCCTTGTCNGATTTAATTGCAGGATGAGCCGGATCTACAAGTATGATTTCGAAAAATTTGTGACGGCCATCTTGGCCCACCCAGTAAGAGTTCAAGACCTCAAGATTTGGAAAATGACGGTTTACACGCTCTTCGGCCATACGTTGTGTATTTTTGGCCATGGTGATTNTCTTGATACCTGCTTTAGACGGCTTACGCTTCATGTGGACCTTACCTTTTCTCAGACCACCCCGTCGAATTCGGGTGCGAACCATCACAATACCTTGCTTGGATTTGTAGCCCATTCGGCGAGCAGCATCCAGGCGTGTTGGACGCTCAATACGACAGTTTACAGGCTCTCTGCGCCATTGAGCCATTCGCTTCATTCGAACCATGTGTTCTTGAGTAGCCTTTGGGCGATTCCATGTTTTTCGAACATGCTGGTATAGACCCTGTGTCACTTTAACCACCTTTGAAGCATCACGGCGACTTGACTTTCCTTTATGAGTCTGTCCATGAGGTTTGTTGAACCGCTGTGGTCAAGAACGGAGACGATTTGGGCTTGTGTATGCAGGTGAGAGGACCTGATGCTGTTTTTAATGCCATCCAACTTGGTGAGGTCACACTTGTCCTCATGCAAAAAGAAGCCGATTATCCTCACATAAGGTCTATTTGCAAAGAAAAAAACATTCCCGTAGAAGAAGGTTCCAATACAGATTTATGGCGAATGTCAGCGGAGCCAGGTTTTGATGTGCTCGGTCTAAAGAAAAGGAAACCGATTGCAAGTCTCGATGAATTATGCGCCTCCGGAGGTGTTATCTGGATTCTTGACGGAGTGGAATACGCAACAAATATCGGCAATTGTCTTCGTACCGCCGAAGTCAGTGGCGCTGCAGGAGTGGTCATCACCACATCGGCGACAAATGAATTGAGGCGAACGGCAACAAGAGCCAGTATGCGAGCTGATCGATTTATACCCACTATATGGGCATCTTGCACCGAAGTCATTGAATCATGCAAACATCACGGAATTCGAATTGTTGTGGCGGAAGATGTTGGCTCATCTAAACCATGGGAAGTAGANCTCACTGGAGATATCGCCATGGTCGTTGGTGCAGAAAGATATGGAGTTTCGCAAGAAATGATGCAGGCGGCTGATAAGATTGTACGATTACCTATGCTTGGCTTTGTCCCATCCTACAATCTCCAAGTCACCCTTGCCGCCATGGCATTGGAATCATTGCGGCAGATGGATGAAAAAGGACTACTNAACTTGGAAGATTAAACCATCGTCTCCTTTTTCTTCACGGAACATCTTGACGAGAAATGCATCCGCTTCTTCCCGNGATAATGTTACATCTTGGCTTGGTACCGTTACCCTTGTAAATCGTTCAGGTATTTGTTTGAGAAAAGTTTGGGCATCAACTGCGGCTACGTTTCTTAGGTGGTGGGGAAGGAATTCGACAATCAAGCTATTACATTCCTGAAGGATTTTGGACATACCTTTGAGTGCAAAATATTCGGAGCCTTCAATATCCATTAACACAAGATCAAAGGCGTGATTGGGAAGATGTGTGTCCAATGCATGGGCTTGTATCTCAACTCTTTCTGGACGATCGTATTCATACATGAAGTGCGATTGTTTCGGAGCCCGTTTGCTACCACCGGAATTGACCGTGTTGAGGAAAAATGTAATCGTTTCAGTTTTTTCACTGGCAGCAATGTTGTGAGNAATGACATTCTTGATGTCGTTCAATCTGAGGTTTAATGAAAGTAATTCGTAAGTTTTNGGATTGGCCTCTATAGCAACAACTTCCTTGCAGTGGCGTGAAACTGGTATGACCAATGAACCAATGTGCGAACCAACAATCAAGACTCGTGAATCATCTGAAATCAAAGATTTAATTCGCTCAATCTCATCAAGGCCGAACCCACCTTTCCTCAACTTCTCTCCAACTTCAAGATCTTCAGGGTCAACCGCAAATAGACCATTTGNGGATTGNGTGATAATGGCACGGATGTTTGTTCCAAGNTTTTTTCGCATTCTGCGTGACTTTCTCGTTTTCAAAAAGAATACAATACGCCAATATAACGACTTCATTGACTCACCTCATTCTCTGATCAAACTATCTCTTGAGATTTTTGTTTTCGTTGCACATAAACGATTGAAAGACAAATAGCCAACATAACCAGAGGTAGTTGGAAACCCGGGATGCTCTCTTCATTTGAAACCGTAGGAGGAGATATNGGATCACCTTCTTGGTCAGAAGATTCACCATCTAATTGCGCATTTCCAGATAACCATGCTTCTTCAAGCGTAACGGCGTCGATTGGCCTATCATATTGCCCTGTCGAAACCTTCTCGATCGCATCGATAACTGATTGNCCAGAAATTACCTTTCCAAATACAGTGTGAACACCATCTAGCCAATATGGGTATATGTCTGGTGAGACAATGAAAAATTGCGAGCCACCGGTATTCGGACGAGTTGTTTTTGCCATGGAAAGNACNTATGGNTCGTGGGTGAGGCCATTATCTGCTTCATCAGGAAGATTCCAAAGNGTTTGCGAACAATCTTCGGAGGTTTCAACAGATTGCCCGTAACAATAACCAGACCAAACAACTGCATGCCCCCCTGTACCATCTCGATTCACGAAATCACCACCTTGAATCATGAAATTTTGAATGATTCGGTGCATGATTGTATCGTTGTAGTACCCCCCTTCAACCAAGGCAACGAAATTATTTACATGAAATGGCGCTGCTTCAGGATATAACTCAATCACGATTTCACCCTCTTGAGCCACACCATTTGAAACCCAAGTAAATCGCATGTGAACAAATAAGCCATCTTGTTCATCATTTACGCTTTGATAAGTGCAACTTCCATCGTCAACTTGAGCTTCTGAATTGTAATTTAGCGCATTTTCATCCAAACAACCCTCAACTGGGGTTGTTGTATCGGTTTGATTTTCTGATTGATCACTTGCAAAGTCGCATGAACCATCGTCTAAATTTGCAAGTGGGTCAAAATTTGTAGCATTTATGTCCATACAGCCAACTATTTCTTCATTTTCATCTGTTTGATTTTGACCCTCAGATCCGGTATGATTTGATTCAGAAAATGGTTGAAAATCAATAACTAATGATACTGATTGGAGGTCAGAATAATCACAAGATTGGATGTAACTTCCCGAAAATGCATTGCTACTACTAAATACTGCACAGGCNGGTAAAATTTNGAATTCTATGCTTTCATTGATGCCTTGAACATCAACCATCCATGTTGCAGTGGTATTGGTGTTGTTGAAGATCATGTAAGCACTTTCTCCCACATTACTTGCACCAAATTCAGGGGTTGATGAGAGGTTTTGATCGGTTGTATTCAAGATGGCTTGAGGATAATGTATGGAGCCTTGATTACAGTTATTGCTCAAAATTGCTGTCAAATTAAATTGTGATGCGTTTGGGATGTAATCGTGTGTGAAAGAGGGAATGGTGTAACATGCAGCAATGTCAACCAATCCAAGAGCCATCGTGAAATTTTGACTGTATGCTTGACTATCAGTACAATTTACCTGGCAATTATCCAATGTAGGATGGAGTTCGAAATTTACAAGCGTTCCCACCGGCACGTTTGATGACCAATTGATTTGCCATGAGACATTGTAATGACTACCCGCTTCCAATACATATCGCCAATTTTGATTATCAGAGGATACATTTACTAATTCATCATCAAAAATNATCAAAGTTGATGGATACTGTACGGCCTCAGCACACTGGTTATGCATCTGAGCGGTAATATTGTACTGATATTGCACTGNATTAGAATAATTGTAATCACTCATTATGCTTTGAAAATACAAACAATTATCCTCGCTAACGTAATTTTTTCGAGTTTCATTATCCAGATAAACGGTGGACTGNGAACTACAAAGGANAATCAACACTAAAATCAATGGACAATAATGAAATNCACGCATAGAACGGCGTCCTTGTGGTGACATTTAGACTTTCAATCAAGAAATCCGACAGATTCATGTAGGCCAGAGAGATGGATTTTCATGGGCCAAAAATCCAAGATACTCGGTTATGTTGAAGGCACCTCAACATTAGTATTAATGGGAATTGCAATGCCGCTCAAATACCTAGGCGGTAATGAAATTCTCGTCAAAATACTCGGGCCAATTCATGGATTACTGTTCATGTTATACCTTGGGGTTTTATTTTTTGGCGTTGGGAAATTTTGGACAAANGACGCTTTTGCAATNGGCTTTTTTGCGGCAGTATTACCGGGTGGACCGTTTTGGTTTGAGAAAAAANTTAGCNAAGGGAAATGGTCACTAGAAGTTAGTGAACCGGTTGAGTGAGTATTCCGTTTCGATAATCTGAAATCGCTTGCATGATTTCTTCCCTTGTATTCATCACAAATGGGCCGTAACGAGCAATTGGTTCATCCAATTCCGGTCCTGCCAAAATGAGCATTTCAGCATTTTTTATGGCCGAAATATTGACACCTTCTCCATTATTGAGGATGCCCAATTGACCATCTCTTATGGCTTTACCTTCAACGGAAACTTCTCCCCCAAAGACATAGATCATCGCATTTAGATCNGATGCCAAGGATTGTTGGTGCGTGTATCCTTCTTCGATTTTAAGGTGAATGTAAGTAATTGGTATGACGGTGTCAATCACGGCATTAACTCCNAGGCATTCTCCTGCGACNACACGCGCCCAGATTCCTTCTGCTTCGACGACTGGAATTTGTGTAGAAGAGATATCTTGGTATCGTGGATTCATCATCTTGTGTTCAGATGGTAAATTAACCCAAATTTGGAAGCCATGCAAAGTACCACCCGTTTTTTGAAAATCTGGATGCGGCTCTTCTGAATGGATGATACCTCTCCCGGCAGTCATCCATTGCACATCACCAGGAAACAAATCTCCTTTGTTTCCCTCGCTATCCTCATGTTGCATTGCACCTTCAAGAAGATAGGTAACTGTTTCAAATCCTCTGTGNGGATGCCAAGGAGCGCCCACTGCTTCACCTGGTTTNTTCANTGAAGGGCCCATTTCATCAAGCAGCAAAAATGGACTCATCAGAGAACCCATAGCAGCNGGTCTTCGAACCCAAAANCCCCCTCCTTCTTGAACACGGTGCGTGGGTGCCGTCATTTTGAGAGTACGGGAGGCCATANCAAANGGCTCCCAACTGTATATTTCAACCTTAGTTTAATCAAAGTCCATGTCAAACATTGAAAGAATCTTTTCAAGTTCTCGGACATCTGATTCTAATTCTTGTCTTTCCGATTTCTCCAATCCAGGGTCTTTCAAGCGCTCTTGTAATGCATCCAGTTCCTCTTTAGCATCGGCTCTTTCCTGACGCATCTTTTCATCTAACTTAGTCATGTGAACTTTTGCAATCCTCTGCCTGAATGCCTTCTTTCGCATATCATTCTCACTCAACTCAGGGACTGAAGTCCTGTAGAGGGTTTGTGTTGGATACGGAATGCTGATATGTTCTTCCTTGAATCGCTCATCTGTTCTCTCAAGCAACCAATCCCTGGCAATCCACTCATCACTGTAATCATCAACCCATACAAACATTCTGAATATCTTTGCAAAATCCCCTAATTCCATTAAAAGTACGTGAGGAGATGGATTCTCAAGTGTAAATGGGCACTCATTNGAAANCTCGAGCAGAACTTGCTTGACGTGATCATTGCTCTCATTATAATCAACTCCAATATCTAAAATGACTGAAATACGTCCTGCAGTTCCATCTCCACCTCCTCTGGCGTGATTCATAATCGTAGTTGAGATCAAAGTATTGTTTGGAATTACCACTAATTTTTCTTCTCGTGTGAGTACCTTTGTCGATAAAACGCCCACTGATGCAACTGTTCCTTCTATGCCATCAACTTCAATTCTGTCTCCGACTTCAAACGGGCTATCAACGGCCAACAAAAACGAGTTCAAAATATTCCCAAGNGTTTGTTGAAGAGCAAAACCAAGGATAATTGAAAATACNGCTAATGATGCAAGCACTCCGCTAAGATTGACNTCCAATTCNTCAAGGGCGAAGAANACACCAANAAACCAAAGTAATGCCCTAAGACTAAAAATAATCAGACTGTTACTACCTTTGACTGTAACATTTGATTTTGAAAAGAATCTGTTTTTGATAACCGGCATCAAATGTTGAACAGAAACAGAAAGAAAACTGGCTCCAAGAAGGATGTAGATGGCACTGAATATTTGCATTTCCTGNTCCATCNCCGATTCTCCGACCTCAATGAAACTCAGAATGTATTGAATGACGCCAACCGAGACGAGAATGTANAGTCGGTTTGAGACAGGTCGATAGAGCANATCGTCCCATTCGGCCTCAGTTGAACGGACAATTCGTAAAAATGTTCGAAGAACGATGACTCTCGTCACCAACAAAGCCAAAGCAAAAACAATGATACTCACGGCTGCTTGAGCGATAAATGGAAGTTCGTCTAAATTCTCAAGCATCACTTACACCTAGAATTCTTTATTGCTCCTTGAATTTTGCTGAATGTTGCCCGATTGGATTCCATTTACNCCCTGCGGGGGGAGCATATACTTACAAATCTAATCCCTGTTATCAAAGGTATGGGTTTAAATTATCCACTTCCCTCTTGGTGTGAAGAATCAATTCGTTCAATGAGTTGGGCTTTTGTTCCCGAAACAGATAAACCCCTATCTCGACAGATATNCTTCAACTCTGCGACCTTGTATAACTGATAATTTGTCTCTTCCAAGACCAACTCTGCAAGTAAGGGTTCGGAATTGATTGCAATTTCTTCTTTTGAGCCGCGAATTGAAAAATAGACCGAGAGGGCGAGTAACAAAACGAATAAAATGCCTAGGAAGGCATATTTCAGAAAGGATCCCGAAGATTGTAATGTCAAATCTTGGCCTTCGACCATCACGACGATGGGGAGAGAATTACCATCGGCATCTGTAGCACGAACTTCAACTAAATTATTTCCAATCGGCATAGCAGTTGTATCTAACGAAACCGACCAATTGAATGGCGTAAGACTTTCTATTTCACTAAGTGTAGGTTGGTATGTTACCTCAGACCAAGGGCCGNCATTTACTCTGAATTCTACTCGTTCTACAACACCAACTTGTGACCATGCATGACCGGAAATAGTGAATATATTACCTGATTTTGAAGTATCTAGTAGGTGGTGCTGNATTGAAGGGTTCAGTGATGCGCTTTGATTTGTTTTCCCTAAATGAATTGCCAATTCTACAGCCGCTCGGGCATCAACCATACCATATCCAAAATCCCTATTCCAATACGGATCTATATCTGGAGCAGATGGTTCGCCTCTACGTTCAGCGGTTTGTTTGAGTACTTCCTTAATTGCCAATGGAGATAAATCTGGATTCGCTTCAATAATGAGCGCGATAATTCCACTTACTGAAGGAGTTGCATATGAGGTACCTGACCCTCTAGAAGTGTATGTGTTATCACTTGCATCTCCTCCAAGGAAGTTATTACAGGGGTTTTGTGGGTCACTTACACATCCCTCGGCTTGAATGATATTTGAACCTGGAGCTGTGATTTCCGGCTTTAATTCATTGATTGGATTGTTATCGCCATTATCTCTTCTTTCTCCACGAGAGGAGTAGGATGCGATGGTATCATCGCTACGGTCGACTGTGTTGTTATCGTCCGTGGCTCCGACTGTAATTGAAAGGGAAGATGAACCCATGCCACTTAGACCCTCATTNTTTGGGCCGTCGTTACCTGCTGCAACACTTACAGTGATGCCTGATTCCATGGCTTCNTTAAGTAACCTAGAGTGCATATCTTCTCCATCACTACCTCCAGATTCATGACTGGTTATACCCCAAGAAAGGGATATGATATCAATGCCATAATCTGCTTCTTCTGCTCCTTGCCATTGAGTATCTTTATTGTCCAAAATCCATTGCAAGCCATTCATAGCTGATTCGTAAAAGTCTTGAGAAATGAGATAATTCTCAAAAGGACCCGCTCCCACATCTGTTCCAATTCTTACATCGATGGTTTTAGCATCTGGAGCACTGCCATAGTATTCCGATTGGCTACCATCGGCTTCAAATCCAGTTGCTGCTGCCATACCCATGCATGCTGTCCCGTGCTGATGAGCATCATCTGGATTGAATGTTCCGTCTGTCTCTCTAAAACCACCTGCAGAACAGGATGGATCTGAATGGAGGTAACAAACCGCATCATAACCGGCAACAAATTTTCCTTCAAGCCCAGGATGTTCTTCATCTACACCAGTATCTGTAAGAGCGATATTGACGCCCTTTCCACTCACATTCAGCATCCAAGCACTTTCCGGATATTCAACAGATGCTCTTGCTTTTACGGCCGGAGTTTGTACATCACCATAGAAAACAACCTCTCCGTAACGTTCAACCATTGCCACACCTTNCAATTCAGCAAGATCCCAAATATCATCTACCGGAATCTTCCCNATGAGAATTGCGTTTACGGATGGTACAATAAGGCGAANTGAATAACCTTGAGATTCTAATGTTGCCACGTCCTCTTTGGTCACCTTATCTTTGAAAGAAAGCCCGACATAGACCTCTCCAATGGNGGTTTGGAGACTGTCATGAATGCCATTTCGGTCAAGGTCCAAACTCGTCCGCATCCACCAAGGGGATACTTCATTCTCGAGGTATTGTTGCTCAGGTATTTTTAGAATCCAACCATTTTCAAGAACCTGTTCTTCATACAAGAATCGATGATTTTCTCCCTGCGTGGGTGCTTGGAGTGAGCCAGTTAGAGAGAGAAGAAAAACAGCCACTATCAAACAGGCCTTCAATTGAGGCGATGCTGCCATGTGTTGCCCTATCTGCCATAGAAAATAAGGACACCGTCCTAAGGTTAAAATTAAATGACCCACCTCTTAAGGATAAACGATTGCCATGTCCGATGCCCAAAGTTACTATGATGGACTCCTCTCTCAAGGATACACGCCAGATCAAGCAACCCAATACACACAACAATACTATCCNGACTTCCAGCCTGTAGCGCCTCAAGTAGCACCTGTGGCCCAGTTTGAAGTTGATCAAAGCCAGGTTCAATCTATCGCCCAAACACATGGTGTTGACCCGACACAATTAGTTGATACTGCACGTTATTATGATGCAAATCAAGATGGTGTCCTTCAACCTCAAGAATTGACCGCTACCGCTCAAGCCATGACCAACACCGCTGCACCTANGGCTCCTGCCGCTATGCCAATGCCTGCTATGCAAGCACCGATGCCTGGAATGGCCGCAGCACCAGCTGGTATGCCAATGCCCGGAATGGGAGGGGCGCCAGCAGGTATGCCAATGCCCGGAATGGGAGGNGCACCGGCTGGTATGCCTGCACCCATGCCAGGNATGAATATGGCTGCTGCACCAGCAAGCAGTGGNGAAGTAAACAGTTTGGGTTGGGCCGCNGTNGGNTGTATTGCCGTCTCAATGATTTTAGCCGGNATGGGCATCTTTGGAGGTTCATGGTTGACAAGCGATTTAGAAGATGGTTCTAGCGCGAACTTTGGCCTTACTAGCATTCATTTTGATTGTACAGACATCATGAATGAAACAGAAAAACAAGCATGCGCTGTACAGTTTTGGACATTAACTCAAGAAGATATGAACGCTACCCCACCTGCTGATATTCCTGTAAAGAATTCCGGTGATATTTCGACATATTGCAGTAATGTTGAGACTTTCAGTATTGGGACGCTCCAAGCATTAGCAACACTTACTGGAGGCGAAGTCCCACAAGAGGCAAAAAATAACATTACGGCTGCTTATAATGAGTGTATGGAAACCGATAGCGCTGGAGGTACTGGTTCACTGATGCTTTGGATTGGCACCACTGTCGCCTTGCTCACAACGGTATTGATGGTTTTCAACATGCTTGGCATGTCAGTCATTCCTGGTGATACACAGAAAATCAGTATGATTGCTGGCTTTGTTACTGCGGTCTTGATTGGACTAGGTGTCTTGTTATGGTACATGGGATTACCAGATAGCGGAGATGCATCTGCCGGCATCAATGTTTGGCTAACCTTGATTGGTGCCGTGACTGCTGCCACATCTGGATTACTCATCAAAATGTACGGTCGATCTTCAAATTAAGGCGTGCTCATGAATAATAGATGTATTCAGATATTTTTGATGACCATTTTGTTGGTCTCCCTAAGTGGCTCCAATGCAGAGCAAGTTGAAGAAACCAGATCTCAAGAAGCAGAGACTTCATTGCAGGACTTGAATGAAAGTGAAATCTTCGTCGTCACCGTCGACAGCACAAATTTACGATTCACGCCTGACTCGATCACAGTTACTGAAAAAGATTCAGTTCGATTTTTTTGGACCAATCAGCTATTACCTCACAACGCAGTGGAAAGAAATGGTTTGTTTGACTCCGGAGAGACTGCTAGAAACGTCGATTACACATACACCTTCGAAGTNGGTGAAAATGGAACGTATGAATACATTTGTGAGCCCCATGAGGCAGTTGGGATGATTGGAACAATTATTGTCGAACCTTTGCCAGAAAATCAAGAGGAGCCTGAGATAGTACCCGATGACGAAGATGAGATGGTCGAGCCACAGAGTTCAGCAATCAATTCGGTGATTTCACTTGGTTTAGTGAGTATAGCCGTTGGTTTGTCCGGATTTTTAACTGTAGCAAGTATACGGTCAACTAGTGTCCATGAGTAGATTATTCATGTGTCCGCATATAGTGTACAGCAGTAGACTCATCTCGATTTAACTCTGGTATGAGCGGTAATGTACTCGCTTTTTTCCATCTTTTCTCAAATACACCACTTTCCCAATCATCAATGAACATCGGGCGTATGTATGAACTTCGACAAACTGAACGGGTGTTTCCTAAATCGGCTGCCACTGTATCAATAACCGCAAGAAGAGTAGACTGGCGCTGTTTTTCATTTTCGCCCGGCAGTTGGTTTTTTTCGGCTAACTTAACGAGGTTTTCAGTTCCCCTAAGAGTCAGGTTTTTCCATTCAATTGGATATGGTACACCCAGGTCTTGACTTGCAATTTCTGCTTCAGCGAATAATTTCGGCAATGATTGGAGATCTTTTTTCGAAACATTACTCACAACTGCTAGACGAGAACCTGTTTTCCAAGAAGCTGCCCAAGTACGGAAATTTTTCGCAGTGAACTTCTCTCCCTCTTCAGTATTATCGTCAATGTATTGATTGATATGTTCTGCTTTTATGTCGACTGCGTTACCTTGTTCGTTGGTGAACATAAACAAATCTTGGTCTTTATCTCTCCCGCCGATTTTAGCCGAATCTTTCAAGAGTTGAACCAATTCGTCATCCTCGATCATTAACTTCCATAATTTACCTGACTTTCCAGTGAACTCAAAAACAGCATTATTTCTTCCATCCCGAGGAAATTTGACATGTCCTTCTTTGATAGTCGTCAAACCATAGGATTCATTCTGCTTTGCATATTCATCAGAACCTACTCGGATATGAAACAAATCCATCATTCGAATCACGATAGCTGTGGCTTTCTCAAGAGGCATACCTTTCAGTTGCATATCATCCTTCACTCTCTCGCGAAGTGGTGAAAGAGATAATGCGAATTCATCTACACCTGCGAACTTCAAATCTGATTTAATTTTCGTCCAATCCGGATGATATCGGTACTGAGAGCGCCCTCTTGCATCTTTTCCAATCGCTTGTACATGCCCATTATCTTGAGGGGAAAACCAAACTTCAGTCCAAGCAGGTGGGACGGCTAATTTATTGAGGAATTCAATGCGATTTTCATCGGTTATTTTCTCTCCATCTGGCAAAAAGTAATCCCAGCGAAATGTTTTTTCTTCAGATTTCTCAGATAAATCGACATATTCTCTTGTGATTCCTGGTTTGGTTTTGTCAGATATGACCAAACCTGCTAGGGCTGCGGCCGTAACGGAATCATAGACCATGTAACACCTCCAATTGAGAGTAAACAAAAACTTTGTGTGGATTTGAAAAAAATTTATTGGCTCATTCTTCTGTGTTTTATCCATGCATTGGCCTTATGAGAGTTTTCGGCGAGCACGATTAAGGGCATCCATGCTAGCATTTATTCTTCTCTTCATCCCTGTTGTCATGATTTACCTGTATTGGGAAAGGAATGGAAATTCAAAAATTGGATTGCTCCTCTTATACATTTCAATTTTACACATAATTGTCTCTATTTCCTATGCGTATCCTCGTTTATTCCTGAAGCATATTCCAATTGTTTCAAGCATTCTTGGTGAGGATATCATTCAATCAAAAGGATTTAATTCTTCAAAGCAAAAAATAACATTTGTGATCCTACAAGGCATCGGTGCCGCTGGGGTTAGCGAAATTGCACGGTTTGTATTATTGGATATTGTAATTGAATTCACACCTGTGCAGTGGTTTCAATCATCGATTACCAAAGGTGTCTTTTTTTCAACTATTTCATCGATACTTATCAGCGTTTTTTTGTGGATTGGAATCACTCGTTCTCGAGAAAAACTCATTTTGGATAAACAATGGAAAATTGAAGATTAAACAAGTTTATTCAATCCTAATAATACTGAGATACAGAGACTTAATCCCATCATCCAGAATGTGGATTGGTGACGATCTTCATTCACTTGTATAGGTCTGTTTTCGCTTGATTGGTTTGACTCCTTTACCAATAGCACACTCCATGAAATCCAATATACCCATATGCAAAGTGAAAGGAAAAATATGAGCCAATTTGGTATGGAAGGAATGTACCCTCGCCATGCGANATGGACTATCATGGCCATGAGGCTCACAAAAAACAAACTCCATAACCGTGACAAATTTTGATATGAATGGGGAATGAGTAGCCCAAGAATCATGAGATGATAGCCAAAATGTATTTTTGAATAAAATACGAAAATNCTCAAGATNCANAGTAAAAANCCNGTCTGAATATCNAACTTTTNNTTCATGACTGCAGNCCAAATTCCAACCACTGAAATCAATANCATNCCATGAAGTAAGCCTGTAGGAATAACNAATCCCATCACAGCCAAAAATTTCCAAAATGACATACCTCTCTGAGTTATCAAACTAACTTCTTCAAACGCTTGGGTCGATGAGGTTGGTTGTCGGCCGAGAAGATAAAATTCGATGAATTGGAAAAACCCCTCTTGTGCAAACAAGATAAATGGTAAAGAAATTAACAATGCCGAACCCAATCCAAAACATACGACCTTCAATTTTGTTTGGATCCCTTTTGGCCCAAAAAACGCCAATGGNGCGCATAAAGCAGGGAATAATTTCGTCATCGTACCTAGACCGAAGACAACCGCTGCTGAAAGCCACATCAGACGTGCNAGGAAAAGAAAGGCAAGTAGTAAGAACACCACGATGATGGCATCATCTTGAACCATAGCAACAGAGGTGAAAAATGCAAATGGGCTTGATGCAAANAGCATGGAGGCTGAAATTGCTGAGCGTGTGCCAAAATTAGGCTCGATGATGTAAAAAAGTAGAACTGAAGATAAGAAAATAAAGAATGTGAACCAAAGTTCCCAGATGANTAGAGTATCTCCAAGCAAAACTGCAGGAACAAGAAGATAATTGATNAAAGGAGGTGTTACNGTTATTTTTTCAGTGTCCTCGTATAACCACTCCCCATCGAGAATGGTCTCAACACGATCTCGAAATATTGGGATGTCTGTTTTTTCNAAACGCTCAGGATCATCAGCGATAGCATACCCAAGCATCAATGGAGTCGCACAAAGATATGTCACCAAAAATAAAACAAAGAGACGCCTTGATTGGGGCATTTTTTCAATTCTATCGAGTAAACGGCTGAAGACCTGATTTATTTGCGACACCCATCTGCCCACGGTTTGAACAGAAGACCACACATTAAATGCGAAAACGGAGAAGTTAATGGCAATGTCTATCTAGTTTCCCAATTGAGTATGATTATGGATGGGGACGGGTTTACTCGTGAAGTGTCCATCATCATTCCTGTTTTCAATGAAGAAGAGAACATAAACCCGATGATTCAAGAAATACAAGAAGCCATGGGAGATGCGAATTACGAAATTCTTTTTGTTGANGATGGTTCTGATGATCGNACATTTGAAATGATTACTCAAGCAAAATCAAACGAAGACAAAGTAAGAGTCGTGAAGCATCATCGAAACATGGGTAAAGCCATTGCACTTGCAACAGGATTCCTTCATGCAGCTGGCCGAATTTCTATTACTATGGACGGTGATTTACAAGATGATCCAAAAGAGATTCCAAGATTTATTGCAGCATTTGAAGACGGATTTAATTTAATCTGCGGTTGGCGGGCTAAAAGACAGGATAATGCTTCAAAGAGGTGGCCATCAAAAGTCTACAACGCGCTTGTTCGTCGAATGTCAGGTATCAATATTCATGACATGAACTGTGGGTTCAAAGCCTACGACACCCGTCTAGCGAGAGGGTTGCATCTCTATGGCGATATGCACAGATACACGCCAGTATTAGCAAAAATCAACGGTGCAAACATCACAGAAATTGCAGTAGAACACAGGCCCCGAGTCCATGGAAAATCAAAATATGGTTCAAAGCGACTCTTAAGAGGATTATT
Source organism: Methanobacteriota archaeon (assembly GCA_002699425.1). Classification (GTDB taxonomy): domain Archaea; phylum Thermoplasmatota; class Poseidoniia; order Poseidoniales; family Poseidoniaceae; genus MGIIa-K2. The sequence continues at coordinate 17,408 of PABV01000010.1, forward strand.
TGATCTGGTTACCGTTTCTTTTTTGCTAGCATTCCTCGATCGACCTCTTCACTTATTTGGCCGGTTTGGCGCGATTTCAACCGTTGCTGGGACCATGATTTGTTCATATCTGTTGGTGCTCAAATACGGATATGGTGAAGGCATTGGTGAAAGGCCACTGTTGGCACTTGGTGTTCTCTTAATTACACTAGGGATTCAATTATTTTTGATGGGGTTACTCGGAGAATCGATTGCCTACCGTTCATCAAGTCAAAGAGATGTTTCTTTGTTTGGAAAAGAATACTGATNACTCATCCTCATCAAGGATGATTGATGGCATAAGCAAACCTCCTACGAAAAACATNACCACATCTGCCATGATGTTGAATACTCTCGAAATAATAGCCAAACNTGCACCTAAACCTCCTGAGATCATTATTGAGAGAAGATAGGTGAATGTTCCCTCTCTGGCACCAAATCCTGCTGGTATGAAGAAAGCNAAATATCCGACAAGATATGCAAAAGAAAAGATGCCTATCAATTCCCAAATTGCTGCATCAAAACCCATACTCTTCAAGATAAATTGGTGTCCAAAACCCCATAATATCCAAGTAACAGTCATCAAGAATAATGCATTAAAGTAATNCATTCGAGTCATGACTGTTTTTTGTTTCCATTCATCCTTTCCAAGCAATTGTAGTGGTTTTCTCAACAATTTTTGGGAGAATTCAGGGTTAATGAAGGGAAACAAACTCAGTAAAGCCAGGATCGAAACTAAGACCTTGTAACTGAAGGAAATCTCAGAAGAAAAAATAAGTAAACTTGAGGCTAAAAGAGCGGAAGAAGTAGTAAGAATCAACTCCCATCCAAGACTCTCTAAGACAACCTTGGGGCCCCATTTTCTTGCAACCCAAACTCTGCTAGCAATGATACTAACCCTCCCTGGCACATATCTGGCTATGTTTGTTGACCACCATATCCCCGAGGCTTCCTTCTTGCTAATCTGGGCACCGCACCCGTTCATCAAGAAATACCAAATNAATGGATTGATAATCACAACAAGAAGAATGAACAAAAACCCAATGATAACATCCGATGTTGGTGGTAAAATGATGCCAATAACATCTACTTTATTTCGTTGCAGCTCTCGAAAGACAAAAGCAAATGCAAGAATAATTACCAAAATGGTGATGGTGTTAATCAACCATTTTTGTTTAACAAAACTTGATTTTTTGTGTTCCATATCTTCACCGTTTTAAAAATTGGTTATTCTCAAATATATCGTGTCAGTGTTTACTTTTTCCCCGAATCGTGGACTTTGATTGGTAGATTTCTTGCATAAATGAGAGAATGTTGTCGGTTGCGGCATCCAAACCACTATTCGTCACAGATTCTGATGCGCGTTTTGACATATTGGCCCATACATCTGAGTGTTCAAGTTGGTGTAATGAAGTTTGGATACTCGATGCATCGCCTGAGATAATGAATCCATTTTCTTTATCTGAGATTACTTCTGTAATTTGGCCAACGTCGGTTGTGATGGTTGGCACCCCACATGCAAGTGCCTCCAAAATCGAGACCGGCATGCCCTCTCTTATGGAGGGAAGAATAAATGCACTTGCTTTACGATAATATGCTGGTAATGCATTATTTTCCACTGCTCCGACAAATTCGAGATTTTCAACATCTTTGCCAATCGATTTCATTTGATCTAAATCAGGCCCATCCCCGATAATCTTGAAGTTCCAATCTGGTGTTATTTTTGCTGCATGAATGACCTGTTGTACTCCTTTTGCTTCGGTAATCCTCCCAACAAAGATTGCGTTTTTTGAAAATGCAGTTCTCTCTTTTGCATGAAATTGCTCAAGATCAATGCCCATGGCTTGAACAAAAACCGGGGCTGTCGTCATTGACTTGACAACTTCTGCTTGTTCATTTGAAACACAAATTACTCCATCAACATTGGAAAGTACTCTTCGAGCAATTCTTTTGATGAAACCATATTTCTGTATCAAGTGAAAGTCTGTTCCATGAACGTGAGCAAAAAATGTCTCACCCCGCAGTGCCTTCTTTGCAAACATACCGGTAGGGACTAACCAATGTGCGTACAAAATTTCCGATTTTGTCCTATCCAATACTTGACGAACGGAACGCGAAGCCCGTGACATGAATCGCTTCGCAAGCCACCAATTCCACGGTTTGAGAGCAACTTTATGCATTGAGCCAGTGTAAGCAAGAATTTCTCTTCGATCTTTTGCATATCGGAAACGTTGTATTGAAACTCCATCCACAATTTCCTCTTCTTTTGCCATTTTGTGATGAGGTGCCACGACTGTTACACTACGCTTTTTTGCGAAAGATTTTGCCAGATTATGTAAAAATGGAGCATTCACATCCCCTTGAAATCGTGGATATGTCTGCGTGCAAATCACAATTTCTTGCAATTTTACTCCCCCACTCACATACGTCGCTGTAACTTAGCCTCCTTATACAAAACCCTCCGTTTCAATATAGATGATTGATTATTCACTTAATTTGTTCTCTCCGATTCACACTGTTTATCCTCAATGAGTTCAGATTCACTTTGAAGTAAGTGGGTCGTAGAAGCCTTTCAAGTGTAAAACCAGTCGAAGAATAATGAATCGATTCGCACTGTACAAAAACCATTCATTCTTTGATACAAATCTGGTCATGCCAAAACATGGACACCTGTATCATCTTCGAGGCGAGGGGCGTGCTGGTGCTTCGATGCGTCAATATGCAGATGCATGGACTGCTATGGCATTGATTCAAGGTAAAAAGGTGCACTGGATTGACGGTGCTTGCCGATTTAATCCCACAAAAATATTGCAATGTGTGCCATCTTCATTTCCTGAACCTGAACAATTGCTGCACCAGATATTCGTCTCCCGAGGTTTTACAGTTCACCAATTAGCATCAATGATACAGCGACTATCACATGAATTGCATATCACAAAGGCTGAATTTGTAGTTATTGACGGACCAATTTCAATGCATTTGGATGAACAAATTAACGATTATGAGGCAAGAACCCTATGGAGGAGAGGGCTTGAAACGCTTTTGATGATTGCACAAAACCATCAGATTCCTGTCGTCATAATCACCAACAAGAATCCAATATCCAAACGTCATCAACAATTGTTGATTATGGCTAAAAACCGAGTCTCAGAAAGTTTGAGTGGAAAATGGATATTGGATGGCAAAAAACGACGGATGTGGCTTCTTCATCTCCCAAGCCGTCGAGTTGGCTTTCAGATGCCCCACTATCTTTCACTTTCTAATTTTGATGATTCTCGACCCTCTTTGGATTTGGCTGAATGAATTGATCTAAGGTAATGATTCGTCGACCAGATTTGATTTCCTCTTCTGACCATCCGAATGGAGCCAATATTGCCCAAATAGCACGCAAAGCCAATCGGCGATAATATCGTACATCAACACGAAAACGAATTGAAGAATCATGTAATTCATGTTCAAGGATGACTCGGGTATGTGGATGCTGCTTTGAGCCAGAGACTACCACAAATCTTGCTTTCTCACCAGGGTTGATGGAATGGCCAAGTTGTTGAGCCCTCAATACTGAAGCATAAGTTAAGGTCAAAACAGAGAATTGCTCGAGTGTTTTCGTAACCCGCCTTGAAATGATCAACGTGGATGGTTCAACTTCATGACGCTCTAATGCTTTTAATGATGTGTGAAACATAGAGATAATTCGTTGCTGAATTTTGAGATCATGCAATGGTAAGTGCTGCTTTTTTGCTTCAACTAACAACTCAAAAGCGTGTGATTGTATGGAAGATATCCAATCACAAGTTGAATGTTGACGAGCCTCTATGCCTCTCAATTTTAGTTCACCTTCACCATAGGCCCAATACTTGGTAAGGGAACCTGCATCATGCATTCGACTTGGTAAAAATCCAATGAAATCATACATTGCTTCGTACTCAAGCGGAATGCCGATTTTATCGCTGACCCTTCTTGCGAAATCTTTGGCTAAGTTTCTTTTCACATCGGCGTCAGTGATTGAAGGATTATCAATCCATACACAATCAACAATAGCATGTCTTACTTGCCAGCCATCTTCTTCTGCCATGGCAATAGTCTGAAGCAAAATTTCTCGAGCCCACGCACAAATAGCTTCATGTGCTTCAATACGCCCAAAACGTGCATTTTTGTAACCCGTATAACCGAAACAGGTCACTAAGAGCCACTTAAGTGCATTCTGTTGTTGGTCAAATATATCTCCTTTCGATTGACGTTTCTGTTTCAACTGTGTTCTTCTCTCGATTATTGGGGCAACGACGCGTCCAAGAAAACCATGGATTCGGCCACACGTGTGTAAAGCAAGTCCGGGCACCAGTTGTGCAGTTTCATTTGCTTGAGGGAAAACCCCTAGACTAAAACCCTGATTTCGCTTTTTTTTGCGAAAATATAAGTCTGCATCATCTGGATTCAGTGGTACAAATTGTGTCTTACTTGACTGTTTGTGAGCCTGACAACAGGAACAATTCAATGTTTCAGGCGAGATGTTTCTCGTGGCTATGATGCTAGGGAAAAGACTTGCAAAATCAAGTTCAATGACATTTGTGTACACTCCTGGCTGACTGTCAAGGTACAACCCACCTCGATCAGATATCATTAACTCCCATGCAGTCTTTGTGTCCTCTGGACGGTTTTTTTTCCAAGGTACCAAGACACCATCCTCCATTGCGACTCTCATTTGAATAGCGCTGATGACTGAACCGGGAGAAAGACGAGAAATATCTTGAGTCGATTGTCTTGAATGATGGGCGAGTTCGAACAATCCAAGAAGACCTCCTTCTTTCACGATAAAACTGGACTTCAAATCGATGTGCAGACGTCCATGCAGGGGTACGTAATTTTCCTTACGAATGACCTGACCATAAGATTGCACAACGCGCTGATTTGAACGAATCTTGATTTTGGCGGTTTTGCGATGAAGATTAAAATCAGGATGATAGCGATCGCTCAACAGTTGAAGGTATGTTAAATGCTGGCGGTCTCCTCCTTTTGTTAATATGACATCCGGATCATAATGCTGTATACAGGCATGCAATGTATGCAAGAATTTCGCTGGACCAATATCATAATTGATTCGTTTCCATGCAAGATTATTTGACAATTCCATGAGATCTCTACATTGATACTCGATCCAGCAAAGTTCAGACGACATATCTTCGAAACCTTTGGGAGATTGATAAGAAAACCTTAGTTCCATGATTCGTAAATTTGGCCACTCAGTAGGTCTTTTCTCTGAGATAAAACGACTGCCATCCCATACCACTGACTGGAATGGAGCAATACCGTGCTCAATAAAGAAACGTTGAGCCAGATGAGCATCGACCGAATATAGAGTGTAATGGTGATATTCTCCCTTAGCCTCAATATGTTGAGCCAAGCGTCTTATTTTACGGCTATCGGTGAACTCAATTTCAAGCACATCATGCTGCTCAAATGCGTCCAATGAAAGACGGGATCGTATCTTTCTAAGTCGGCCAACACTGAAAGCCTCGCGAATTTCTTGAAATTGTAGCCAATCAGCTAGTTTTACGAGTCGTGATTTTTCCGAATGCACATGAATACATGTACGCCATGGCACTACAACTCGATGCATTCGATGATCTGAATACATCCACACATCCATTGATTGGCCATCATCACCAAGTTGGACATCAATGATTTGGCCTTTCATTTCGACACCACTATCCTTCCAAATCTTGCAGCATCTGTTCTACTCGATACAAACGCTGGCAACATTCCAAAAGCATTGAGATGAGCATGGGTTTCCATACATCGTGCGCTGGAAGCATACCCCCTGCTGAACGACGTTTTCTGACACCATCAACCAACAGCTCAAGCGCTAATCTATCTTCAAGGTTCAAAGCTTTCTTCAGATGTTCCAATTGCCCTAATTCTTTCTCAATTCTTATTCTCCATGTTGGTACAGTTCGGCCCATGCCATTTTTTCCTCAAAGTGATTCAAGCATGCTTTCGCTTACAGAGACTCCTAACTGTGAAAATGAAAAATGTGCAAATCGAACAACTGCATATCGTCTCATAGAAGCAATACCTGAAAGTAATCTAGAAAAGAGTTGATTGGACTGAGATTGATTTTACTTCTTGACTCTGGTAAAATTCCCACAGAAGTTCTGCGGTAGCCCATGCAGCAGAAACCAAAGCGGCCCCTGCTGTTCCTACGGGCTCTGACCAAGCATCTCCTGCAAATGTTAATCGTGGCAAATGTGGATTGTCAGCAATCCTTTCAGCACGCGCATATCGCCATCGATGAGCCATGCCTTTTGATTGGTCAATCCATTCTTCTAAAAGAGGAGGTGATGCATGCCTCATTTTCTCCATTATCCTTTGCAACGCTTCTTCTTTTGACAAGTCTACATACTGCTTTGACCATTCAGGGTGCATGTGCACAATCAAGTGAGATGATGAAGCTTGATCAATACCTGGCATCAAGGTAAATTCCGTGCTTTGCACATCTGCTAATTCCTTCATCGGTAATCTCTTTTCGTGACTAAAGATACAAGTCCAAGTGCTTTGGTAAGGATGTTTGGACCAATCTGGGAGCGTACCTTCATCAAATAAAGAAACCAATTGAGGTAATGGTGGAGTTACAATAAGGCCATCTGCTTGCCATTGATGATCATTGGATGCTGATTCAAGTTGCCATGATTCGTTCCATTTAATACGGTCAATTTGCACATTGCAGTGAACTTCCACTCCTTCAAGCAAGTGATGAATCAACGCATCAGATTCGATTTCATCTAAATCAGGTGGGATCCTGTCAAGTAACCATGTTGGTAGTCCATCTAATCGTCTATTTCCATGATTAAAAGGGCCTAATTTGGTCTGTCTGGTTGAACTACGGCCTCCAGGTGCCCTTCCTTTATCCAAAACGATGACATGAAATCCTGCATCTTTGAGTAATCTTGCTGCAAAAGACCCCGCTAATCCTGCACCAAGAATGACAATCGTGCCAACATCGTGCATTGTTTTTCTAGAGACATGACGCTGGTATTTTTCTAAATCAAGTCGTGAAGCATGCGTTTCAAGTTCTCTTTTCCGAACAACACCCATAACTTGCATGGGAGGATAGAATGGCCGATCGAATAAACCATGACACCATTGCACACCAGCAATCGATGAAGGATCTCTCCCATCGAGTGCATACTTGTCATTAAGCCGCTGAGCCTGTCGCATTGAATCATCGAGGTTTTCAGTCCAGAGAGGAAAAGATTTACCCCAAGTCATTCTTAGATTATTGTGAAGTTCACCATGGTTTTGTAATGAATTCTGGCAAAGGTTCCATAGTAAATTTCCGCTCATTCCGTGTTCCAATTGATAACCGTTCAACAGATGTGTCCTTGGATCATCTGAGGTTTGTTCCCAAGAATCTCTTGCCCATAAAGGAAGGTTTTGAGCAGAATATGGTTCATCCGTTGCATAAACATGATGCCAAGCATGTTCTCTGAACACCAACAATTCATCGAGAAATTTTTCAGCGGATTTGGTACCGATTTCTGCCGCCTCTCTAGCCACTTTCATTACTGAAAGAAAGCCGTAGTGAAAAGACGGGGATAGTCGTGAAACTCCACTCGAATCGGCTGCGTTATTTCTTCTCCTCGCATATCCGCCCAGTCCTTTTTCTTTGAATAAATTCCAACGATGAAGCGCAGCGGACTCTCCTCCTTTTTCCAACCATACTGGCAGCACAGTAGGGTCAATTTCACATTGACGGAGTAAGTGCAATCTATCTTTTTTGGACTTTACTTCTTTGGCGATGTCTATTGGAATAAATGGTAATTTTCCTTCGTATTGTTGAACATGTAGCTCAAGTCTTGGCCACGGCCTCTGTACTCTCTTTTTTCGATGTTTTTTGGTAGCATCTCTAAACTTGAACGGACGGTCAACTGATTTCCCAAATAATGGCATTGGGATAAGACAATGACAATCTACCTGAAAAACGGGACAATCAGCTATTCTTGCCAATTTCTTGGTCCAATCTATCCAAGGAGGAAGAGGAAAAAGGTCGGTGATGATACATGAGGCTTGAGTAGCGAATGACTTCATGACTGGGGGTCTATATCCTCTTCTTGCTACATGCAAAACATATCTGAGACCTTGTTGACGGAAACCTTCATTCAAATCAACTGATGATTCAAGCAGCATGTTATGATGTCTAAGGGAAGCATGTGGATACCGCTCATCAATTCCTTGATAAATCAAGAGAGGTAAATTGCGTGAATGTGCGAGAAATCGCCCCACATCAACAGCAGGATTTTCGTTCACTCGCAAAGATGATTTCAGCCAAACCACGATTGGACCATCACATTCTATCTCTAGATGAGGAGTGAGAGACTCAACTCGTTCAAAGAGATAATCAGGTAAATCGTTGAGCACAAACAATACAATGAATTACTCATTTTATACTGATGTTTGTACTCATTGAGTATTTGTTTAACATTCAAAAATTTGGTGACCAATCCTTGTGCAGAATGTGTGCAGGGATTGGAGGGCTGTCATCCTCCAGAGCAATAACTCGCTCAGCAAGCCATTGCATCCATTCAAAGTAACTTCCACGATTATTTTCTGTACGCCAATCTTCAATCAATCGTTCAGTTTTTTGAAATGTGACAACTATCGCCCCAGCAAAATAATCGTACATCAAATCCCAATCTAATTCCTGGCGATATATCATGGCTCCAATACTTTCCCAAGTCGTCATCAATGTCACAATATCTTTCATGTCACCTTTGTGATATTCCTCAAATTCTTTCGCACTCAAGTTTTCAGGCGAATTAAACACAACATGCATGCCATGAGCAAAGGTGGGTGAATGATATACTTCTGTGAGTTTAAATGCAGCCGCACTCTTTCTATCTTGTTTGAGTTGATGGATTTGATACCAACTGAAAATAATTGCACCAATGATTGTTAAAACGCCAAAAATTTCTGCATATTGTGAAGCGACTTCTAAATCCATACTATCCCATCGATAGATAGAAAATAGCCATTTCGATGATTAAGTTCAAAGTTGTAGGCTTTAACCCACGAACATGCAACGACCTGAACCAAGCCCATTTGCTGAACTTTGGGGGTTGGATTCAGAATGTGTATTTCTCAATCACGGTTCCTTTGGAGCAACTCCCCTTGCAGTTCGAGAAGAACAACAAAGATGGCAGAACAGATTAGAAAATGAACCAGTGCACTTTTTTGAAGAATTAATGCCTACATTTTTGGAAGACACAAGAGAGGCTTTAGCTACATTTCTTCATTGTAAATCAGAGGATTTAGCGCTTGTAGAAAATGCTACAACAGGCGTTAACACGATTCTACGCTCATTAGAATTTCAAGAAGGTGATGAGATTTTGGTTCCAGACCACGCCTATCAAGCCTGTCGAAACACGATTGATTATGTAGCAAATAGATGGAATGCTACGGTAAAGATTGTAAAAATCCCATTTCCAATAGGAAATAAAGGTATAGTGCTTCAAAATATATTGGATTGCGTAACTGAACGTACTGTATTGGCAATGATTGATACTGTAACCAGTCCAACCGGATTACGAATGCCATTTGAAGAAATAACGAGAGAACTTGAATCTCGAGGCATTGAAGTACTGCTCGATGCTGCTCACGGAATTGGAATGGTACCTCTCTCATTGGATGAACTTGGTGCATCCTATACCACAAGTAATTGTCACAAGTGGTTATGTGCACCAAAAGGCACGGCTTTTCTTCATGTTAGAAAGGATAAGCAGGATAAGATCCATCCGTTAACAATCAGTCATGGAATGACTTTTCCNCTTGGCGATACGACCAGATTTCGCCATGAATTTGATTGGACTGGTACTCGAGATGTCACGGGACATTGCTCAATTCCAATGGCAATTGACTTCCTCGGTTCACGTGTTGAGGGNGGATGGCCTGCCATCATGAAAAGAAATCACGAATTAGCCATCATTGGCCGAAATATTCTGTGTGAAAGTCTTGGTATTACACCTCCTTGTCCAGATGATATGATTACCTGNATTGCGACTTTGCCGCTCCCAANTGGNAACTCCAGTGGAGGCATTCCTTTGCATGAGCCAGATCCGCTTCATCGTGAATTGAAAGAAAAATATGGTATTCAAATTCCAGTGTGGTCTTGGCCTTCTCCAGAAGGNCGATACATTCGAATTTCNGCACAACTCTACAACTCAGAAGAACAATACGTCTANCTCAGTCANGCNTTGAAGGAATTATTNTGANNNNAGTTTTGGTNANTTTCAGTCCTTCCATTCTTGCCAATGTCCNGTTCTAAGGTTTCTCAAAAACCATCGACCGCTATCTGCGGGATATTCCAAATATTCCCGGTTGTCTTTGGGATTTATTACACCGGTTATCTCTGGAGATGGCGTGTTTTTATCAAAAATAATCGACTGTTGGTTCGGGCTCTGAATCTCTTGATTTACGTCAGTTTCAACACTCANCATGGCAAGTTTTTGTTCCAAAAGAACTTCTCTTTCTTTGGTGCTTGTGGTTCCTGCAAGTCCGAAGAAAACATCGTCATTTGCCACTCTTTTCAATTCGCTTGCATCCATTTTTATCAAATCANTAACGAGTGTGTTCAGCAACTCTCTAGTATTCTTCTTGATTTCACTNTTGGTATATCGAGCAGTGATGTCTGATTTTAACATTTGAAGTTCTTCGACCAAGGCATTTGGTTCATCAAAATAGGCTTGAACTATAGATTGCAGGTGACGTAATTCTAATTCCTCTTCAGCACTNAGTTTTGATTTCTTCCTCAGGAATTGAAGCCATCGAAATGTGTCAGGTAACATTGCGGCGATTAAATTCGTTTGCAAGAATCCTATGACTGCGATTAAAATCGCCCCCATGCCAACCGTTTGTGCAATCGTTTGTGTATCTCCTGCCATCAGGTTTTCCACAAATCCGGTTTCTTCGGTTACAACCTCACATCCCTCAACATTTACCTCGATTCCTTTTGGCGTGTTTGGACACTTGTCTTTGAGATCGTCCACACCATCTCTGTCTTGGTCAATCATACATCCTTCACTATCAACATAGGCATTTGGAAGTGAATCTTTGCACACATCATAAACATCAGGGATACCATCACCATCAGTATCATCGGATAAAGGATTCACATCTTCTGAATCTTGATCATCCTCAACTTCGATGCTATCATCATACAAATCAGCGATACCATCGCCATCTAAATCAGGACAGCCATAGTACCCGTCCACAGTTGAATTACCCCATTCATCAGGACAATGGTCTGCCAGTTCTGCACCATCAACAAACATGCCAGGCCATCGAAGAAGTCGTGTCAAATTCCAAGTGCCATTCCCCCAATTATCTCCATATCCATCACCGTCAGTATCATCCCATTGTGTAGCAAGTGTAGGGAACAAATCAGGTTGATTTCCAAGTTCATTATCTCCATATCCATCGCCGTCATCATCGAACCATTGTGTTGGATCATTCGGGAAATCATCGGAGATATCTCCGATACCATCGTCATCTGTATCATTAAAATTATTCAGCCATGGGAATAAATCTTCATTGTCCCCAATACCATCATTATCTGAATCTTTAGTCTCATTGCCATCATTGGGGAAAACATCAGCATTGTCTCCTACTCCATCACCATCCGAATCTTTGGTTTCATTCACATCGTGAGGGAAAGCATCCGTATTGTTTCCAACGCCGTCGTTATCACTATCTGACCACTCATCTGAATCATCAGGAAAAGCATCTCCATCATCGCTGAAGCCATCACCATCTTGGTCTGGACAACCTTGTCTGTCCAATGTAGAGTTACCATTGGTTTCTGGGCAAGCATCGTCAAGAACATCATCAAATCCATCAAGATCTGCATCCTTTGCTCGCAGAGGATCGAGGGGGAAATCATCTTCAGTATCTGCCAATCCATCACCATCTGTATCAACACAGCCGGTCAGATTAACCGTTGAATTACCCCATATCGTAGGACAATCATCGGAATCGTTGTATCCTGGTCGGTCTGGAAATCCATCATTATCTGTGTCTAGAGGAACATCTGGTTCTGGATCTGCATTATTTCCAATACCATCACCGTCCGAATCAACTTGTTCAGTTTCATCTTCTGGGAATGCATCTTCATGATCCATGCATCCATCACCATCATTGTCTACAGTCCCATTGACAAGATCAGATTGTGGGCATGGATCTGCAGCGTTACTAAACCCATCACCATCCGAATCATTGCACCCAAATACATCAACTGAGGAATTTCCCCAAACCCATGGACATGCATCGGGCTGGAAACCGGTTTGATTATCGCCATATCCATCACCATCCGTATCATTCCATTGTGATGATTCTACGACAAAAGCATCTGCCCCATCCTCTACAGTCCAATTCAAATCAGGATTCGAATATCCATCACCGTCATTGTCCAAGCAGCCAATGCGATCATGCGTTGAATTTCCCCAAATCAATGGGCATTCATCGTCTAAAGCATCGTCATAACCATCACTATCGGCATCTCCACCTCGCAACGGATCATTAGGGAATGCATCATCCATATTGGCTAAACCATCACCATCATCATCTGGACAGCCAAATCTACCGTTCGTTGAGTTACCCCAAACAGTTACACAATCATCCGGTTGGAATCCGGTCTGATTATCGCCATAACCATCGCCATCGTAATCTAGCCATTGCGTCCCATCCAATGGGAAGGCATCGGAATTGTTGCCTCCTTGGTTAGAGGGATTATCTCCATAACCGTCTCCATCAGTATCGTTCCATTGAGTGGGTTCACTGGGAAAAGCATCCGGATTGTTACCGGTGAGATTATCGCCATATCCATCTCCATCAGTATCTTGCCATTGAGTAGGTTCATTCGGAAAATCGTCGGAATCATTGCCACTCTGATTATCACCATATCCATCTCCGTCACTATCGTTCCATTGAGTCCAATCTAATGGGAAAACATCAGAATCATTACCACTCTGATTATCTCCATATCCATCACCATCAGTATCTAACCATTGAGTCCAATCAAGTGGAAAGGCATCTACCTCATCAGCCCAACCATCACCATCAGTGTCTGTAATTGGTATGTCGAGATATTCAAAGCCATTAGAAATATATGCGATAACATTTCCATTTTCATCTACCAAATCAACATCGCTGATACCAGCAGAAAGAGATGCTGGAAAAGTACAGGTGATGGTGGTATCATCTATGATTGACACATTAGTGGCTTCAAGTGATGGAACAAATCCGTCCAGATGGATTTCGTATTCAATACCCTGTTCAGAATTTACATTACCATCTATATTGACCTCATCATAAGTGATGAAATCCCTGTAAAGCATCTCAATATTTTCATCTGAAAGAACCTGGTCCCAGTAACCAAAATTATCGTAAATACCTTCTGTATAGCCATAATTCCCCCCACCTGAGTAGAATTTACCAAGATATGCATTCTGATTATTCCATGACATTACATATGAACCACTATGAGTATATTCATGAGTGAGTTGCCCATCAACATATAACTTCAAATTTTGACCATCCCATGAACACATAAGGTGGTACCATTGACCTGGCTGAATAGATAGATTACTGGTGTATATTGTTGGGTGATTTGATGATTGGCCACCTATTGCACAGTCGATATTTCCATTATTGGTTACTCCAAGGAATATACCTGATTGGGCAGTTCCAGCTGAATCCATAGATCGGAACCCGTAACTTTTGCCGGCTGGTGGCAAATTGTCTAAATTAACATGGTATCCTACACTTGCTTCTGATGAAATTTGCCAATCGCCACTATCGATTTGGACATAATCATCTACTCCATCAAAACCGATGGCTTTGTCATCATATCCTTCTTCATTACAGTTAGGATCGCCTAAAAGTGTCGCGTTGTTTTCATAATCAGTATAATCATTCACTGTTGTAGAAAGACAAGATGCAGAATCTGCATTATTTGCATATTTGAGATCATCAGTATTATGTTCCATATAAGCAAAATGTAATTTTTCATTAGAGTCGAGAGCGATTGAAGGATGTTGTCCAGCACCATTAACACCATCTACAACTGCAACAAACCAAGAATTGCCATCAAAATGAACATGGTGAAGGTCCTGACTCCCATGACCATTCCATGCAGCAATATGGGGATTATCATCGGCATCAATCACTATTGATGTGCCTCCACCGCAACAATTTGGCACACCAGTAATAGTAGAAAGTGACCATGAACTGCCGTCAAAATATGCATATTTTAATTCATAATTGGGATGTTGAGATTGATCATAAGAGATATGTATCCCATCTTTTGAATCCACTGCTATTGATGTGCTACCGCCAGCAGAACCTGTGGAATCAAGTGTTGTAGTTACCCAAGAACCACTTGAATCAGTTGCATACTTCAAATCATAATTTCCCGGTCCGTAATCATAATACGAAATATG
>PABV01000011.1 GCA_002699425.1 Methanobacteriota archaeon
CTACTCGGAATGACTGTTGAATGGTCCGATAATGATGGAGATTCATGGAGCCCGATTACAGTCGCTACAGATGTTCGCTCGGTTCAAGACCATCAAACCATTGCTAGTACAAATGCTCCAACTGCTTTGCANCCTACAACTTGGATGTTCTGCATTAATGGAAATGCACCTCATCCATTATGCTCTNCCAGTTTTGANGGAGGTAATACATGGACTCCAGAATCCTCTGGAGCNCCGNTAAACTGTGGTTCAGGAGGTCTAACCGCTCATCTTGTTGGTAGCGTAGATGGNAATTTCTATCGNGGCAACACTGGTTGTTCTGGCGAAGGTTATTCGGTTTACAGAACCACAAATGCCGGCATTACTTGGACCGAGCATGAACTACCAACTTCTGAATCTGGCACTGCTGATACTTGGAATGCTGAAGAAGCACAGGTTGAAGTCGATAGTGAAGGAAATGTGCACGCAATGTGGATGGGAATCGACAACATGCCTTACTGGTCTTACTCAAGAGACCAAGGTGAGACATGGTCAAATGCAACGATGATTGCTCCTCCAATCGACCTGTCAGGAACTGGATTCCCNGTGGTTGTAGCAGGTGATGCAGGGACTGTTGCGTTCGGATATGTTGGTGAGACCAAAGGAGATGATGAAATTTGGAACGCTTACCTGACATATGCTACTGATGCATTCAACGAGACGCCATTGCTGACTACAGTACAATTGAACGGAGATGATGACCCAATCGACACAGTCGCCGATTGTGGATACAACAGATGTGGAGGCCTAGGGGACTTCCTTGACATCAGAGTGGANGCATACGGAAGAACTTGGTTCGCACTCTCTCACAANATAGCTGACATCGGTATATTCGCTACATTTGATGTTGGGCCAAGTCTACGCGGAGAGACAATCACGATGCTTGACTCAATGCCTGCAGGCGGGCCTCAAACCCTGTGAATCAATTTTTGGGCGCTGAATTATTTCAAAATTAACTCATTACGCCAGCTAAAAAATGCATAAGTGCAACCCTTAGATTCTGAGCAGGTCTCCACCCTTGTCCATCTACTTTCAATAAAGCCTCATGTAAATCAGAGATATTTGGCCTTTTATTCGTTGAAGCTACGATGGGCTCAACACGAACGCCTGGAGGAAATTTAGGTTCCAGAAGTTCAAATGTGAATTGGCCTGATTTACCTGATTTACTTCTTGACCATAAATGAGTAAATTCATCATAAGTTTCCTTAATCCCCCATGCTCGTCTACCACAGATGTGCATATCTTCGACTTTTTGAGCGTTTAATCCAATGCGTGCAATAGCATCAGCAACATCACTTTGACCGACCCACCAATGCGTTCCCCCAGTGAGTNAAGTATTNCCATCGATCCAATCGTGGAAAACTTTCGAACTCCACTTGTTTTGACAACCATCTGAAATCATATCATGGATGACAAGGTCCTTACCAACCACCAAATCCGCAGGTGAATTATCAAGACTGATAACATAATCACCATCTACTTCCATTAATTCTGCCCGAGTGTGTTGGATTAACGAAGAATGTTGCTTAGACAGTGTATCTCGCAAAGGTGTAGAAACCTTCGCTTCAAGATATAACAAACGTTCGACAATTGATTTTGATAATGAACAAGTCCCTTTNACCTGAACTATCATTCCATCACTCAACAAGTGTTGAATTAAGGGTCTGAGCAGCCGCATCAAACATATTCAATGCTTCATCAATCTCATCACTACTTAATGTGAGAGAAGGGCGGAGTCGAATGGATTCAAATCCACTATTCAGNACTAAAGAACCNCTTTTGTAAATNGCTTCTCTCATTTGATTTCTTTGAGCATTATTATCCAATGAAAATGCGCAAAGAAGACCTTTACCTCTCACATTTGAGATGAATGAGTATTTTTCACTCAATTCATTCAATCCTTTGAGTAATTCATCACCTCTTTTTGCGGCATTTTCGACTAGTTTTTGTTTTTCCATTACTTCCAATTGCCATGCCGATCTCACCATGTCGATGAGATTGCCACCCCAAGTAGAATTAATCCTGCTACTGGTTTGGAAGGGATTATCTTCATATTCCCTCATACTGTCAGAGGCCATCAAACCACAAACCTGCATTCTTTTTCCAAATGCGAGCATGTCGGGTTTAATTCCAGCATGTTCATAAGCCCACATTTTACCAGTTCCACCTGTTCCNGTTTGGACTTCGTCAACAATAAATTTAGCACCAATTTCATGTGTAACATCACAAAGATTCCTCATGAATTCAGGCCTGAAATGATTGTCACCTCCTTCTCCTTGAATGGGTTCAATGATAATCCCCGCAATCGTATCNGGATTATTCTCGCCATATTCTCTAATGTCTTGTATGACAGAGGCCTCTAAGCGATCGAGCCTCGAATTTTCTTCTTCATTTAGTGGAAAATTGATTTTTGGATTGTTAAACCTCGGCCAATTAAATTTAATGAAATTAGAGGTTTTGTTAGGATCGGTATTAGTAGTTGACATCGTGTATCCAGAGCGNCCATGAAAAGCTTCTTTGAAATGTCCAATTGAAATTTTTGATGACTCTCGCAATTCTGTTTTCCAGCAAAACCCTTCTCTGTCACACACGGATTTATCATCTACCAGCCCCTTAGCTTGCCGATCGTGCATTTTCCAGTCCATGGCCACCTTCATGGTATTTTCTACCGCTAAGGCCCCTCCTGCAATCATAAAGAAGTTATTCATATGATCTGGCATGGTTTGGTTTGTAATGACGTCGACCGCCCATGCCATTTCCTTAGTATAAAGGTCGGAGTTGGCAATGTTATTTACTGCAATACGGCCAAGTTCTGACTGCTTTTCTAACATCTCAGGATGGTTCCATCCCAAGGGCATGGATGCGAAGCAACTGAAAAAATCAAGGAAGTTTTTTCCTGATTTAGCATCATGAAAACGATTACCAGAAGATTTGTCTAAATCGATAACAAAATCAAATCCGTCAACTAACATGTGTTTACTGAGTGAATGATGAACATGATGTGGATCGACCGTCATGGNCTATCCAAATGTTGAATGTTCATGAGGATATCGTTTCAATCCACATATGACGTTCAGCAAAAATTAAAACAATTTTGAATTTTCAATTGGATTTTTTTTATTTAATATTGCGATGGATTCAGTAATNCTCATTTTGAGAAACTGAATGTGNNATAACNGNTTCAATAAGAAAATNCAAAATNATTCAGAATTCGATTTTAATTTTNAAGAAAATATTCGATAATTTTTCAAATATTATATTGATAGTGTAAACATTATACGACATATTCAATTGGAAAATGAATTAATTTTTGCAAATAGTATATATGGTGTCAATTTCACCAAGCATTTATCCGAAAAGGATTGGAGATGGGAAAATTGAGACAAAATAAGTATGACATACANGAATTGATACAACGCGATGTATACGTCAAAGANAAAAAAGTTGGAGTGATCGTTGGAGAAAGACATCACCCTAACGAATCAAGAGTGCAATCGTTACGATTGATGGTGGAGCCGACAGTGGCTGAAGAATTCATGAGAAAACCAGCAGACTATGCACCTTTATCAAAAGAATTAGTGCACAGCATCCAAGCAAATGGATCCGTTAGGTTAAGCAAATCAATGAGAGAACTCCAAAGACGTTGGAGAAATACAGTAAGGATTGATGAAAAATTGTACGCTCCTGATGAAATGCTCGATCGTGCTGTTTTGGATAACCAAGGACTAGAAATTGGCATTATCAAACAATTACTCAAGGTGAAGAGAACATATAGGGCGTTAAGAGTTAAGACCAGGTTAAACATTCAGATGCAATATGGTGTTGAAGATTATATCAATATCCCAATTTCAGCACTCTCGAAAACCAGAGAGAGACTAGATGAGGTCGTTCTAAGTCGGGGATTTGATAAAGTTCTGCAGTTACCATCATTTGGTCAAGTCAATGATGACGAGGCTGATTTTGAATCAGAGTGCTAATACCGGCGCTTTTATCACCAAGATGAAAGTGCCCCGCAATGACATGCGCGGGTAGCTTAGTCGGCTGGAGCACCCGGCTGATAACCGGGAGGTCGCAGGTTCAAGTCCTGCCTCGCGCACCACTAACAAAAGAAACGCAAGAACCATTTAATCCAGTCATTACCGATTAACAATGGCGGTGGTTTCAGGAAGCAACTCCAAGGCACTCGCTCAAGAATTAGCACAACATCTCAACTTGGAATATCACCCTATGGAAGCACGGCGATTTCCAGACTCTGAAGGATATATCAGAATCCCTGAAGAATCTATTGAAGCTGTAAGAGGTGAATTTGTAGTCCTTGTCTCTTCAACATTTCCAGATTCCGGAATTATTGAAACACTATTGTTATTGGAAGCAATCGCCGATGTACGTTCGGGAAATACGAAATCTCTACAACACGCTCAAGAGAAAGAATATCCTCCCATCCAAGGTGGTATCATTCTTGCCATACCATACTTTGGTTATTCTAGACAAGATAAGCGNTTCAAGTTAGGAGANGTAGTGAGTGCNAAATCGATTGGAAGAATGCTCTCACAAAAATGTGATGGNATCGTTGTCCTTGATTTACATGCTCCCGAAGCATTAGCAGACATGGAGATTCCAATTTCATATGCCTCGGCGATGCCAGAAATCGCAGAACATCTCAAATCTCAAGTCAATCCTGATTTCATATTATCTCCAGACAAAGGGGCTGTGGAACGTGCATCAGAGGTCGCACGTTACATGAATTGCGAATTTTCGTATCTCGAGAAAACCCGGCTTGATGCTCATACAATCGTACATCAAGCCAAGGATCTAGATGTTCAAGGTAAAGTTGTGACAATCGTTGACGACATGATCGCAACTGGAGGTACAATCTGTAGGGCTACTGAAGCATTGAAGCAACAA
This sequence comes from Methanobacteriota archaeon, assembly GCA_002699425.1. Classification (GTDB taxonomy): domain Archaea; phylum Thermoplasmatota; class Poseidoniia; order Poseidoniales; family Poseidoniaceae; genus MGIIa-K2. Next base: position 4,945 of record PABV01000011.1, read on the forward strand.
GGTGCGACCGAAGTACATGCCGCTTGCACTCATGGATTATTTACCGGAGGCGCCATCAACCGATTGAAATTATTCGTTGACGGAATCCACGCCACTTCTTCCCTTCCAAACCCCAGGGCAGTGGTCAATGGAGGACCGGCACTTGCGAGAGGAGTGGCCGAATTGTTAGATGTTTTTTCTAGCCGAACTCATCCGTGAGGTTTATAGATACCTCGCCGTGCGCTACGTCGCTGAACACGAGAGCAAGGAGTGAGTTCAATGAGTGTACATGTTAAATGGGAAACACCTGCAGAAGTATCTGAAAAGATTTATGAAATGATTCAAAGCAATGGAAATGGAAGGATTAAGAAAGGTAGTAACGAGGTTACTAAAGCCGCAGAACGAGGGACTGCAAAGTTCATTATTCTTGCAGAAGATGTAAATCCACCTGAACTACTTGCCCATATACCTCTCATCTGCGAGGAAAAAAGCATCCCATTTGGTTACGTGCCAAGTCAAGAATTTTTGGCTAAAGAATGCGGNATGCCGAACGGAACAAAAACCGCTTCAATTGCTATCATGGAAATTTCAAAGAGTGCTCAAGAACAATTCAATGANGTCATTGAATTAACGAAAGGCCTCTCCAACTAAATGTGAGGGTTGAACATGTCTGAAGAACTAGGTGGCTGGCCTGCTGAGGTTGTAGAAATTGTTGGTAGAACTGGGATGACCGGAGAAGCAACGCAAGTCAAGGTCAGAGTCAATGAAGCCCCCAACCCTCGAGATGTAGGGAGAATTATTACCCGTAACGTGGTTGGACCAGTTAGAGTTGGTGATATCCTCATGCTCAGAGATACTGGAAGGGAAGCAAGGAAACTAAACATGAGGTGATCGTAATGCCCGAGAGAAGAGTTTGTTCATTTTCAGGTGATGAAATAGAGCCTGGAACCGGTCTAATGTTTGTAAAGAAAGACGGTTCAATTATGTGGTTCAAAAATAGTAAGGCAAGAAAGAACTCGGTCAAGCTAAAACGAAACCCAAGAAAAGTAAAATGGACCCGCCATTTTGTGAAAGGCGGGATTCAATAACCCATTTTGAAACGGATTCTTTACTTGAATTATAGAATCAAACTAAACGCATGCCTCAAATACAGGCTGAATTTGGCCAAGTTCGTGGTAACATGCAAACAACATATGTGATGGTAAAGCCTGACGGAGTGCAAAGAGGTCTCGTTGGCGAGATTATTCAAAGATTTGAAAGAAAAGGGCTTCAATTGGTTGGTTTAAATTCAGTCATCCCAAGCGAAGAAATTGCAAGNTCCCATTATGCGGTTCATGCAGAAAGACCATTCTTTCCAGGACTTATCAAATTTGTAACGTCAGGACCNGTAGTGTGCATGGCGTGGAGAGGGAAAGNTGCTATTTCCGTTGCTCGGAATCTAATCGGCCCAACCAATGGTCGTGAAGCTCCCCCGGGAACTATTCGTGGAGATTACGGCATGGATATAGGTTACAACATGATTCATGGATCGGATGGAGAAGATACCGCTGAGTTCGAACTAAATCTTTGGTTTCCTAATGGATTAATGGATTGGGTTTCAAACGAACAAACATGGGTTTATGAAAATTAAACCTCAATTGGAAATTCAAATTTTATATTGAGGAATTTCGATGGGAGATTCAATTGAAGAACCCGAAAATTCCCCAATTGGATGGATGCGTCAACCGATNGTTTCAGTCCTAGGNCATGTGGANCATGGAAAAACNAGTATTCTCGATCACATACGAAGCTTGGGAAAAGAAAGGCAAGCCTCAGTTATGGATAGAGAGGCAGGTGGCATCACACAACACATTGGGGCTACAGAAGTTCCAGCGAAGATACTCAATGATGTATGCGAAGAGATGCTACAAGGAAAAACATTCAATTCACCGGGGTTATTATTTATCGACACTCCTGGTCACCAATCATTTTCGACTCTGAGAAATCGTGGTGGTAATCTTGCCGATATTGCCATCTTAGTTGTTGANATATTCGAAGGGCTACAACCCCAAACTATCGAAAGNCTCCAAATTTTGAAACAAACAAAGACTCCATTTGTATTCGCTGCTAATAAAATNGACAGAATTCATGGCTGGACAGCAAAAAATGGGCGGTCGTTCATAAAATCATGGCATTCTCAAAGAAAGGATGTTCAAGCCATTTTTGAAGAAAANTACTGGAAATTGGTCAGTCAAGTTGCTGAGCATGGATTCAATCTTGAAAGATATGACGGAATTAGTGATTTTACACAATCCATCGCTCTTGTCCCTTGTTCTGCAAAAGAAGGCGAAGGGATTCAAGATTTACTCGCCATTACAGTTGGCCTTGCGGAACGTTTTCTATCTTCGAAATTAACAGATACTCTTGGACCTGCTGAAGCCTCGGTTTTGGAGTTACGAGATGAGAGAGGATTAGGAAAAATCGTCCATGCAGTACTCCACCGAGGAGAGTTACANGTTGGTGACAGTATTACCTTGGCCACACCAAATGGGCCAATAACAACTCACGTCAAAGGCATGTTTAGGCCAAAAGGTATGTCTGAAATGAGAGATGCAGGAGATCGATGGGTAGCCTGTGAATCTGCGATTGCGGCTTGCGGGATCAAGATCTCAGCACCGGATCTTGAGCAAGTGTTAGCTGGAACCACAATCCGGCAATCGAGAAACGAACAGGAATTGGATAATGCAAGATCGCAAGCCAATTTAGAAGCAAAAATAGCTGTCGAATTGGCAGAGGAAGGCGTCATCATCAAAGCAGATACACTCGGAGGTCTCGAAGCATTGGCATACGAACTGNCCAAAATCAACACACCTATTCGAATGGNCGGCGTAGGGCCAATAAATAAAAAAGATATACTCAATGCTGAAGCCTCGAAAGACCCTCTTCATCAAGTTGTCATTGGCTTTTCAGTAGAGCCAAATTCAGAAATGTCCTCTAAGATTGAGCAGGGTCAAACCCACGCCCATTTTATCAATGGAGAAATCATATATGGGATTATTGAAGAATATGAAGCATGGATTGAGATGACAAAAAAGTCCATAGATGAAGCGAATAGAGAAAATTTAGTGTATCCAGGGAAGCTTTTGTATTTGGAAAATCACACTTTTAGAAATAGAAACCCTGCCATTGTTGGCATTAGAATCATATCAGGCCGGGCTCATATTGGTCAACGAATTATGAAAACAGATGGGACTCCTGTCGGTCAAATCAAAAGTATGAGGNATGGCGATAGTCAAGAAACAAGAGAGGCAATGCAAGGCGATGAGGTGGCAATGGCCATTTCAGGGCCGACCGTTGGACGTCAAATCAACGAGGGTGACGTGTTCTATGTCGATGTTCCTTCATCACATGCCAAAAGGTTGCGTGGAATCGATTTGAGCATGGTTGAACAAGAGATATTGGATGAGATAACTGCCCTTCACCGTAAATCCGACCACTTTTGGGGTAGATGAGATTACTCAGTCCTTGTAACTGTCTAGATTTGTAATCTAAATCGAGAAGGTCTGTTAAGAAAAAAGACCATAATTTCAAGTATGGCTTATCTAGTCAACCCTACTGGGCTTACTATGTCAACAGAGTTTGCGGCAGCAGGCGGTGGAGGAGATTCTCGCACAAAAGATTTGATTGCCACTGTATCGGCCATTGCAAATAGTTTGATGGGCGAAGTTGCTAAAGTGATTATCGGAAAAAATGAAAACCTACGACGTGTCACTGTTTGCGTTCTNTCTAACGGAAATATCCTGCTGGAAGATTTTCCTGGTTTAGGGAAGACTATGTTGTCAAATACTTTTGCAAAAGCTCTTGGATGTAAGTTCAAGCGCGTTCAATTTACACCAGATTTACTCCCTTCCGATATTATGGGGACTTACATGTTCGACCAAAAGGAAGGTGAATTCAAACTTAGAGCAGGTCCNCTTTTCTCAAACATCCTACTCGCTGACGAGATTAACCGTGCACCTCCGAAGAGTCAAGCCGCTTTGCTTGAAGCTATGGAAGAAAAACAAGTTACAATTGAGGGAGTAACACACAAATTACCGGCACCATTCGTGGTATTGGCTACTCAAAACCCTGTTGAGCAAGAAGGTACATATCCCCTGCCAGAAGCGCAAATGGATCGTTTCTTGATGAAAATGAGCATGGGATACCCTGATCGAGCAGAAGAAAAAGCAATTTTGGCACGAAGGAGACTCAGAGGAAAAGATGGTCACGATGTGGAACAAATTACTTCTCCAAAGAAAGTGGTTGCCATGCAAAAAGCACTGGAAGCCGTTCATATTGATCCAGCATTGCTGTCTTATATCGTTGAAGTCGTACAACGTACAAGAGAAGACCACCGTGTCGTCAATGGGGCATCCCCACGTGCATGTCAGAGTTTGTTCAAGTCTGGACGTGCCTGTGCAGCCATTGACGGTAGAGATTATGTCATTCCCGATGATATCAAAAACATCGCCTTGCAAATTGTCAGCCACAGAATTGTCATGAAACCTGAAGCAAAGATAAGAGGAATTACCGGAATGCACATCGTGAGAAAAATTCTCTCGGAAGTTCCAGTACCAGTCATTCAAGCGGCTTAAGTGAGAATCTAGCCCTAAAGTTGACAAAACACAACTAAGGATTAGTCCCTGAGGGGACAAGTTGAATCCGTACAAAATGGTTATCGCCGTGGCGAATCAAAAGGGTGGTTGTGCAAAAACAACCACATCTGTAAACTTAGCGGCGGCCTTGGCCAAAGGGTCAGAAAAATACGCATGTCCTCCTTCAAAGGTATTGCTTATCGATTTAGACCCCCAGGGAAATTGTGCGACCTCTTTCGGATTAGAGAAAAAACAGATCAAAAAAACCGTATATGACCTTCTGTCAAATGATATTGGTGAAAAGTTACCACTTATGGAAGAGTATCTGATACCTCCCGAACAGCTCACAAAAGCTATGCAGAAACAGTGGACTCGATCTACTGGAATAGACAGGATACCTCGAGATCTGTCTGCTGATAACCTATGGCTACTACCTAGTGACATTCACTTATCGGGAGCTGAAATTGAGCTCTCCCATAAAATTGGTCGTGAAACAAGACTTAGAGAGGCTCTCGAACCAATTATTGATGAATTCGATTATATTATCATCGATACCCCTCCATCATTGGGCCTCCTTTCGATAAACGCCCTTTCGGCTTCCAACTGGGTAATGATACCAGTTCAAGCTGAATATTATGCCCTTGAAGGATTTAGTATGCTCATGAATTCAATCAAAATGATTCAGAAAAGGATTAACCGGAATCTGAAAGTCTTTGGTGTAGTGATGACAATGGTGGATAAACGATCAAAACTCAGCACCCATGTTGTCGATGAGGTTTCCCGGAAAATCCCAAACAAAGTTTTCAATTCACATATTAGGCGATTAGCAAAAGTTGCTGAAGCTGCATGGAGTGGAGCTCCTACGGTGCTTCTTGACACTCCAAATAATCGTAGTACAGGTGCAGGTAGTCATGAATATTGGTCCCTTGCAAAACAATTTCATCAAAGAACACAGGCCATGAGACAAAAATTTGGAGTCACAGAACATCCGCGTCTCTTACTTGAAAGACAAGGGCGAAAAATTTAATCTACAGTCAAATCAACAGATTTCTTCTCTTGCTCACATCAAGATTAAGTAATCATGCTCTAACAAAGGACTAGGGATGCATATGACGGCGGAAGGGATGACCTCCATCAGTGTGAGTTACGAAACGAGAAGGCAATTGAATACAATGAGAACCATGAACGGATACAAAAGCGTCGATGCTATGCTTGCATCTCTCATTCGAGAACATAAAACAAGTAAGATGAAAGGCGAACTTGATGAGGTCCGAAATCATATGAAAGAAGTGGCTGATGTTGATGTTGAGCATTTGATAGATCGCCTCAACCTCTCTCCTTTCAAGGTGTGAGGTTTTCTCATGAAATGGAAGCCAACAGCCATCAAATTAGATACCAAAGGTCTCGTTCGTGCCATATTTGGTGGACAATCTGATGAAGCACGATTATTAGAAGCGGCCTCACAAGGGAAAATCGACCTTTATGCAGATTCAACAAGTTGGAATGCGGTCTTATGGCTGATCATGTCAACAATAAAGAATAAGCATCAGGAACCGATTTACACTGGAGAAGAATTAGGAAAATTAAGAAGTTCACTTCCAATCACATTCTTGTCGTGATTATTTCTTTGATGCGAGCCATTGAGCACCATACCATTTCCATTGCTCCATGGTCCAACCTTCAGGTAACCCTTCCGATGGAAGCGGGGGCATCTCGGGATTATTGGGTTGGGATTCTATCTTTTCCGATTTGTGCTGGTTGCCCGCTAAATCTTCAATTGATAAACCGTCATCATAAGTTATATTATTTACACCAGGCCCTGCTGCTAGAATATCTTCGTCGGTCAGATGTTGTTTTTCATCGCTTAGGTCCATGGGTTGAACCTCATCATCCCAATGTTCTTGTTTTTCAATTCCACCAAATCCAGAAATGCCGGCTTCTCCTTCAAGAGCCTCTTGAGCAATCGATTTTCTTGGATCAAATGGTACTCCAAACCGTTTGATCAATTTCTTTTTCTTACGCTTTTGTGAAAGACCTGCAGCACCCAAAATCAATACGAATAAGAGAACAAATATCGCACCACCAATTTTTGCGAAATCTTTGATGTGTTGCATGATCTCAGATTCTGCCTCAGTGGAATCTGATTGAGATTTATTCCATAAGAAATAGGGCAATGGTTCATTGTTCTCCATTGTTTTTTGAGCCACGTAGGTTTGATACTCTTCAGAACGCCATGCTTCACAAATTTCTGTTGTGATATTGAGATAAAATTCACAATAATCTTTTTCTGTTTGAATAGATTTATCATCATCATTGTAGTCACTAAAATATCCTACTCCATCACCATCGGAGTCACGATATTCTACTGGATTTTGGGGGAGATCATCACCCTCATCAGCCCAACCATCATTATCACTATCTAAACATCCATAATACACTTGTTCGGTATATGCTAATTGACCTAATGAATCACTCGCGATTACCCATGCCTTGGTCGAGGTTCCACTTTCTTCGATGCAACTGTCTGGACGAATCCCTTCTGAATTATCTCCGTAACCATCTCCATCAATGTCTGTTGTCTGTGTTCTATCAATAGGAAAAGCATCACCTATATCGGACCATCCATCAAAATCTGAATCTGGACATCCAAGTTTATCTACATTTGAAAAACCATTTGTCTGGGGGCAATCATCTCCATTCTCACCATCGGAATTATCTCCAAAACCATCACTGTCTTGGTCAAACCATTGATCGGGATTTGCGGGAAAAAGGTCTGAATTATCACCTATCTCATCTCCATCTGCGTCTGACCACTCGTCAGCATCGTCGGGGAAAAGATCTGAATTATCTCCCACGCCATCCATGTCACTATCTTTAGTTTCGGATCCATCGCTTGGAAAATCGTCAGCATTATCTCCAACTCCGTCTCCATCTGTGTCTGACCACTCGTCAGCATTATCGGGGAAAATGTCTGAGAGATCACCTACGCCGTCTCCATCTCGGTCCACATCAAACAGATGAACACTGTATTTGTTGGAAAAAACCGTTGTAATAAAGACTCTATTCGACAAATCTTGCCAAGAGTGAATGACCTCCTGACCTATATCGAAACTTTGGTAAGTTGATAAATTTTCAAAAGACAGAAGATGAAAACTTCCACTTAAAGTTCCAACTCGAATGACTCCGGAGTTATTCATTTTAATATCGTTAGGCGTTTCCCTGTTGAGAATCTGAACAAAACTTTCTTCATTGGTTTCCAAATTCACTTTATACAATGCCCCAGTTGACAACCCAATCAAAAGATAATTGGAATCAGTGACTAACATACTCGTAGGATATCCAGGATACGGTCCAAACTCCAACTCTTGACCACTTGGATTACTGATTTTTATTTTTTTATCCTGGCCACCAGTGACAATTCTCCCGTCGATGAGGAAGTCCATGACTCTTAACGCGATTCCATGTTGTGAACTAAGCATGCCTGTCGATTGGAATTGGCCTTCTGAAAATCGAAACTCTGTTGCATCCAAAGGCCCTCCTATCCACAAGTCATCACTTTGGTCCCAAGCGATTAATTTTGCATCAGCATTGATCAAGATATCTTGAAGTAGTTCTCCTGTTGATAAATTTATGACTTTAACACCAGAAGAACCTACGGCTATGGCAACAAAACTTCCATCATTGGATACGGCTGCATCGAGTGTGGTAATATTGAATTCAACCCTCCAAGATTCTGAAAATGCATTTCCTTGCCAAACCCCATGCTTCACGGTCCCGTTAGAAGTAACGAGTGTCAGGGTATTATTTTCGGCTAATTCAAATGCGATTATCTCGTCATCTATTTCAGCAATTACGTCTGAATATACAATTTCTGAAGATGCAAATGAGGATAGCATCGCAGTGGTGAGTAAGGCTACGAAGACTACGCCGATACGCCCCTGCATGTATGAGCCTGTTGAATAGTAATTATCAACAAGTCGGACGATTGAATCATTCCTCTTCATGCTCTGAACTTGGTTGCATAATAGGTGGCGTGGGTATTATTTTTGTTGATTTAGGAGATAGCACCTGTCCAGAAACAGGAGTGATCACAGCGGAGGTCGCTTGTGTATCCTCTATTGGTTTGAGGACTGAAGACTTCACTGGAGTAATAGTCGACGATTCGGTTATTGGACGAAGTGTTTCAACAGGAGTGAGCATTGTGGTTGATTGCTCTTGGGTAAGTTCGGACTCCTGAATCTCATCCTGAGTCAATAACTCATCTTGTACCAATGTTTCAGAGGTTGTTTCTGGGAGTTCCGTTGGAATCTCATCAGGGATTTGGCCGACCTGTGGCTGAATAGGCGTTTGAACTGGTTGCCGAATGATTCTCTCAACTGGTCTTGGGAGTGGAACCGTTGGTTGGGAAACTGCTTGAGATTGGCCAATGACACTTGGCCTGACTGGTTTAGGAGCCGAACCACTGATGAGAGTGCGAGCACTTCCTTGTGGAGCCCGCATCCCTGCTAACCCAATTGTTGGTTGAGGTGCATCTTGTTGGTTACCCATTAGTCCGAAAGATTGGCGGCCAGCCGCCGCCTGCAAATTGTCCGCTCTTGCACCAAGAATCGCAGGATCTGCTTGTGAGGCAGAAGGTGCCATCCCCTGATTGGCGATGGCCTGTAACCAGGACTGTCTCTTTTCAACTCGGTTATCTTGACCCTGAAGGTCCTCAAACTCTTCTTGTTGTTCTTTGAGNCTTTCTTCGTCTTGCTCAATCTCTCCTTCAATTTCACCTTCAATAGATGCACGAAGTTTCTCTTCCGCCATTTGTTTGAAATTATCCATTTTATCGGTAAGTGCATGTAAGCGATTCCTAATTTCTGCCCGCTTGATTCCAAGTTGTGCTTCTATTTCCGCTCGGATCAAAGCCTCTCTCTTTCGAATTTCAATCAACGCTTTATTGCGCATTATCTCCTCACGCTTATCCAATTGCCTTTCGAGCTGAGTTGCAACCTCTTCTTCCTTTCTTGAACGGAACTGTCCTAATCGCTCTTCCATATCTAGCTCTAATTCCAAAACCGTTTCTTCTTTCATTAGTTCCAAATCGGTCTCGTGTGTCAAACGTTCATTTCGTAAGCGAGCATCNATTTCAGACATAATCGCTTTGCGCGCAGCTTCTTCACGAGACTGGAATTCAAGTTCNAGTCTTTCAGCCCAATCTTGTTTCTTCAAAGAATATGTGTCTTCCATCTTATCCCTTAATTCAGATTCCCTTTCGAATCTAAATCGGGCCAGTCGNTTCTGAATATCCGCTTCTCGCGCATTTCGATAAGTTTCAAANTCCAATTGCATTCGCTCATCTAATTCCCTCTCTAAATCAAACTCAAGGCCTCTTGAGATTTCATCAACTGCCTGAGAAAAGGTTAGATCAAATTTTTCTCGAAGTCTGCCTTTCCTCTCTGCGAGTGATTCAGCATGCTGAGATTCAAGTTGTTTTTCTACTTCAACCCTCAATTCCTCACGCTTTCTTGCAATGGCCAGCTCCACGTCTTGACGCATTCTTTCCTCAAGGGCCTCGGTTTCTGAGACAAGTCTTGACTCAAGTTCCTCTTGAATTTGCTGAGCTATATCTTCCTCCAATCGAAGGCTTCGTCTTTCGTATTCCGATCGAAGACGAGCTTCTCTTTGCTTCAACCTCAATTTGAGTTGTTGCTCTAACCTTTTTCTTATTCCTCTTCTCAATTGTTGCTCTCTTTCAGAAAGTCTTTGAGAATGACCATCTTCTAATCGATTGATTTCTTCTTGCTCCATCTTCTCAAAACGTTCACTGATTTCGGTTTCGAGACTCATCTCTAATTCGTGAATTTTCATCTGGAGTTGTTTATTGAATTCGATTTCTAAACGCTCTTTTTTGAGGTCTAAACGGCGTTGAAAGTCATGAGAAAGTTGTTTTTCTAGTCTTTTTCCAATCACGTTATTGTGTTGATCTAAACGACGGTCTTGTTCAGTTTCTAATTGCTGTTCGAGTTGTTCGACTTCTCTTTTCAAGCGAAGTTCCATTTCTTCTCTCATCCGAATTTCTTCTCTGTTGAGAGAGTCCATTTCTAGTTGCGTTAACTCTGATTCCATTTTCTCTCTCAGTTCCCTTTCTAATTGTTCAAGGGTTAACTCATGTTGCTCAGAAAGTTCAGAGGCAATGTTTTCTTGCATTTTTGAAAGCTTTTCTGATAAGGCCTTTTGTCGAATATTTCTTTCTCGACGTAGTTGAGCTCTCAATCGCTCTTCTTGTCGAAATCTNTCGTTCTTGATTACCACTTGATCAAGAGATGGAGACGATGTTGAAGTGTACTGCGCTCTCAAACTCGCTAAACGAGGTTTTGATTTAGAATTTAATTCAGATGATTTCGATTTAATCATTGTGCTGCTTTCGCTAGCGCTCATAGGTCCCACCCCGATAATTCATTGAGGTCTTCTCATTCATAAGGTACGCGATGATTTAGGAAGAAAAATGACGGATTTGACAACTGAATTATCTTTGCCATCATTCACCTTCGTCACCACTTGAAGAAGAGATGAAGAACTCTCCTCCAATTATGTAAACAACGACAAGCAAAAGTGACAAAGAAAATAGGCTAAATGGTATCATGACGTTTTCCAAATCTGACGCAAAATCTTCTCCAGAGGTGATATACATCGAAAAAATAATGGCTAAAAGAAGCGATAGCATTTGCAAAATGGCCAACTTTAGCGGCATTCCATGCTTTGTTTTTGCTGTTTTTCTATCACTTACCATCAGATATCCTGATGCAAGTAAGATAGGTACTAACAAGAAATCTCCCCAGGGTTTTGGCTCACCCTTACCAAAACAAAACGAACAATCCCATGATGTCAATTCAGGCCCAAATCCAGAAACTGGTTGGAGCCAAATAACCCCACATGCTGAAATAATTAGCATNGCATTCGTTGGTGAGGCTATGCCTGTAAAATAATTGTAATCACTTCCTGATTCAAAATCAAATCTTGCCAGACGAAGCATGCCACAAATGATTACCCAACAACATGATATTGCAATTGATAACGTCCAAATCGGTGTTGCTTCCCCCATGCGACCAAACATCACGAAAATCATCAAAGCTGGTGCCAATGCAAAAGAAATTGTGTCAGACATCAAATCAAGTGAACCACCAAGATTTCGCCTCTTGGAGTACTTTCTTGCAACTGGACCATCAATGATATCTCCAATGATTGATAACATGATGCAAAACATAGAGGCCCAAATATAATCAGTTTTCAAATTATTATACGCCCCTTTCATATCATCAACAGCCAATATGAGAAAGAAGATTGCCAGCGACCCGAATAACCCGTTAAGCAGAGTAATAAAATCTGCAATTCCCATCAGTTTCAAAGTCGATTTCAAATCATCACCTAAAATCTAACTATCAATTGTTCTTCACATGACGGGCAAGTGATTTTTCGTTTACCTGGCCGTTTATTCATTCGAATTTTTCGATCACATTTCTCACATTGAATCTCTGCTTTCTTAACATGGGCTTTTAATTCAAAAACTATCTCACATGTTGAACATTTTAGATGGCATGGGCGGTCATCAACACCTGCAATCAGAACAGTATGGCATTCTGGGCAAGAAATTTTTTCTTCAAGCCACTTTTTCCTTGTAAGCTTATGTTCTACATTCACTTCGGCTTCACAAAGAACACAACGGACTTTTCCAAGTTTTGATGGAAGTAGACCATTGCACTTTGGACATGAAAGATCGGGAGGAGCAACCCGAGATTCTACTGATTTTTGTTCTTCACCTACTTCCATGCACAACCCTCATAATTTCCTTCCTGTGAACTTAATCGATTCAAGTGAAAAATTTTCAAGTTCTATTTCTTCACTTATCCATTCCTGCATCTCTGTTATCAATCTTTTTGCTTTTGCTTGAGCCAGAGGTGAACTCAAATCAATTTGAATCTCATTTCCATCATTATTCGTAGCATGACCATCATTTGGTAATGGAACTCTTTGCAAAACACACCACCATCTCGCTCTTCCTTCATCTCTATGGTTGATGATTAGACCTAAGTCTGCGAGTTTTTGCAGATGGTGATACAAATTATATCGGTCGACATTGACTATCTTTTGAAGTTGTACAGTAGTATACTCATCAGCACCTAAGAGTGCCAAATACAATGCACGACGCGTTGGATGCATCAATGCAGTACTCACAGGGTTGGCATGTATCCGCATTCGCCCTCTTCCTTCCGTTGTAATTATATTGCTTCAAGGTGTTGATGACTCTTTGGTTAAGAATAGGTTTTGAAATAACTGTTTGAACGATGCAATAGTATCGACATACAAATTCTTGAACAATCCTGTTAGGAGATTCCAAAGACCAAGATCGCCGGCTAACCTTGCTCCATTGAAAATCACCACAATAACGCTTAGTTCATGCACAAGTACGCCAATAACGATGTTATCATTGAATCCTGAAAGTACAGACCAGACTAAAACAGCCGTGACCAAGAGGGAAAAGGCCAAGTTTTGAAATAAGACAAACCTTGTTCTTCTAGAGAGTTTTACTAAATCACTAAGCACACTGGGATTTTCGCCGGTAATCAGAATATCTGCAGCGTCAAGATTGGTAGATTCTCCTGAACCAACGGCTACACCAACATCTGCAGCGGCCATGGCTGCCGCATCATTAAATCCATCACCGACCATCATTGTGATGTGAGTTTTAGAACGACCCATGACCCATTTGACCTTATCTTCTGGCTTCATATCTCCATGTACTGACCTTTTGTCTAGACCAAGACTTTGAGAAAAAGTTTCAACGGAGCGTTGATGATCTCCTGAAATCACCTCTATACTTACTTGAGAAGTGAATAAATCATCAATAAGTTTTCCAACTCCCGGCCTTACATCATCATGAATGAATGTGAAAAGGGCTACTGGTTCTTTCCCCCTTGTCAATACGGAGGCGCCACGGCCTTGTTCCATTGCTGTTTCGAGGGCATCTCGCAACTTCTCTGGAAGTTGATCTGGAACTGCTTTTGTCATCGAAATTTGTTCTCCTTTGTAGGTGCCATACACTCCATCTTCCCCATCGGTTAGATTCGTTACATTGATTGGATTTAATGACGCTGAATGGCAACTTTCGATGATGAGTTTTGCATAAGGGTGATTACTGGATTTTTCTAAACCAGCGGCTAGTTTTAGCACCGTATCTTTTCTTTGATTTTTTCCAAGAATTAACTCACCGAATCTTGGATGCCCGGTTGTAAGAGTCCCCGTTTTGTCAAGTAATGCCAAATTCACCTTTGCTAAGGACTCAAGCACATCGCCGCCTCTGGCGATACCACCTCGGTGAATTGCTTGTGAAAGTGCTGCTGCATGAGGGATAGGTGCTGCCAAGAGAAGTGCGCAAGGACATGCTACAACCCATAAAAGAAGGACAATTTTCCAATCCGTGATATCTTTGAACATCACCCATGCCATTACCGCACCTACTAGGACAATTGGCACCCAAATCATGGTAAACAACTCAATAGACGATTGAAGGCGAGGTGGTTTTTCTTTGAAAGAGTGAACTGAGTCTATCAATCCGTGCAATCGCGTTGCTTCTCGAACCGCTTCTACTTCCATAGTAACTGGACCCCTTGCCAATACCAAACCTGCGAAAATTGCGTCTCCTTGCCCAACTTTTTCAGGCAATGACTCTCCAGTTAATGGAGCCGTATTCACAAGACCTGACCCTGAAACTACTTTGCCATCGGCAGGAATTAATTCTCCAGAACGAATTTCTAAAAAATCCCCTAATTCAACCTCCTCTATTGAAATCTCTGTTAATTGATCCTGCTGGGTTGAGGNCATACTCAATGACATCGGTTTCGAATCAGTAACAGTAAGGTTTCCTAGTGATTTTTTCTTCTCAACTCTTCTTGCATTGTTGGGAATTCGATCGAGGCCTCCTCTCATTGCTTCTCTCGCCCGAAGCAATGCNTGATTTTCCATGTGTTCAGCAAAAGCCACCAAAATAATCACGAGTAATGCTTCCTCCCAAGCTTGTAATATGCTTGCACCGATCACGGCCAGTGAAGTGAGTACTTTGTAACCAAGTTGACCTACCATNATAGTGGCTAATGCTTCTCTAAACATNTTGAAACCTCCAACTGCGAGCCCGATAATACCCAAGGTGTTAATCAGAAAACTGGGAGCACTAAGCAATTCCAACAAAATAATCGAGATTAAGACGGGCATGGCTAATCCTGCGCCAATCAGCCGCCATTGTTCATCCGAAAGGCGGTCCAAATTTGACTGATTTAATCGGTAATTTTTCCCAAAAAGGTGTGTGAACTGTTTATGCCTTTCCTCAAGTAATCTTTCATCTGAGTCCGGTATCAATTGCAAGAGAACTCTATTTTCCTCAATAAGGGCGTCAAGTACCCCCGGTTGTTTCTTAATTACTCGAATAAATTCTCGTTCATTAAGACCCATTTGTTCTATTGTCATTGATGCATTTAGACCAACTACCTCAAAGAACTCAACATCTGGTGGATTTCCAATAGATTTCAAAACTGAAGAAGCCTGAGAAGCAGTTCCTGCTTCTAAATTAATTTCGATTTTTACCTTTCCATCGAGTGCAGAAACAGAACATGTTTTNGTTTGAGCTAAACGATTCAAGGCTCTCTCTGCCTTCATTGCACAGTCTGGGCAATCCATTCCACGTAATGGCCATGAAATTTGATGAGTACCCGCATATTCAGATATGATTTCTCCTTCAAGTAGCTCTATTTGCTCTTCACTCAAAGGTTGAGGAGGCAATTGTGGTGATTTTGCAAGCACCGGTTTTTTCTCGTTTATCACGGACGGTTCATCTTCCAGAGAAAGAAACTCTTCGCTTTCTCCCTCACTGGACATATCAGTTGGAGAGAAATTTCCTACAAGAACACTTGGATGACAATGAACGGTCACAAATGATTATTTTGGGGTTCTCTCAGGTAAACATGTGCCGATATTACCTCCAAACTGGACTCCGAGAGCAGTGGCTATTGATATCGATGGGACGATTACAGATGAAAACAAAAAACTGCATACTGAAGCCATTAAAGCACTCAGAGCACTTGAACAAGCAGGGATTCCTGTCATCTTAGCAACAGGAAATGTCAGGGCAATTGTTTACGGTCTTTGGCGATTTATTGGTTTGACCGGACCAATGGTTTGCGAAAATGGAGGTGTTGTTTGGCACCCGGACCATGGACCTCCAATCAAGCGTGGAGATGGTAAAGAAGCGCAAAAAGCAGCTGAGTGGTTGTCGAAACAAATCGATGGTTTGGATCCACAGGGAATTACAACAAATGCTTGGAGGGAAAGTGAGTGGTGTCTTTCTGTTCATGAAGACCTTTCTGAAGTGGTTCGTATGATTCAAAGCAGCCCATGGAAGCATTATGATGTTGTGCGGACTGGATTTGCCATCCATCTCATGGAACCTCAGATTTCTAAGGGAGAGGGTTTGAAAATAGCGCTCAATATGTTAAATCTCTCTCCAGAAGACATATTGGCAATAGGTGATGCCCCGAATGATCTGCCAATGTTTGAATTGGCACATTGGTCTATTGCAGTAGGAGGAGCATTTGAATCGGTCATCGCTAAATCTGATTATGTTTCTCAACTACCTCACGGAGAAGCGATTAAACCCATCGTATCTGCAATTCTGGACACGATTGATTGACCGGATGGTGCCGAGGACAGGATTCGAACCTGTGAAGCGTTACGCAGTGGAGCTTGAATCCACCCCCTTTGACCACTCGGGTACCTCGGCTATGACTTGTCGTTATCAAACTCATTCATCATTCTTCCTCAAACCAAGAATAATCATCGGCATCATGTTCCGATTTCGGTTTGTTATTTTGTAGAACTAGGTACAACACAAAGCATGCAGAAAGAAGGAACAAAGTGCTTAATCCAACTACTTTCGATGAAAAAGATGCAGAGGCTTGATCCACAATTATAGCATCAGGCAAGATAACTGGTTTCGGATCTTCATTATCAATGACAAGGAATAGGCTAATCTCACCTTCCTTCCAGATTTCAAAACTAAATGAAATTATTTTTGTCTCATTTGAAGCAAAATTCACAGATTGAGAATCAATCGTATTTCCAAATCCATCGATTAAAGTAAACTGAGAAGTACCATTCTCTCTTCCTGTATTTTTTGTTGTAAACAATAGATTTGCATTCATCCCAACCTGTGGGGTGGAAGGTTCGAGAATTATGTCCGTCACAATGATTTGATATTCAACCCATTCAATGGTAGATAAAATTGGACTTGCTTGAGAGGAACCAACGCCTTTGATCGGTCGACCACTCGCATCGGTGGCATTAATCCAAATAGCCACAGCATCGCCTTGTTCAAAAATAAATTGTCTTTCGAGATCAATCACTCCTGAATATTCACATTTCAAGGCAGTACAT
The DNA here is from genome assembly GCA_002699425.1 of Methanobacteriota archaeon. Taxonomy (GTDB): domain Archaea; phylum Thermoplasmatota; class Poseidoniia; order Poseidoniales; family Poseidoniaceae; genus MGIIa-K2. The sequence continues at coordinate 22,002 of PABV01000011.1, forward strand.
ACAACTGGTTCCAAAGGAATTTGATAATTCGTTTCTTCAATCATCATTCCATTGCGCACAAACATCCAATTCAGATAAACAGGGTTAGGTAGCATCCCTTCAACATCAGATATTGAAAAGGAGATATTCCATTGATTCATTTCATCAGATGAAAATGTAAAATCTTCTGTGGTGTTGATGTGAAGTTGTGGAGATGTAATATCGAATTTGATATCAAAAAGGGCATTTTCATAATGGTGCGTATAGATTAAATCTGATTCCATTGAAATTGAAGCTATTGGAGTAGTGAAGGTGCCTTTGGACAAATCAACTGAAGTCATACCAGTACCATTCTGGTTCGATGGTGATGAAAAGATTAGAGGGAAAATCGCTTCATTTACCTGAAATGAGACCGTGAATGTAGGAAGGTTTTCTGCAATGATACCACTTTCACCGTATTCTACATGCCAAAAAAAGTCTAATTTGTCCAATGTACTACAAAAAATGGTACCTTCATACAAAGAAGCATAGGGGCTATTGTGGTCTTTGACTTCAGTCAAAATGAACTTTAATCCTTCATGCATTTGCCATGGAACTGTTGATATCGCATCAAAACCCAAGCCTACCGGCACATTTTCATCGATTATTGATAAAGATGGCAGATATGTCTCGTTTTCTAGTCCTTGTGCAAAATTCCAATCCATTACAAAAAATATGTTTACTTTCCATTTTTCCATGAGTTCATATTTTTCATAGGTAAACACCGGTTCCTTGAGATAACATAGAGCATCCCATTCCGATGAATTATTCCATATCATTACGCCTAATTGACAAGTATCACCGTCTGATTTACCAGTGATATCAAATCGTATTTGATCGAAGCTTTGAATCCCATTTTCATCCAGAACATCAAAAGAAAAATGATGAGATTTCCCTGGAAAGAGACGGTTTTCTATTGTATCAAGATTCAATGACCCTACTGGGACAATGGTATCATATTGTGGCTGAATATACATCTCAACAAGAGGATTATCTTGGGAACCCCCGTTTGTGAGCG
>PABV01000012.1 GCA_002699425.1 Methanobacteriota archaeon
TAGAACTAATTTCTAATTTTTTAAAACTAGCCATTTGACAAAAGCTCATCGATAATTTTTTCAGAATTGTAAATTTGTTTCCATTTTGGATAATCTTTTTTAAATTTTTTCATATTTGAGACATACCAAATATGATCACCAACTCTATTTTCTTTCTTTAATTCCCACTCGAAATGAGTGCTTGTGAGTTCTTCGATTATCTGAATTGCTTCTATTATTGAGCAATTAGATTTTCGTCCACCTCCCATGTTGTAAACCTTTCCTCTTTTAGGTTTTTTAAAATATTCCCAAAAGCAAGAAACAACATCAGCACTATGAATGTTGTCCCTTACTTGTTTTCCTTTATAACCATAAATAAAATATTTTTTTTGTTCCAGGGCTGCTTTGACCAAATATGATAAGAAACCATGCAATCTTGCTCCAGAGTGGTTAGGTCCTGTTATGCATCCTGCTCTAAAACAAACTGTTTTAAGACCTATATTTCTTCCATATTCTTGTACAACTAAATCCGCATAACTTTTTGAAGCACCAAAAAAACTGTGTACGCAATCATCAATGGACATTTCCTCAGTTATTCCATTTTTATAATAGTGATTTGATTTTATTTCCCAACGCTTTTTTTTTTCAATTAGAGGTAATTTGTTAGGATTATCCCCGTATACTTTGTTAGTAGACATAAATATAAAAGGAGTATCGTAACAGTATTTTTTTGTAAGTTCTAAAAGATTTAAGGTTCCTCTGGAGTTTATATCAAAGTCCTTAAATATATTTGTTTTAGCCCAATCATGAGAAGGTTGAGCAGCAGAGTGAATAATTAGCTTAATTCTTTTTTTATATTTTTTAAAAATTTTTTCTAAGCTAGTAAAGTTTGTAATATCTAAATCAAAATGTTTATAATTTTTTATATTTCTTTTTAATTTATTTTTTACCCAACTAATATCACCATCTTTGCCAAAAAAAGATTTTCTTGAATTATTATCTATACCTATAATTTCAAAACCTTTTTTGGCAAAAAAAACGGAAGATTCAGAACCGACTAATCCACACGAACCTGTAATTAAAACTAAAGCCATTGATTTAAATGATTATTTTTGTTAATTATAAAATGTAAATATGAAATTATTAACACGTTTATCCCTTCAAAAAGCAGTTATATTATTTTTTTTTATTGTATTTTTAATCATTTTAACCTTAACATTCACACTATAAATAAGCCACAAGTAAGATCATAACTCCAAGAATTAGTCTATAAACCACAAATAAACTTAAATTAAATTTTTTTAAGTAAACTAAGAAATATTTTATAGTTAGATATGAAAAAATAAATGATAAAAATGCTGTTAAAATTGCACTGATATTTAAAAAATTGTTATTTTGCCTGATTAAATCGTAAAAACCATAAATACTCCAAAAACCTAGAGCAGGTATTGACATTAGAAAGGATATTTTTGCTGAGTCTATTCTATTAAATTTTAAAAATCTTGAACCAGTTATAATAATTCCTGATCTACTTACACCAGGTATNATAGCTAAAATTTGAAAAAAACCAATTATTATTGAATTTTTAAAAGTGAAATTGTTTTCAATATTTTGATTTAATTTAAATTTATCAGAAATATATAATAGAAGGCCAAATATAATGGTTGTCCAACCCATAACCTCAAAAGTTCTTAAATTTGAAACTATTTCATATTTTATGAGAAAAAAACCCACTGTCCCNANAGGTACTGAAGCTATTATTATTTTAAAAAATAAGTTTTTATTTTTAGTAAAATGAAAAATTTCTTTTTTAAAGAAAAATATCACAGCAATGAGAGAGCCAAAATGAGCACTTACATTGATAACCAGCTCAATGTCTTTGTAACCAAATATTCTTGATAGTATATTTACATGAGCAGATGAGCTAACTGGAATAAATTCTGTAACACCTTGTATTAAGGAAATTAAAAGTATCTGAAGAATATTTTCCATTCTTTATTNATTGATTTATATTTAATTCAACTAATGAGATCACTTAAAATATTGCATATCTCTTATGCAAAGAAAATAACTATAAATAAAGGGTTTTTTAAATATTAGGTAAACAACTGTGACCTAATATTCCTTTAAAATCTGACTTTAATCCATTATTTTTAAATTATGTCAGATAGAATGTTAAAATTTAGAAATATTGGTTCACAAAATCCTGCAAAAAGGTCAGTTAATGAAAGAAAGCAAGATTTTAACGAAATCTATAGTGAGTTTATAAATAAAAAGGCAAAAGAACAATCTAGNAGATGTTCGCAGTGCGGAGTACCTTTCTGCCAGGTACATTGTCCACTCCATAACAATATTCCTGATTGGTTAAAGCTAACAGCAGANGGCAGATTAGAANAAGCTTTTGAACTTGCACAAAGTACAAATAATATGCCAGAAATTTGNGGCCGTATCTGCCCCCAAGATAGGCTATGTGAAGGAAACTGCGTTATNGAAAAATCTGGCCANGGAACTGTTACNATAGGGTCAGTTGAAAAATATATTACAGATACAGCGTGGGAAAAAGGTTGGGTAAAACCAATCAAAGTAAAAAATCAAAAGAGTCAATCAGTTGGAATTATTGGTGCAGGTCCAGCAGGTTTAGCCTGTGCCGAAGAATTAAGAAAATCCGGTTTTCAGGTAACCGTATACGATAGATATGACAGACCAGGTGGATTATTAATTTATGGTATNCCAAATTTTAAACTTGAAAAGTATGTAGTTGAAAGAAGAACAAAGTTGCTTAAAGACTCTGGCATAAAATTTAAGCAAAATTTTGAAATTGGAAAAAATGCAACTCTTCAGGACCTACAAGAAAAGCACGATGCTATACTAATCGCAACTGGCGTATACAAGGCTCGAAATATTGACATTGAAGGAGTAAATTTAAAAAATATCTTTCCAGCAATGGATTTTTTAACAGCTTCAAANAGAAAGGGTCTTGGNGATGAAGTTAAACTNTTNGAAGATGGAACATTAAATGCAGAAAATAAAAAGATAGTAGTNGTAGGCGGAGGAGATACTGCCATGGANTGNGTCAGGACAGCAGTTAGACAAAAAGCNGCATCGGTTAAATGTCTTTACCGAAGGGATAAAGAAAATATGCCAGGCTCAGCCAGAGAAGTTGGTAATGCTATTGAAGAAGGTGTTGAATTCCTGTGGTTGTCGAGCCCAACTAAATTTATTGGNAAACAAAAAGTTGAAGGTGTTGAAATTTCTAAAATGGAATTAGGTGAACCAGATGAGTCAGGGAGAAGAAAGCCCATTGCGATTAAAAACTCAAATTATAAACTGGACGCAGATATGGTTATTAAATCACTTGGATTTGATCCAGAGGATTTACCAAAACTTTTTAATTCTGACGATCTAGCGATTTCTCATTGGGGAACAATAAAGATTNATTTAAAAACAATGCAAACAAACTTACCAGGAGTTTTTGCAGCGGGAGATATAGTTAGAGGTGCTTCTTTAGTAGTTTGGGCTGTTAAAGATGGCAGAGATGCTGCTGTTCAAATTGAGAAATATTTAAATAATATTAATAAAAAAAAGGAACAGGCAGCATGAAATTGTATTTAAAGAACAAAGAACTATTAGCAAAAAATTATTCTTACGATCCATCTCTTGAACACGATGCATGTGGAGTTGGGGTAATCGCATCACTTGATGGTACGAAAAGTAGACAGATAGTTGAATATGGAATTGAGTCCTTAAAAGCTGTTTGGCACAGAGGTGCCGTTGATGCCGATGGAAGATCAGGAGATGGTGCTGGTATTTGCGTAGAAGTTCCGAAAGATTTCTTTTTAGAAAAAATTAAAGATACAGGTCATGAGCATAGNGGAAAAGATGAGATCTGCGTTGGTATGATTTTTTTACCTAAAAATGAATATGCTATGCAAGAAAAAGCAAAAACAATAGTCGAGCAAGTTCTATTAGAAAATAACTTTTATATTTATGGATGGAGGCAAGTTCCAGTAAACCCAAGTGTTTTAGGAACAACCGCAGATTCAAATAGACCAGAAATTACACAGGTAATTTTTAAAAGCAATAGATCGATAGATAGAAATGATTTAGAGCGACTTTTGTTTGTTTCAAGAAAAAAAATATTAAAAATTACAAGAAAAGAACAAATTAATGATTTTTACGTTTGTTCTTTAAGTTCTAGATCTATTATTTACAAAGGAATGTTTCTAGCCGAAGCTTTGTCTGATTTTTATCCAGATTTAAATGATAAAAGATTTATTTCAAGATTTGCAATTTTTCATCAAAGATTTTCTACAAATACTTTTCCAAGCTGGAAGTTAGCTCAACCATTTAGATGTCTAGCTCATAATGGAGAAATCAATACTCTTAAAGGAAATATTAATTGGATGAAAATTCACGAACAGGATATGTCTAGCGATCTTTTTAAAAATGTTGAAGATTTAAAACCTGTAATAACTCCAGGAAATTCGGACTCAGCTGCGTTAGACAATGTTTTTGAATTATTAATTCATTCTGGNAAACCAGTNCCTTTAATTAAATTAATGATGATGCCTGATGCGTGGTCTAAGAGAAGTAAAATTTTACCTAGGGCCCACCAACAACTTTTTGATGTTTTAAATAGCACAATTGAACCCTGGGATGGACCAGCAGCAATTTGTGCCACAGATAGTAAATGGGTAATAGCTGCTACAGATAGAAATGGATTACGTCCATTAAGATATTCAATTACCTCCGATAATATACTTTGTGCCGGTTCTGAAACAGGCATGGTTCAAATTCCTGAACACAAAATTAAATCAAAAGGAAGATTGGGACCAGGCCAATTGATCGCAGTGAATTTAAAAAAAGGAAAAATTTACAGAGATAAAGATATCAAAGATTATTTGTCCAAAGATTATAAGAAATTTCATAAACAAATTATTCACCTAGATAAAAAAATTGTTACAGAAAAAGAATTTGAAAATTTTTCAAAAGATGATTTAAGAAGGCGTCAATATCTATCGGGATATAGTATAGAGGATTTAGAGTTAATACTGCATCCAATGGTAGAAGATGCAAAAGAGGCCACAGGATCAATGGGGGACGACACTCCAGTTGCTGTTCTTTCAAATCATTACAGACCAATATCACATTATTTTAGACAAAATTTTAGCCAGGTAACAAACCCACCAATAGACTCTTTAAGAGAAAACAAAGTTATGAGTTTGAAGACTAGATTTGGAAATCTTGGAAATATTTTGGATTTTGAGAATTTAACTAAAGAAAATATTTATGTTTTAGATAGCCCAATTTTAACAAATTCTCAGCTGAAGAAATTTAAGAATATATTTTCTGAAAAAATAAAAATTATAGATTGCACTTTTGATTTAAAAGATAATTTAAAAAATAGACTAGATCAAATTAAAGACGAGTCAGAAGTTGCTGTAAGACAAGGAGCAAACCATTTAATTCTTTCTGACCAAAATATCTCTGAACAAAGGGCTAATGTTCCTATGATTCTAGCTGTTGGTGCCGTAAATTCAAATTTAGTCCAACATTCAATCAGAGGATATGCCTCTATAAATGTACAAACTTCAGAAGCAATGGACACACATTCATTCGCAATATTAATTGGAGTTGGTGCCACAACAATTAACCCTTATCTAGCGATTGATAGTATTCGACAAAGATATGAAAAAAAACTTTTTGGTAAATATGATTTTGAAAGTTGTGTTGAAAGATTTAAAAAATCTGTAAACGCAGGATTATTGAAGATAATGTCTAAAATGGGAATCTCGGTATTAAGCTCATACAGAGGAGGATGTAATTTTGAAGCTGTAGGGTTAAGCAGGGGTTTAGTTGCTGATTACTTTCCAGGGATGATATCCAGAATATCAGGAATTGGAATTTACGGTATTGAAAAAAAAATTAGAGAACTTCATCATAAGGCTTATCAAAAAAATGTAGTCGTTTTACCAATTGGTGGAATCTATAAGTATAGAAAGTCAGGAGAGAGTCATCAATTTCAAGGAAACTTAATCCATCTTTTACAAAACTCAGTTGGAAAAAAATCCTATGAAATGTTTAAAAAGTATTCTGAAGGAATTAACAATCTTAGTCCAACTAATCTAAGAGATCTTCTAGAATTTAGAAAAGTAAACAAACCCATAAACATTAATGAGGTTGAAACAATAGAAAGTATAACACCAAGATTTGGAAGCGGAAGTATGTCACACGGAGCATTATCAGCCGAGGCACATGAAACATTAGCCATTGGAATGAATAGAATTAAAGGTTCTTCTTGTAGCGGAGAGGGAGGAGAAGATGAAAAAAGATCAAAACCTTTAAAGAATGGTGATTCTGCTAATTCAAAAGTAAAACAGGTAGCTTCAGCCAGATTTGGTGTTACCGTAAGATATTTGAATAATTGTAAAGAAATTGAGATTAAAATTGCGCAAGGAGCAAAACCTGGAGAGGGAGGTCAGTTACCTGGATTTAAAGTTACAAAGGAAATTGCTAAACTAAGGTATTCAACGCCAGGGGTCACACTAATATCACCGCCTCCGCATCATGACATTTATTCAATAGAGGACCTAGCACAATTAATTTATGATTTAAAACAAGTTAATCCAAAAGCCAGAATAGGAGTTAAACTTGTGGCAGCAACTGGAATAGGAACAATAGCTGCAGGTGTGGCTAAAGCAAAAGCAGATATAATTTTAATTTCAGGGCATTCCGGTGGTACTGGTGCGAGTCCACAAACTAGTGTGAAATATGCTGGTATTCCATGGGAAATGGGTTTAACCGAAGTTAATCAAATTTTAACTCTAAATCANTTAAGACACAAAGTAACATTAAGGACAGATGGNGGTATTAAAACTGGCAGAGATGTTGTTATTGCGGCTATGATGGGTGCAGAAGAATATGGTATGGGAACTTCATCATTAATAGCAATGGGTTGTATAATGGTGAGACAATGCCATTCTAATACCTGTCCAGTTGGTGTCTGCTCACAAGACAAAAAGTTAAGAGAAAAATTTACAGGTACTCCAGAAAAAGTAGTAAATTTTTTTAGCTTTGTNGCAATGGAGGTAAGAGAAATTTTAGCTTCACTCGGATTTAAGTCTTTAAAAGAAGTAATTGGCAGAACAGATCTATTACATCAAGTAAGTAGAGGTTCNCCAAATCTTGATGATTTAGATTTAAATCCTTTATTAGTTCAAACCGATCCAGGAAATAATAAGATGTACTCTGAAAAAGATCTTATAAATCAAGTACCAAACAATAATATTGATGAAAAAATTTGGATGGATGTAAAAGAAAAATTAAAAGACAATGAAAAAATTTCTTCTGATATTAAAGTTCAAAATACAGATAGAGCAGTCGGGACTAAACTTTCCCATTATATATTCAAAAATTTTTCAGATAATTTGCCACCTAATACTATAAATTTGAAACTGCAAGGGTCAGCAGGCCAATCTTTGGGGGCCTTTCTTCATAAGAGCATCAAAATCAAATTATATGGTGATGCAAATGATTATGTAGCNAAAGGTTTGTCTGGNGGAACTATAGTTGTTAGCCCATCAAAGGAGAATAAATTTAAAACTAGCGAAAATACTATTATTGGAAATACAGTATTATATGGTGCAACTTCAGGCAAATTATTTGCATCAGGCAAAGCAGGAGAGAGATTTGCTGTGAGAAATTCAGGAGGAATATCAGTCATCGAAGGTTGCGATGCCAATGGTTGCGAATACATGACAGGTGGAGAAGTAGTAATATTGGGTAATGTGGGTGACAATTTTGCTGCAGGAATGACAGGTGGAATGGCTTTTATTTACGATCCAAAAAATATTTTTGAAAATTATGTTAACCCTACCTCGGTAGTGTGGTTAAAACCTGAAACAAAATACTGGAAAGATAGGTTAAAAATNCTTATNGAAGAATACAATTCAGAAACAGGTTCGAAAATTTCACAAGGTATATTGGATAATTTCCACGATGAAGTTGAAAACTTCAAGCAGGTCTGCCCAATAGAAATGTTGAGTAAACTGGAAAATCCAATTTCTCTCAAAAAAAATATTTTACAGACAGGATAAACGTAAATGAAAATATTAATCACAGGTGGCTGTGGGTTTATTGGTTCGAATCTAGCAATATTTTTAAAACAAAATATTCAAAACGCTAAAATCACAAGTGTTGATAATCTTTCTAGAAAAGGTTCGAGTTTAAATCATAAAATTTTATCAAAAAAAAAAATAAAAAATTTTAAACTTAATATTTCAAAAGTAACAACATTCAAAAAATTTCAAAGGTTTGATTTAATAATTCATTGCGCAGCCGAACCTGCTATCGAGGCATCTCGAAATAAAATAGATGAGGTTTTCAACTCTAATTTAATTGGAACTTTTAACATTTTAAAGAAGTGTGCTAAAGACAAATCAAATATAATTTATTTATCAAGTTCTAGAGTTTACGCTATGGAAAATTTATTTAGACTAAAAAAAGGAATATCTATTAAAGAAAATTTTAATGTCGAAAATTATAAGTCTATTTACGGTTTTACTAAACTCAGTTCTGAACTTTTAATTAAAGAATATTCATATTTGCACAAAATAAAATACATTATAAATAGAGTAGCATTGGTGTCTGGGCCATGGCAATTTGGGAAAGAAGAACAAGGTTTCGTAAGTCTTTGGGTATGGAGACATTTAAACCGCTTGAAACTTAATTACATTGGTTTTGAGGGTAAAGGAAAACAGGTAAGGGATGTTCTGCATATCCAAGATCTTTGTGAATTAATTTTACTTCAGATTAAAAAATTAAAAAAAATTAATAATAAATTAATGAATGTTGGTGGAGGTAAGAAAAATTCATTAAACTTACTAAGACTAACTGAACTTTCTAGGAAAGTATCAAAAAACAAAATAAGAATAGGATCAATTAAAAAAACATCTCCTTATGACGTTCCGTATTTTGTTACTAACAATAGCTATGTAACAAAACTTTACAAGTGGAAGCCAAAAAGAAATTTAAAAAAAATTATTACCGATCTTTATTTCTGGATGAAACCTAATAAAAATATTCTAAAAAAGTATTTTTAATTTAAACTAAATGTATTTTAATAATCTCAAATCTTTTTCAAAAGCTTTATTAATTTTATTATGATAATTTCTTGGTATAACGCTTTCCCATTTATTTTTTGACCCCAGGTTAAAAAAATTAACA
>PABV01000013.1 GCA_002699425.1 Methanobacteriota archaeon
TTCACAACTCCTTGGGCAATCCAACCAATTTCAATGGGGCATCATTTAGTCATACATAGTACGACCAAATTCCTAAATGGTCATTCTGACCATATTGGAGGAGCTGTTGTTGGGAAAAAGGATTTGATTTCCAAAATTTTCTCTAAAAAAATTCACTTTGGCGGATCTGCAGACCCTCATTCATGCTTCATGCTTGAACGTGGTCTCAAAACATTAGGTGTCAGAATGCCGACTCATGTATCAAATGCTACTGAATTGGCTCGGCGATTGATAGATCATCCTTCGATAGAGAAAGTAATTCATCCCTCATTACCCAACCATCCGGATTTTGATGTAGCTCAGAGAATTATGCCCAAAGGAACGGGTATGTTGGCTTTTGTCATAAAAGGAGGCGATAAAGAAGCGATGGATTTCATGTCTCGCCTTTCGATTATTTTTGAGGCTACGAGCCTTGGCGGTGTTGAGTCTTTGATTGAAGCTCCAACAACGTCTTCGCATATGTTTATTCCACCTGAGGTTCGTTTAGAATCGGGCATAGCTCCTGGGTTTATTCGATTGAGTGTAGGATTAGAAAATGTAGAAGATCTTTGGTCAGATATTTCTCATGCTTTAGAAGGTTAATCGATAACTGAACCAGAACAAAAAGATTGATTGTTTTCTAACAAATCTAACTCAAAACTTGTTTATTAGAAACCCTTGAGACATGTATGGCCACAGAATTCGATAAGATGACCGTGGCTGAATTAAAGGAAGCACTGAAAGAAAAAGGATTGCTGAGATCTGGAAATAAAAGTGAATTAATCCAGAGATTGGTCGAACATGAAGCCCCAAGCGCGAATGAAAGTACTGAAAGTAAGATAGAATTTGATTGTCCTAATTGTCAGTCCCGTCTTCAAATTCCTGCATCATTTGGAGGTTCAATTATATGTCCAACCTGTTCGACAAAAATCGATAATACTCTTGCGAAAAAGCAACAATCTCCTGGATTTACAATGACACAAAACCAAATTTCTCTCGCCGTTTCAATTAGTGGATTGGTTCTAGGATTGGTTGCTATTATCGTATTCTTCTCGGCATTCAGCACAGAAGCAATGTGCTCAGAAGAGGACCGTACGACCATTATTGTCGATGGAGAAGAAACTTGGACTTGTGACTCTGATGAGTTTTTGTGGGAGACTACAACAACCAAACGCTTGTTTTATTCTTGTTGCCTGATGATTCCTGGATCCATGTTATTGACCTCTACGGGCTACAGCATGCGTGAAAAACCTGAGAATGAGGTCTTTTTCGTCAACGCTGAAGGTGTCATGCAAGTCAGTCAAAAGTCCACTTCTCCTGACGGGCACAATGAGGAAAACTTCTCCGATTCTAAAATTGCAAATGCACTTCAGGCAGCAGCGATGTATTTTGGCATCGGCATGTATGCAATGGTCATGATTGTTGGAACGATTTTGGTTATACTGTTTATTTTGTTCATTTATGTGTTACTCTCATCCAGTAATGGCAGTAATCCATGGTAAATGTCAAGAAACTATTCTTCACTATTCGAAACCAGAGGATTCCAATACGTTTCGATAATACTTTGGTTCTTCAGCCCTTCTTGATGATGAGTAATTTCACCATCAGAATTGACAAAAAACATAGACGGAATAGATTGAACATTCAATGATGATGCAAAGTCAGGAGCATGCATAAACGGATGATTAAGGGTTCGATTTAGTTCCGATTCCATACTCTCCTTCCATTCCGTCATGTTGCTGTATTCTTCACGTGATTCTTTGTTAAACACCAACAAATGCCCAACTGGAACTGTGTCATCTAATGCTTCAAGGGTCGGTTTACAATGCGTGCACCATGATGCTGAAAAATATGCAACAAAAGGCATACCGGCATACATTGAAGAATTATGCGTACTATTATTCTCATCTACAAAATCAAACTCTGGGAAAGATAGCATTTCTTCATCAACTGGTTCTGAAATAACAGTCTGTGTAGAGTCAATGGGAGTGGTACAACCTACCAACAAAAAGCACACGAATAAAGAAAAAGCAAAAAGTTTCATCTCAACACTTCCTTATGCTCTGTTTTCATCAATGTCTTGGAACAATTAATGTAGGTTTCTAACCTATGCATCCCTTCATTGTAGGCTTTGTTTGAATTTGGAAAAGGTTTCCTTCTCTATGTCTCCATTTTTCACAAGCAGAGATAGCGCATTTAGTGTGATGTGGTTTGCGTCTATTTCAAAATGACTACGAAGGTTTTCTCTTAGATCTGAGTGGCCAAAGCCATCTGTACCCAATGAAATAAATTGATCATCCACCCATGGTCGGATCAAATCAGGTACGGCTGCAATATTATCACTTACAGCAATGGTTGGAAGGGAGTGGTTGCCTAACATCTGCTCAACCCAACTAATCCGAGGTGTTTGGTCAGGATTGTGCCTGTTCCAGCGCGTCATTTCCGCTGCTTCTCGTCTTAATTCTCCATAGGAAGTCGCAGACCAAATCTCTGAACGGATTCCGAGATCCTCAAGCATTTCAACGGCTGCTAATACCTGTAACATAATTGGACCAGAACCGATTAATCGTACCACTGGTCCTTCTCCTTGAGGTGCTTGTCGAAGCANGTATAATCCTTTGATGATGCCTTCATCAACACCCTCGGGTTTCTTTGGCATTGGATAATTTTCATTNTACACNGCTATGTAATGTAAAACATCTTTATCCTCACCATACATTTCATTAATACCGTGTTCAATGATNGTTGATAATTCGTACGCAAATGCNGGGTCCCAAGCCTTGACTGCTGGGTTGGTATGGGCGATCAAGAGTGAATGACCATCTTGGTGCTGCAAACCCTCTCCGTTTAGAGTGGTACGTCCAGAAGTTGCACCGATGAGAAATCCTCTTGCTCGGCTATCAGCAGCCGACCAAATGAGATCTCCAACCCTTTGAAAACCAAACATGGAGTAAAAAGTNTAGAAGGGTATGGTTGGACATGATTGATTGGCATAGGAGGTTGCGCTTGCAATGAATGAAGCCATAGCTCCAGCTTCGTTAATGCCCTCTTCGAGAATTTGTCCTTTTTCGCTTTCTTTGTATTTCATCAATACTTTATGGTCAACTGGTTTGTATAACTGGCCTTCAGGGTGATAGATGCCAAATTCAGCAAATAAGGGGTCCATTCCAAAGGTTCTCGCTTCGTCGGGAATGAGTGGAACAATTCGGGAGCCAATTGCTTTTGATTTCATGAGACTTCGTAACAAGCGAACAAAAGCCATCGTGGTTGATACCTCTGTAGACCCTTTGGTCCCTTGGTCAAACTCGGAATATACCGAACTATCCGGCAATTCAAGCGGTTGGAATTTCACCAATCGTTCAGGACAAGGGCCGTGTAGTTGATCTCTTCTGCCTTTAGCGTAGGTCACCATTTCAGGAACCTTTGAGGGGTGGACGAATGGTAATTGTTCGAGCTCTTCGTTACTGAATGAGAGATTCATTCTGTCTCGAATAAACTCGAGACTCGCTAATTCTGCTTTTTTCTTTTGATGCGTCGTATTTCTCCCTGCAAAGGCATCACCGAGACCCCATCCTTTGACTGTTCTAGCCAAAATAACAGTAGGTTGGCCCTTGTGAGATTTTGCTGCTTCAAAAGCAGAGTAAATTTTTACAAAATCATGCCCACCTACATCAGCACATAATAATTCCAATTGCTTGTCTGTTAGGTGACTGACCATGGCTTGAAGTTCAGGAGAATGAAACAAATCTTTGCGTATTGTCTCACCGTCTGCTGTGAATATACGCTGCTCATCCCCATCTACGAGATTTTCTAGACGTCGAGCCAAAATACCTTTGTCATCACGTGCAAATAATTCATCCCAACTTGAACCCCAGATTAATTTGATTACATTCCATCCTGCACCACGGAATCTTCCCTCTAATTCTTGAATGATTTTCGCATTACCTCGTACCGGACCATCCAAACGTTGTAGATTACAATTGAGAATAATCGTGATATTGTCCAATCCTTCCCTTGCAGCAAGTGAAAGCGATGAGAGAGATTCTGGCTCATCCGATTCTCCGTCACCCATGGTGTACCAAATGTGTCCATCATCTGCTTCAATCAAGCCTCTTTGTGACAAATATCTGTTGAATCTGGCTTGATGAATCGCAGTCAAAGTCCCCAATCCCATGGAAACCGTAGGATACTCCCAAAAAGTAGGCATGAGGCGCGGATGGGGATATGATGAGAGCCCATTTCCACCTGTTTCTTGGCGAAATGAAAGTAATTGCTCTTCACTCAATCGCCCCTCAAGAAAGGCTCGAGCATAGATTCCAGGACTTGCATGACCTTGCCAGTAGACATGATCGCCAAACCCTTCACCATGTTTTCCTTTGAAAAAATGGTTAAATCCAACTTCCCAAAGGTGACTTACAGATGCATAAGTGGAGATGTGCCCGCCTATGCCGTCGAAATTTTTGTTGGCTTTTGTGACTATCATCATCGCATTCCACTGATTCACCTTGTGAATTTCTTTTTCTAATGCTAAATCTCCAGGATAACCTGATTGTGAATCTACTGGTATCGTATTTTGATAAGGAGATGAGACAACATCTACTTTTGCTCCAAGTTCTTGGGCTCTTTGGCTGGTATGATAAAGAAGTTGATGGGCTCTTTTTTCACCAAATTCTCGAATCACAGCTTCGATTGAATCTTGCCACTCAACGACTTCAATTGGGTCCAAATCAGGGGGATTTTCCGAACCCTCAGCTGTCATGGCACCAGCCTCCTTAACATACGCTGCTTGCTCTCCTGTCTTGAATCAATCGTTTTGGCTTGCCATAAATCGACTGGGATTGGAGGCAACCAATTACCTTGGTTTCTAGCGTGGTCAAGAATATGCCAATATATCGTTACATCAGCATCTTTAGCCTGAGTCGGTTTGCCTAGTTTTTTCCATGTTACTCTAGCAATTGTGCGAAGTACTGGAAGCGTGAGAGCAGGCCCGCAGGTCGGCAAACCAAATCGACAAAGCCATGGTCTTACTTCTAAACCCTCACTTTTCAGAGAATGCAAGACTTGCTTCCAATTTTCCCCTTTACCAAATTTATTATTTACCAACCAGCTTTGATTCACTGAACTATCTATTGTGTATCCATGTGCTGCGATAACCGGTGCCATCCATGATGCGATATAACCAGCGGGTGCTCTGAAAAATGGCCTCCATGCCTGCCCTGCAAAATTTCTCAACTTTGTTGTCGCTTGCTCCAATTTAGATGAAAAGAGTGCTGGATTTGGTTCCCAAGCAGACCAAGAACGATGCGAAAAACCATGGCATGCAATCGTAAGTTGAGGGTGCTTTTCGATTTGTTTGCTAAGCCAGATTGAGAAAATTTCNTCATCGAGTTGATCAGCTATCACAAATATTGTAACAGGGAAGTTATGTGTTTCAAGCCACTCTGCAAATCGGTCCATGCCTAATTGAAAAGCGGGCGAGATTCTATCCTGAGGGATTGATTTTGAGCGTCGAGGATGTCCTTGGAACTTAGGCAGGTGCCTGAGGTCATCTGAATCAACCGTTAACCATGGTCTCATCAATCTCCCTCACTCGACCGCAGTTGAATCAGGTATAACTGGTGGGGAACTGTCCTTCCATTCACGTCAATACCCACATATCCATCGATTGACAATCCCTGCCAGCGATTACATATGGATTGACAAGTTGACAATCCTGCTTTGTTATGAGGGTGGACTGTAATCTCGATGAGTGCTTGATCTTGCTTTTCTCTAACCCAATCAAATACCGCATCTACAGCACGGTTTGCAATGTTTTGTCTTCGACTCGAACTTCTCACCCAATAACCTAGATTGTAGGCGCTCGCAGCTAGTTGTAATTCATCNCCTAGCCCAACCATGCCTACAAATTTGTTATCTTNNCCTTGATGAATAGCCCAGAAATGGAGNCTGTCCTCATCTCTTTCATGTTCAAGTTCTAGCAACAGATCTGCAAGTTGGCGATGAATATCTTCCATTTCGGTCAACCATGGGAGTGCTGACAATGTTCCTTGTGGATCCTCATTGTGTGCTTCAATAACCTCTGGAAGTATCCTTCTATTGACTGGTTTAAGGACGAACTCGTCATCAATACTGATTTCAGGAGTCGTGGTCATTCGCATCACTTCAATAGATGAGTAACAGCAGTTTTCACATGTTGATTATCTGGTTCTGATTGTTGTGCATGTTGCAACATTTTAGCCACCACTTCCGTTCTTCCAATCGCTTGTAATACAATCCCGATGTGGTACATCATCGATAAATCCTCAGATAAATGAGGGCCAAGCCGGTCAATNATTTGCTCAGCTTCTTTCAATTTGCCAGATTTTGTTGCGTCAAGGGCTGAAACAACCTCAAGATACACCTTTCTCGAATCCCAATCATCTTCGGCTGGCCAAGGCCAGATTCTTCCATTGGTCATCTTCTTTTCAATCACATCTATTTCAAAATCTTCGGGCAAAGAAGGTGTAGNTGTCTCTTGACTAATCTCTGCATCAGCACTTTGATTTGGATTTTCAATGATGTCAGGAATCTCCGGTAAGGCGTTAGGATTTGATACCGGCTCAGATTCGGCATATTCTTGCTCTTCATTCATCACTAAATTACCTGCCTTCACCCTGACAGGTTCTGCAACTTGACTCGAGATGTCGGTAAGGTTCACTTCAAATTTTTCGACATTGCTTGGAGCATCGCTTAGTTCCAAGTCAATTTCTTCCGCTTCTTTATGGGCCACGGTTTCAGAAGTTGATGGCCCCGATGTCGACGATGTTAGTGAGATTGCTTCTGCCTCTTCTNNATTTGTTGNTGTTTCTTCATATTGCTCGACCTCGATGTTTATTTCATCAAAATTTAGTTTTACTTCGACAACGTCAACGTCTTTCCAAGTAGAATCATCATCACTCATTAATTCAGCAAATATACCACTTGCGGCTCCATCGCCGACAGTTTCTCCTTGCTCTCTTGAGGTTTTTCCTAACTCATAATAACATAATTTGCACACTGTGGCTTCCGCTTCATTCTGATGTGAACAATATGGNCATACGTTCTCATCTTCATTTTTCTCNTTGGTCTTTCGTCCAAAGAAGCGGCCCATCATATCGTGGAAATACCTCTTGTGTTTAATACTGCCTTGTTCGCGTCCATAGGCAGAATGCTATACATGAACCTTCTAGCATAACCATGNCCGAAAAGGGTACTATTCGGAGGTTTAATTCCCTAAATAGTACTCATTCATCTCAAGTTCAACCTTATTCTCAAACACAAAAGCATTTGGAGAAATTTCTCAAACTTATTGCAAATGAATTGAATGAAGAAACAGCAGCACTCGAATTTCGNTGGAAAAATTGGACTAAGAAGCAACTTAAGGAAGCNGGGATTACGCTTTTTGGNCTCAGAGGGAGGAAAAATGGGTTATTTTTTGGTGANCACATTCTTTCTTTTTCAGATGATAAAGGTGTGAAATTACCTTTTCATCAATTTTCTCATGGNGATATGGTTGTTATTTCAAGAAGCCTACCTTGGAAGGAAAAGGTCTACGAAGGCATTGTTTTGGATCGGAATAAAAAACGTATCAGAGTTGTCATCAATGAGGCCCCAAATGACCTTCGCAAAGGAAGCTGGCGCTTGGATAAAAGTGCGAATAGAGTGGCTCATGATCGAATGAGGGATGCACTGCTTCGCTTTCACTCATCAGAGGGAGATCAAGGTACTACGCTAAGGGATTTATTGCTAACTCAAGTCCATGACTTGCAATATTCAGCAAAGCANAGTCCTGAAATAACAAAATCTAAATCACTCCCTAAAACGAAATTAAAACATACATTAAATGAGAGTCAGCAAAGGGTAATTGATGATGCTAAATCCGAAAGATTGAATCTTATTCAAGGGCCACCTGGCACAGGAAAAACGTATACTGCAGTCAGATTATTGCACGAACTCATCTCGNAAAGCTCCACACAAATACTCGCCACCGCTGAATCGAATGTTGCTGTAGATAATTTACTCCAAGGATTATTAGAATTAGGAATTAATGCGATAAGGATTGGTAAACCAGTAAAGGTAAGAGAAACGCTTAGGAGAGCTACATTAGATTACAACATCAATAATCATCCACTCAATGAAGAATTAGAAATTATTCAGGATGAAAACAGATCAATACAGGCCCAGTTACCTAAATTAAAGGGCAAAGAAAAGGGGCTTGCTCACAAAGATATNCATCGCAATCAAAAAGAAATAAAAAATATTGAACGGAGAATCACCGAAGAAATAATTGGAAATGCAGAGGTGATTTGNTGCACAAACATCGGAGCAGGGCACCACATATTAGGAGAAAAGAAATTTNCAATAGTCCTCATCGATGAAGCAACTCAAGCGAGCGAACCAAGTGCACTCGTCCCTATTACTCGCGGTTGTCGGCAGTTGTTTCTAGTTGGAGATCATAAACAATTACCGCCTACGGTTTTGAGCAAAGAAGCAAATGGACTCGAAATATCACTATTTGAGCGTTTGATCAACTCAAATCTAGAGCCTAAACTCCTGAACACACAATACAGAATGCATCCGGTTATACGTGAATTCCCATCAATGAGATTCTATGAGAATAAGCTCTTGGACGGAGATGGGCTTGAAAAGAGAGACACGCCTGCAGGATTCATTTGGCCNGATTGGGATGCACCAGTGGCATTTGTACCTGTAAGTGGTCATGAAACACAAGATGAATTTGGAAAATCCCGTTCAAACATAGATGAAGCCGCGTTAACAATGAGTATTCTAGATTCCTTGGTCGCCGCCGGAGATTTGTCACCCGAGGATGTTGGAATCATTTCCCCCTATGCCGCTCAAATTCGACTTTTGAAAAATCTCGCTGAAGAAAGCAATAATCCTGACTTTTATGCAGGTGTAGAAATGCAATCTGTTGACGGNTTTCAAGGTAGAGAAAAAGAAGTGATNATCATGAGNACTGTGCGTTCAAATCCAACCGGTGAATTGGGATTCCTCAAAGACGCTCGNAGATTGAATGTAGCCATAACCAGAGCAAAAAGGGGATTGATNCTCATTGGAAACCCNGTTACATTGTCACATGACCATAATTGGAAAGGGATGCTTGATTGGATTGAAGAAAGAAACCTCATGGCTTGGCACATGGTTCATACATAACCTACGTTTGGCAAGAGTGACTGGACATGACTGATTCTCCAATAAGCCTGCACTCAGCGAATCCTGCAAGGGATGCTGTCAAATCCCAGACTCCCGAAGGGATTCTGCTTGCACCTGTGTGGCGAAGAGGAACAGCATTATTCCTTGATGTTCTTCTGGTTGTGCTACCAATTAGTTTGCTAACTAACGGACGNTTCTATGTAATTTTACTTGATTTTGAATTTATTCAAACATCTTTGAGTGTACTATTAATCCATATATTGCTCCACTTTGCATCTTTCTGGCTTTATTTCAAATATTCAGCAAAATCACTAGGNCGAAGTTTCGGTCANCGGGCAATGAGAGTAGCCATCGTTCATGACGATGCATCNCTTCTAACCGAGNAACATTGGAATAAGCGCGCAATACTAAAACTGAGATACATCATCCCTGTAATTGGCATTTTTATTGGTTTTATCGACCTCGTTTACGCTTATTTTACCAAAGAGAAAAGAACTTTTTTAGACAAATCTAATTTTTCTATTGCCGTGTTGGATTGGACATTACCTGCTGAATCCCGATTCCAACTACGNTGATTGATGTTTGACTTAAGTACGGGAACTTCTTGGGCAAAAAATGGTGGGATTATGTCTGAAGGACACAACGTTGTGGTTGGCGACCTAGAAATCGAGTTGATTTCTATCCAAGCTGACATCAATGATGATGATGANGATGTCCTCATTGTNGTCACAGCAATTACTAATGAAAGCCCAATGCCTCAAGGAGATTTAGAAGTCTATGTTGAAACAAATTCTGGGTTAAAATGCTATTCAAAGGAAGGTATCACCTCATTGGGACCTGGGCTTCAAAGGAATTGGAGTTTTGAATTTGTTCTAATGTCTGGAAATTGGTCTTTTCACCTGAAATCAAACCAAGGAGATGGTAGTTTNGGACCATTTTCTTTTGATTTTGAGTACAATGCTCAAAGAAAAAGAAATCTCAAAAATTCGATTGGAGGTTCATTGTTTTCCGGAGCATTTGACATGAGCCTTGGCGATTTTGGTCAAGTCAGAGAAAGGGAGTTAATTGATTCTANCAAAGTTGCTATGACNNCCTATTCTGCTGAAAATATCACCGGTGGTGGAACAAAAATTCTTCACAATGAAGAAAATATCGAANATNATCTCANTCAAAACTCTGACCAATTTGGTGANATGAACNNAGCGGTTAACCAAAATCAAACANCGGAACTGACTGATAGTGACACGCTGCTTACAGATTCATTAAGCCCTCCAAACGAAGACGTGATTGCGCCTCCGCTAAATCCAGGCCCTCCTGCAGATCTACCCAGTGGTCCTCCTCCAACTCCACCAGCAAGCCCACCCAGCGGTCCTCCTCCAACTCCACCAGCAGGCCCACCCAGTGGTCCACCCCCAACTCCACCAGCAAGCCCACCCAGCGGTCCACCTCCAACTCCACCAGCAGGCCCACCCAGTGGTCCTCCTCCAACTCCACCAGCAGGTCCACCCAGCGGTCCACCTCCAACTCCACCAGCAGGCCCACCCAGTGGTCCTCCTCCAACTCCACCAGCAGGTCCACCCGATGGCCCCCCTGAAAACTAAATCACACCTCGAAAATATTTGGAGTGCTATACATGAAAGAAAAAATAATCTCAGTTGGAATCGATGATATTGCTATTCACTTTCCACGCCTTTATTTGGACATGAAAGATTTCGCAGAACTCCGTGGTGCAGATTTCAATAAATTAAACAAGGGATTAGGTCTCAAAGCCATGGCTATTCCGGATGTCCACGAAGATACTGCCACGATGGGAGCCATGGCCGTCATGCGATTGATTGACCGTAACAGACTTGACCCTCGCAAGATTGGTCGAATGTACCTTGGTACAGAGTCAGCACTAGATGGGGCAAAGCCAACAGCGACTTACATCCTTGACATGCTCACTCAGCGTTATTCACGAAGATATGGTAAAGATTGTTTTAGAAATTGTGATGTTGTTGATATGACTTTTGCGTGTATTGGAGGAGTTGACGCACTTCACACAACTCTAGATTGGGCGGCTCGTCCAAGTGGGCAAGATGAAAGAATAGGTATCGTCATTTTTTCTGATAATGCGAAATACGATCTGGGATCGAGTGGCGAATACACGCAAGGAGCCGGTGGCGGAGCTTTACTAATCAGACAAAATCCACGACTCCTTGAAATCCCAGACTGCTGGGGAGTCTCAACTACACCGGTCCATGATTTCTTCAAACCTCGAAGGAAGGTTACAATTCGCTCAGTTATTTCCAGTGTAATGGAATTGGCNCAAGAAGCNGGTCAATCTGTAAAAAAGGGAATTGTGGAACGCATGATTCGCCATTTGCCTAAGTCCACAGTCAGGCGTTTGGGTATTTTTGCTCACGGAGAAGAAACTGTAAACGTGCATCGTGACGAACCGGTGTTTGATGGACAATTTTCAAATCGTTGTTACCAAGAAGCCGTTAGACAAGCCTTCCACAATTTCAAACAACATGCAGAACGACAAGGGCGTTGGTCACTAGAGGATGAAAAACTCACGAAACAATGGTCGCGAATAATCATGCACCTTCCATATGCATTCCAAGCAAAGCGCATGTTCCCAGATGTTTTCCGACATGATAGAACTGGTACACCAATTTGGGATGATGTTCTGGTTGAAATTGGTGAACCACCAATGATACCTTCGCAAAAAACAAAAAAGAATATTGAGCAATTTGAAAAGGAGATGGATGCATATCGACGAGCCATTTCTAAAACTCCAGAATACCTTCATTTTCATTCAAACAAAATCGAAAAGGGACAACGTGCTTCGAGTTTGATTGGTAACCAATACACTGGATCAATATTTCTTGCCTTAATGTCAACGCTTGAATCAGACCTCGAGGAAAATGCAGACATTGAAGGAACTTATTTCGGATTGTGTGGTTATGGATCGGGAGCGAAAGCCAAGGTCTTCGAAGCCATTGTTCAACCCGGGTGGGAAGAAGTTGTTTCGAGATGGCATTTGTTTGAACGCCTAGCAGGACGAGTCGCTATCGACCATTTGACCTACGAAAATCTTCACAAAGGCATCCAAGTGGAGAGCGTCGTTCCCCCGAGTGGAGAATTCGCTCTCATCAACGTCAGTGAAGACGGTTTGTATGAAGGGCAAAGAACATACAAATGGGCAGCAAAGAAAAGGAAATGACTTGGATTAATAATGATTGAGCAATGACGTGGAGTTGGTGCATTGACGAAAGATGAATTTGTGATGGAATTGTGCGGAAATAAGGCAGCATGGCAAATCGTACCCGAAAATCTGGATAAAATCGACTTGGCAGTTGTTGGCGCAAGAATTGTCGAGGCTGGTTATGAAATTGGTGTAAGNACGCGTTTGTGTTGGACTTTCTTTGGACCTGCTGACCTCACGCTTTTCCCATCTGGAAAACTGATGGTGAAAACTGAGGATAAAAACATGGCACAAAAGATTGCTCGACAACATCTAAATGAATGGGTGAATTTGTGATTTCTCAAGATGTGATTGCAAATCTACGTTCTGGGCTTCCAATTGTTTATCCAACATCTACGCTTCCGGGATTAGGTGGGATACCAAACAAAGAAACTCTTGCACGGGTTTACGAATTAAAAAATCGAAAAGGCACAATGCCAGTGAGTTTAGGAGTCGCCAATTTAAATCAAGTAAATGATTTAGTAATTATTCCTGAAATCGCTCGTATTCTTGATTATTTTCCCAAGGGGTCATTGACTTTAATCCTAAAGGCCAAACAACCACTTGACTATCGCCTAGGTGGTGATATGATTGCTATTCGTGTTTTCTCGAATCCAATCGCTATCCAATTATCGGATGAATGCGGACCAATCATTGCAACAAGCGCTAATATTTCTGGGCAAGAACCCGTAGAAGATTGTCGAGAAGCGGCCCGATTACTAGGACTTGAGACTCATAGATGGATTGAGGGAATTTGTCCGGGAGGGAAGGGAAGTACGATTCTTAAATTTGAAAGCGAAGAATACTCCGGAAAAAAAGTAACTATTATCAGAGAGGGCGTTGTACTCTCTAGTGACGTGATGGAATGGATGACCAGTCAGGCATGAAATTCTGGATTGATGCTGGCCATGTGGCTAGAAGAACTCTAGATGCCGTTAGGCCAGAATTACAAGCCGGAAAATCCTGGGTCGAAATCATCGAGTTCGCTGAACGATTTATCAGAAGAAATGGAGGACAACCCGCTTTTCCAACAACTATTGCTGTTAACGAAATCGCCGCTCACTTCACACCCGATCATGCCGACAAAAAACTCCATGGCTGGGAAGATGAGATGGTTTTACAAAAAGGCGATGTCGTGAAAATCGATGTTGGCGTTCATATCAACGGACATATTGGAGATAACGCTATGACCGTTGAAATCGGTAACGGCAATTCACATACTGAGCAAATCAAGGCTGCAAAAGAATCCAGGGATGCCGCTATCGAAAAACTGCATCCTGGAACGCCTTGGCATGAGGTTGGGGCAGCTGCTGCTCAACCAAGTGTTGATGCTGGTTTTCAACCAATCAGAAATTTGTGTGGGCATAAACTCGAACCATGGGAACTTCACGCCGGAGTAAGCGTACCGTCATATGCATGTGGAAAAAACAATAACGGCTTTTCGGGTGTTGTTGAAGAGAATGCGTGCTATGCAATTGAGCCATTCAACACAAATGGAGAACAAGGACTAATTGAAAACATAGGATCTTCAAACTCATCAAACATATACCGAATTACCGGTAACGTGAGTTGGCGTAAGGCATTGGCACGAAAACAGCTCAAGCCTTTAGGGGCGCAACTCGCACGCAATTTTGAGGAAAGATATTCAACACTACCTTTCGCTGAAAGATGGGCATTCCCGATGTTAGAAAAGCCATTTCCAGAAGCGGATGAAGAAAGTCGACAATCCAAATGGAATGCATTGGTAAAGAAACTCATTAGCGTGAGATTCTTAGAAACTTATCATGCACTGAAATGCGCAGATAATGGCATGATTGGCCAATTTGAACATACAGTTCATGTAACGCCTGGTGGGCCTGAAATCCTTACAGTACCCTAAATTTCTTTCACCCAGAAAAAACATAACTGTTATTATTTGATACCCACTAGGATAAGTCGAACAGGGCTGTAGGTTCTCGTTGAGTGCATCCCATCCCCTCTCCGCTAATTCTCACCCTGTTCACCCCTCTTTTTCTTGGTTCAAAACAAAACGTTTGCTCCATTCANCGCATTCGTTTTTAAAAATTATTAATTTAAAAATAGGNCCTNAGTACAGCGAAATNCGGGTGATTTTTCACGTTCATGGTCGACAGCCNTATATACTCGCGTGACGGTAGAGGAACTATCCCCGAATGGGGAGGAGGACAAAAAATATGAAGAATGAAATGAAGAATGAAGAAGCGGTAAGCCCAGTTATTGCTACTATCCTTATGGTAGCTATCACTGTGGTATTGGCTGGTGTATTGTACGTCTGGGCTTCAAGCCTAGCTGGCGACAGCACTGGTGACACATTGGACACATACGTGTTCACTGCAGAAGATGCAAACCCTAACGCAGACCCAACCACTGATGTTGACCCTCTCGTAAGAGTCGGNATGCAAAGTGGATCGGGCCTCAACTGGGGTACNCTTCAAGTCACCATCAAGATTGACGGCGGCACACCAATGACCTGCAAAGATGCAAGTACAGCTGACGATGATGCTAGCTGCACCTACGAAAAGTACGGTGACTCTGGCAACGCCCAAAACTGGGAAGTCGGTGAAGGTATTACCATCTCAGAAGGTAGCGCTGATGACTGCACTGCAAGCTGCAACGTTGAAGTAACCTTGATCAAGCAAGGCGCTGGCGACACTGAAGACAAGACTCTCGGTGTTGTAAGTTCCTCCGCTTAAGCAGAGTACTGAAAACGAAGCACACAACGAGATTTCTCGAAACCACCCCTCATGGGACTTTGGTCCCATGGGGGGCTTTTTTTATTTTGATTCCCGCCTCACATCTTGTATTTGGTCCCACATGTGCAGACTTTTCCCTGAAAGAATGTAAGCCATTGACCAGCATAAATACTCGAGACCCACCAAAATAGAACCAAGAATATTCCATTCCTGTTTTGAATTACTCAATCGACGAACAGACCAAGAAAAAAGAATGAAGAGTTCAATATAAAATAATACATCGATCAGACTCTCCAAAGGTAAGGTTATTTTTCGAATGATTCCAATGCTAAAAAACATAATGAGGAATAATGGAGAAAGGACAAACATCCACATTTGCCAGCGCATGATTTGGCTAAATCTACCATATTTTCTATCAAACAAAAGCTTCCTCTCTCTCACAAGAAGTCGTAAAAGTCCTTGCGCCCTTCTAACTTTTTGCTGTGTTTGAGATTTTTTAGTTGAAGGAATCTCATCAAAAAATAACAACTCTTTGTCCTGAATTGCTCTGTATCCCTTTTTTCTAACCTGAACTGATATTTGAGCGTCATCAGCGTTTGATTGAATGAATAAATCATCTGCACCCACTAATTTGGATCTCCAGGTAATCAT
>PABV01000001.1 GCA_002699425.1 Methanobacteriota archaeon
AATTCAGTATAATAATTTTAAATTATTACAAGATGTTGTTAAAACATTTGCTAAAAAAATATCAATTCAATTAAAATTAGATGATATAAAAAATGACAAAATAGACTCAATCAAAGGTCTTATAGATCAGCATGACGGAAAACATGATCTAAGTTTTATTGTTTATGATAATGAAGAAAAAATTATGGTTGAAATGAATAGTGAAAAACAAAAGATAAATATTTCACCAAAACTTTTGAGTGATTTAGAAGGAAATAATATTTTTTACAAATTAAATTAGAGAAATTACTTATTTTTGGAATTATAAAATAATATTATGGCATTAGAGATAACTGATAGTAATTTTGAAGAAAAGGTTTTAAAAAGTGATAAGCCTGTATTAGTTGATTTTTGGGCGGCTTGGTGTGGTCCCTGTAGAATGGTTGGTCCAATAATGGATGAACTAAGTAATGAATATGAGGGAAAAGCAGTTGTTGGAAAAGTTGATATTGATGCAAACCAACAATACGCTGCACAGTTTGGAGTTAGAAATATCCCAACAGTTCTAATTTTTAAGAATGGTGAGCTGATTGATAGAAAAGTTGGTGTGTCTTCAAAAAATGATTACTCTCAGGCACTAGATTCTCTATTATAAGATATAATTATTTCTTTATTTGATAGATAATGAATAGAATAAAACTAACCATATTATTCATATTTTTTTGTGTACTAAATTATTCACAAACTATTGAGCTGGTTAAGTTTGATAATAGCAAGACATACACACCTGGCTCTGGTGTTTCAATGCATATAAATCCAACTGGAGTATTTGTTCTTGATAATCCATCAAATCTTTCTGCAAATACAAATAATTCTTTTATTCTTGAATTATCATCTCCCGGTGGGGATTTTACAAACTCTACTAATCTTGGAATAGTCAATGATTTTTATACTCCACTTATGAATGGCTTAATCCCTGATGGAACAGCTGCAGGAGAATATAAATTAAGGATAAGATCTACAAATCCGGTTACATCTGTTGAATCTGATTCTTTTTCGATAGTTGATTTTACTGTATCTTCTTTACCATCAGCTATTAGTAATATAGCAGTCAACACAAACTATTTTGAGTGCTTAAATGATGGGGATAATATTATTAATCCAAGTTTTGGATCTTTAAAGCAAGCTTTCGATGCAACTGTTGCAGAGATGCCTAGTGCCTACAAGTTCCTTCAAATTGCTCCTTCAAATACATCAAACTCAATAAATGTCAATATAATTGATATTTTATCAGGTACTACAGCTTTGATGACGCCAATAAGTCCAGGTGTATATGTAATACCAGATAACCTTGAAGTTGGGACTTATAACATTGAAGTTGAGGAGTTAGATGTTTCTGGAAATTCTAGTTTTTTCAGTTTTACCTTTTTATTTCATACAAGTGCTACAACATTCGGAACACCAGGTATCGATATAGTTTGTACTAATACTGAAGTTGAATTCAATGTTGATATCTCGATGCTTGGAATAGGAAGAAATTATATGGGTTCATATTATACATTTAACTGGGGCGATGGAAGTGCTGTAGATGTATTAACTCACGCAGAACTAATTGAAGCTTACACTGCTCCACTTGATTTAATCTCACACACTTTTATTTTACCATCATGTACTGTGGGTGGGGGATCTTCATTTGATGTAAAAATGGATTTATATAACAAAGGTTTAGCGGTGAATGGAACTGACCCTTCTTGTGAGGAGTATGTCGAAAATGGGACAGGATCATCAAAAGAGATAATTACCAGTGATGCCCCACAAGCAAACTTCACATTAGCTGAAGAGCAGTGTATTACAGAAAATATTATTGCTACAAATACAACTATAAATGGATCGTATCCTGTTCCCGACGGATCATGTTCCGGTGAACCAACATTTACTTGGTTCTATAAACCACCATCAGCCTCGGACTTTATTCCAGTATTTGATAGTTCGCCTTGGCTTGTTGGTAATGATTTAATTATTCCAGCAGAGGATATAACTACCCCAGGGTGTTGGACAATTAAATTATCTGCTGTAAATCCTGATTTTTGCCAAATAGAAGATATTCATGAAGACACTATAAATATTGAAGATATTCCTGATGCAGACTTTGATATAATGAACTTTGGATCAGTTACTCAAGATCTAAATATTGAACCAGGCAATACTGTGGGTACAGGTTTTTATACTTCTGGAAATTCATATACCGCAGGTCAAACTGGAAAATTAATAAACGTATCTATGCGAAAAAATGCTATTTGTGATAGTTGGGGTGGTTTCTCTCCAACATTACAAATATACCAGGGTCAAGTAGCATATAACAGTTGGGGTGTTATTGGTAATCCTCCATTACTTTATCAAAAATCTTTTCCTAATTCTTATTGGAACAGTTCAAATTCTGTTTACGGCTCATATGGAATCCAATCTGGTTGGTTTACAATGGAGATTCCTATTGATGAGGCCCCTACACTTAATGCTGGAACACAGTATTCAATTATTATGACGGGTTCAGGTTGCAACCAATTTCTAGCTAATAACGATCCAGCTAATACAGACGTTAATTTTATTGCTAGTGGAGCTACACAATCTGCGTTAGATAATTATGTTTTAGTTATGAAAACTACTATGTTATTAGATCCTGCATCTGATCAAAATACAGAGGTAAGCCAAATTTGTGCTAATGAAATTGTAGAATTATTAGATGCTTCAAATATTGTTGGTGCAGAATGTGATAATTCACTTCCAGATGAAGATCCTACATATCAGTGGACAATATCACCAAATTCTGGCTACACTTTATTTAATTCTACAACTCTTACATCGCAAAGCCCACAAGTTCAATTCAATTCTGTTGGAAACTATACTATTACCCAAACCGTAACAACAGAATGTGGTTCAGATAGCTTTTCAAGTGACCTTGAAGTAATTGGAAACCCGAGTGTTTCGTTTGCTCAAGGCTCGCAAACTTATTGTTTAACTTCAGGCTCAAACCTTTTAATTGATTTTGCCAATGAATTAACTCCAACATATTCAACAGGGTTAAATGCCCCAAATTCGTATACATGGACAGTGTCTGGAGACGGAATTGATACGGATGATTATTCATTTGAAAGTTCAACCACAGACTCTGACGCATTTCCTACAATTCAATTAAATTCTTATGGAACTTATAACATTACAGTTACTGCAAATTCAAATTGTGATACACCAGCATCTGACACGATTGTAATTGCTTTGAGCGAAACACCAATAATTACTAATAATAGTAATTCACAATTGGTTTGTTCAGCAAATGCTTCTCTTCAATTTGATTTCACTTCGAGCATTTCAAATACCACATATTCTTGGGTTGTAAATGAAAATGAAAATTTGACTGGATTTTTTCAAAGTGGAACAACTTCGTTTATTCCATCTCAGACAATTACAAATCTGACTAATACTGATCAGGACTTGGTTTACGAAATTACTCCAATATCAGAGGGATGTGTTGGAACACCTTTTGAATATACATTTAATGTTCTGCCTATTCCAATCATAACAGATAGAGACGAAACTATATGTGATGGTGAAACATTTAATATTCAACCAACCCAAAACAATACTGATGAAAACAATCTCAATGAGATAATTCCAATTGGAACTCTCTACGAATGGTCAGAACCTGTAAGTAATCCCCCAGGTGCAATTACTGGAGGTTTTTCAGTAAATGAAGGAGTAGAAAGTATTAGTCAAACATTAACAAATTTAACCGATAATCCAGCAACCTTAACCTATACAGTTACACCTCATTATTTTGATTGTATAGGAGACTCATTTGAGGTTGTTGTTACAGTGAATCCAACTGTAGGTGTTAATGCAATTGCTGATCAAGTACTTTGTAATGGTGATGATACAATAGTTGTTAATTTTTCTACTTCAGTTGACCCTGAAAATATTTCAGGATTTACATACCTAGGAGAATTAAATGGTAGTTATTATTATGTTTCTAACGAAACTGACTCTTGGGTGGATGCAAAAGAAATTGGTGAAAATCAAGGAGGTCATCTAACTACAATAACATCCGCTGAAGAAAATAATTTTGTGGCAAATGCTTTGAATACTACCTTACAAAACCCAGATCAGGCAGTTTGGATAGGTCTTGTTCAAAATTTAACTTCACCTGATTACTCAGAACCAGCGGGTGCTTGGGAGTGGGTAACAGACGAAAATATAAGTTATGAAAACTGGTCTAATTTAGAACCTAGTAATTTGGATAATCCAAATATTCCGATTGAAAATCACGGAGAAATTTATCCTCCGAATAGTACATGGAATGATAATATTGGTGAGTCTGGTGGAGCTGAAAGACTTTTTGTGATTGAAATATCTCAATCATCAAATGTTACAGATGAAATTTCTTATATATGGACTAACGATAATACCGATATTGGTTTAGCTGCATCTGGAATTGGAAATATACCAAGCTTTACCGCTACTAACGACACAACAAATCAAATTAGTGGAAATATAACAGTAACTGCTTTATACACATATAATGGTGTGAGCTGTCAAGGTGAATCACAAAGTTTTACAATTACAGTCAACCCTTCTCCTCAAGTAGATTTTTCAGAAAATAATCAGACTATAGTTTCAGGGGAAACAACAAATGATGTTAATTTAACAAGTCCAACAGATGATGTTGTTTTCTCTTGGACTGCATCAGTTCCTTCAGGAATATCTGGAATAACAACTACAAGTGGAACAGATTACATTCCGGAAGCTACATTAATAAATACAACAAATCAACCATTAACGGTTGCATATACCGCAATTGCAACTGGAGATGTTGGGTTTGATTGCGAGGGATTACCTACTTTTTATTTTATAACTGTAAATCCATTGGCAATGATAAATCCAGTTAATGATCAAATTATTTGTAATGGAGACAACATTTTAGTTGAATTTTCATCTGATCTTTCTGGTGGAAATCTGACTTATTCATGGACGAACGATAATTCAAATATTGGTCTTTCAAATACTGGTACTGGTAATATTGATGTTATTGCAACCAACACGACTAATGCTCCAATTTCAAGTACAATTGTAGTTACTCCAAGTTTTGAAAATGGAGGAAACACAAATGTTGGAGATCCAATTACATTTGAAATAACTGTTAATCCAACAGGCCAAGTAAATTTTATTGGGAACCAAATAGTTTCCAATGGGTTTGAGACATCATTTGTTGAGTTTTCAACAATTAACATAAATGGAACAACTACCTATGACTGGTTAAATGATTTAACTTCTATTGGCTTAGCTGCGTCTGGAACTGGAAATATTCCAGCTTTCAGCTCTGTTAATTCAGGAACTAGTCCAATTACTGCAATGGTTAATGTAACACCAACATTTGAAAATGGGGGAGTTAATTGTGAGGGTCCTGCAATTCCATTTGAAATAACTGTAAACCCTACAGCACAGGTAAATCCAACAAATGATTTTATAGTTTCTAATGGTGATAATATCAATATTCCTTTCACTACTATAAACTCTGGAGGAACAACTACATATAATTGGTCAAATTCAGATTCAACTATTGGTTTAACAGCTACTGGTTTTGGTGATATTGATTTCACAGTGGTTAATAACGGAACTGCTCCTGTAACTGCTACTGTTGTAGTTACACCAACATTTGAAAATGGAGGTAATAGTAATTCTGGACCAATAGAAACTTTTACAATTACTATAAATCCAACAGCTCAAATTGATCCAATTGATAGTTTAGTATTTTGTAATGAAGACGTTATTAATCCAATAGAATTTAATACTCAAAATATAGGTGGTACAACTACTTATACTTGGACAAATGACAACACATCAATAGGATTAGCAGCATCTGGAACGGGAACTATTTCAGAGTTTACTGTGTTGAACTCATTAGATGTAGCCCAGACAGCAAATATCGTAGTTACACCAACATTTGATAATGGTGGTGTTAGTAATACTGGTAGCTCAGAATCATTTACAATTACTGTTAATCCTACAGCTCAGGTTGAATTAATTTCCGACTTAGTATACTGTAATGAGGATATTTCTGATGAAATAGTATTTGATACAATAAATTCCGATGGAGTCAGTTCATATTCATGGACAAATGATAATACTGACATAGGATTGGCAGCAGGGGGTAATGGTAATATACCATCATTTACTACTCTTAATACGTCATCTGCCTCTGTGGTTTCAAATATTACAGTAACTCCTTCTTACACGAATAATGGCGTCACTTGCGATGGACCGTCAGAAATATTTACTATAACAGTTAATCCGACAGCACAAGTTGAAGAAATTTCAAATCAGATTTTATGTAATGGAGAAACAACTGAAATAATATCATTTGACACAATAAATACTGATGGAGTCAGTTCATATTCATGGACAAATGATAATACAGATATAGGGTTAGCTTCATCTGGAAATGGCGATATTTTAGCATTTACTGTTTCCAATCCATTTAACAATGTTATTGTTTCAAATATTACGGTGACACCAACTTATACTAATAATGGAATTAGTTGTTCAGGACCATCAAAAAGTTTTACAATAAGTGTGAATCCTACAGCTCAAGTAGATACAGTAATTGACCAGGTATTATGTAATGGTGAAACTACTGAATCTATTGTATTTACAACAATTAACTCTGGCGGTGACACAGTATATAATTGGACTAATGATAATACAAGCATTGGTTTGCCAATTTCTGGTGGTACTGGTGATATTGGTAGTTTTGTTGTAACAAATGATACATCAGAATCGCAAACAGCTACATTTGTAGTAACTCCGGTATTTACTAGTGAGGGTGTTAGTTGTGAGGGTCCAACTGAAACATTTACAATTATCATTAACCCAACAGCACAAGTTAATACAATTGATGATCAGGACTTGTGTGAAGGAGAGTTCACAAACCCAATTGAATTTACAACAATAAACAACGACGGAACAACTACATTTGAATGGACTAATACAAATCCTCTTATTGGACTAGCTGAAAGTGGTGTTGGAAATATCCCAAGTTTTGAAGTTTTAAATAATGTCGCAAATTCTCAGAATGCTATTATAACAGTAACACCTACTTATACAAATAATGGAGTTGAGTGTACTGGCCCCTCAAAAGAATTTATTTTAACTGTAAATC
Organism: Methanobacteriota archaeon; assembly: GCA_002699425.1. GTDB lineage: Archaea > Thermoplasmatota > Poseidoniia > Poseidoniales > Poseidoniaceae > MGIIa-K2. Next base: position 7,190 of record PABV01000001.1, read on the forward strand.
CTACTGCCCAGGTAAATTCAATCCAAAGTCAAGTATTTTGTAATGGAGATATTTCAAATGAAATTATATTTAACACATCCAATACTGATGGAATTACAACATATGATTGGACAAATGATAATTCATCTATTGGTTTATCTGAAACAGGAACAGGCTCAATACCATCTTTTGAATTAATTAATGTATCAAACATTTCACAAGTAGCTACCATCAGTGTTATTCCAACATACGATAATAATGGTGTTTTATGTACTGGGGCAGCAGAACAATTTACAATTACGGTAAATCCATCTGCACAGGTCAACGATACTACTAATTATAACACAATTTTATGTGATGGCGAATTTACACCTGTATTCTCATTTAGCACCTCAAATAATGACGGATTAAGTACATTTAATTGGACCAATGATAACGTCGAAATTGGATTAGCGGACTCAGGTGTTGGAGGAATTCCAAGCTTCCAGGTGTCTAATCCAAATCAATCATCAATTACAGCAACTATCACTGTAACTCCTATTTATGAAAATAATGGGATTATTTGTGATGGTGATTCAGAAACATTCACAATAGTCGTTAATCCATCTCCAGTAATGGATAATGTTGATGATATTGTATTATGTAACAATGAGAATTCATCACTAATTGAATTCACAACAATAAATACAGATGGAATTACATCATATAGTTGGACTAATAACAATACTACAATTGGTTTGACATCTAATGGTAATGGAGATATCCCCTCATTTACTGCAATAAATAATGGTGTTATTACAGAAACTGCTACTATTACTGTAACACCAACATATGATAATAATGGTATTATATGCGTTGGTAGTTCTCAAACGTTTAGTATTAGTGTACTTAGCGATATTGAAATTACAGGCACCTCAATTGATGCACTAGATTGTGCTGATCCAAACAGCGGAAATATTAATATTACCGTTGGTGGAGGTTCTGGTGATTATAGTTTCGTTTGGAGCAATGGCGCTACAACCGAGGATTTAAATAATATTGGTCCAGGAGAATATAGCGTTACCGTTACGGATAGTGAGAGCTGTTCTGCAATTTCTGAGACTTTTAATATTTTCAGACAAGAAGATTTAACAGTACAATTAGATTCACAAATTATTCCATTTTGTGAAAATAATCTTGTAACTCAAGAGAATAGGATTACAATAACTGGAGGTCTAGGTCCATACACAGTAAATTGGTCTGCAGGGTCTGTAAGTATTGATGATAATACCTTTATGACTGCTTACCAAAATGGTTTGTATACTGTTTTAGTTACAGATCAATATGGATGTCAAGTTAGCACTGATATTTTGGTAGATTTTGAAGAGCTTGGAGAACCATCATTTGATTATGATAGCAGCGGAAATATTGATTGTGGTATTAGTATTTATAATGAGTTGACTTTTATAAATACTTCATCAGGAGATTATACAAATGTTATTTGGGATTTTGGTGATGGCAGCTCTGTTAGTTCAGGAGATACTGCAACACATCAGTATCTTAACTCTGGTTCGTACACTGTAACTCAAACAGTCGAATATAATTATGGATGTATTGAAGTATATTATGAAGATATTGAGATATCTGATGGATATGATATTGTTTTACCATCTGCTTTTTCACCAAATGGTGACGGTATAAATGACACTATGAGACCGGTGTATACGTGTGTAAATAATATTGAAATGAGTATATATGATACATTTGGCTCATTAATTTATTATGAGAATAATCTTGATCTTATCGGTTGGGATGGCACATTAAAAGGAAAATTGGCTGAAAATGGAAATTACTTAATAACCGTAAAAGGAACAACAATTTATAATGAGGAAATTAATTTGAATGGAGTATTTGTATTACTAAGATAAAATTATGATAAAAAGAATTGTATTAATATTTACCGTTATATTCTCGATGAAATCGTATTCGCAGGATCCTGCATTTACACAGTCATTTATGGTACCTGAAACTATTAATCCATCTTTCTCTGGCTTTTATCAAACTACCAAAGCAGGGTTATTATATAAGAATCAACAATGGGCTGGGTTTAATTTTAATCTCAACTCACAATATTTATATTTTGATGATTGGTTTCCAAATTTAAATAGTGGAATTGGTGTGAGTTTAATGAATCATCAGGAAACGTTTACAAACTATTCGCTCAAGCAATTAAATGTAAGTTGGGCTTATGATGTTCAAATAAATTATGATTGGCATTTTAGACCAAGTGTTACTTTTGGTTTTGGAGCAAAAGATTTTGGATTTGATAACTTATTATTTGAAGATCAGATAAATATATTTCAAAATATTATAAACTCTAATACATTTGATCCTATTGCTCTTGAAGAAAACACGAGATATGTTGACATAGGAGCTTCTTTTTTATTTCATAATGATTATCATTGGATAGGAGTTACCTTAAGACATCTTAATAGGCCAAATGTTTCAATGGTATCTCAAGGTAATATTCCTTTGGATATATTTATATCTGTTCATGCTTCACTTGAACTACCTGTTCTTCAATATAATGATGACAGTAGTGTTTATTTTATTACCAATTTCATGAAACAAGCTAAGTACGATAGATTTGATTTAGGGTTTCAATATGTGTTTGATAGGTTTTCGTTTGCACTTACCGCAACTACTAATCCAATCCAAACCTCAGATCAAAGTCATTTAATAACATCAATAAATCCGATAATCGGAATGGCCTGGGAAGGATTTAAGTTTGGATATTCATATGATTTTAATTTGAGTAAAATTGGCGGAGACGGAGGTATTTCGGAATTCTCAATTACCTATGATTTCTTAAATAATAAGGATTGTTTTGGATGTCCGCCAGGTTTTGGCACAAATTAAATTATTATTAATTCAATAATTTGCATTGTAAAAAAACGAATGTATATTTGCTCACGCAAAAAAGGTCTGGTAGTTCAGTTGGTTAGAATACATGCCTGTCACGCATGGGGTCGCGGGTTCGAGTCCCGTCCAGACCGCCAAAATTACCCTCTAGATATTTTTTAGAGGGTATTTTTAATCCTTAAATTTCTAAATCCTATAATCTTCTATTACAATAGAATTACTTATATTAAGTTTGCTTAAATAATAATCAATGATTAAAAGAGATTTATCTATAGTTGTTCCATGTTATAATGAGGCAGAACGTCTTCCCATTAATGACTACAATAACTTTTTATCCAAATACAATGATATTTTGATTGTATTTGTGAATGATGGTTCTTCTGACAATACAATTCAAGTATTAAATTCAATTAAAGATGATTATCCAGATCAAATTCATATACTTAATTATGAAAAAAACAGAGGTAAGGCAAATGCGGTCTATGGTGGTTTTCAAGAAATTATAAAGAATCAAGATTCAGAAAAAATTGCATATCTCGATGCAGATTTAGCTACTAGCCTCGATGAATGTTTAAGACTTTCTAATTTTATAAACGAAGACATAAAGTTTGTTTTTGCCTCAAGGATTTTAACTTTAGATAATAATATAAAAAGAAAATGGTATCGTTTTTTTATTGGCAGAATTATTTCAACTGCCATTTCTAATACACTAAGGCTTACTATTTATGACACCCAATGTGGATGTAAAATTTTTCACAAAGAAATAGCTGATTCAATATTCAAAGAACCCTTTATTTCAAAGTGGTTATTTGATGTTGAGATATTTTTTAGAGCAATTAGATTATTTGGAAGAGAAAATATCCATAAAAAAGTCAAGGAGGCACCTTTGAAGGAATGGATTGATACCCCAGACTCAAAAGTTAGCCCTTTATATTTCTTTAAATTATGGAAAGATCTTTATGATATCTCAAGAAGATATAAATAAATTAATAAAATTATTCTGATACTACTGCAATAGTTTTTTTCAAACCAAGCGACTGAGGATGTAAATTGTTAGCTTCCAATAATACAGAAAAAGTATATTCCCCTGCAGGTAAATCTTTTAAATCATAAGAAGCCAGAAGATCATTTTTCCCCTGATGTATTATATTTTTATTTAATAAATTAATAGGAAAAATATTCTTGTTACCCATATTATCTAAAAAAAGTATAGAAAATTTATAACTTAATTTCTCATCATTTAGATTAATAGAATAATTGTAGGGGTTTTCTATTACAAATTTTAATTCACCTTTTTTAGTTAAATTCAATAATTGATTGGAATCAAATTTTGATTCTAATTTTGAAAAAAGTTGAAAGTTTTCAATCAATCTTATAGATGTAAATTTTCCCTTTTCTAATTCGTACTTATTAGTATCAAGCTTACTTGAATTCCCAACAATATAAACCGATTTGTTATGAAAATTTTTACTTAAATCTATTATATCATAATGGTTTTTTCTCCATAAATAATTATTTAAAGAATAACTAATATTCCCAGTGTAAAATAAATGTTTGGAAGCCTTTTGGTAAGAATTAGCATAAAGAACAGGGGTGTTTTTGGTTACAGAAATTACGTTATTAAAATAATCGTTTCCTTGTCTATGAAATTCACTTTTCATTTCTATTGGAAGGGTTATCAATATTCGAGCTATTAAAATTATACCAATTGTAGAAAAACATGCAATAACAGTTTTTTTAACAACATCATAATTAATAGTTAAATCATGTATAAGTAATAATAATGGTATGCTAGCAAGAGCGACCCAATGAGCTTCAATTCTTGCCCTGAGTGTATATAAAAGAAAGAAAGATGTAAAAAATAAAAATACTTTTAGAAAAAATAGATTTCTTTTTTTAAATGATGTACTTGTTTTTCTATAATTAAAAAGTAATATCATAAGTAAAAAGGGATTTAGTACTCCAAAAATCGATAATGAACCATGAAGAATATGAAACGGATCAAATCCAATTTTATTCCTTTGTAATAGATGATATTGAAATGAAATAAAATCATTTTGATATTGCCAATAGACGTGAGGGAGAATTAAAATTACCCCTATAATACCAGCTATGTAAATATATTTTTTTTTCAAAATACTAATTTGACTCAAGACACATATGAGAATAAAAACTCCACCATGGTATTTTGAGTAAATAATTAATGCTGAAGTCACTCCCAACAATATCGAAATAAGCAAACTAGGCTTTTCTTTAATCTTAATTATCAATAGAAGGAATATTGTACAAAAAAACAAAAGTGGAACATCAGGTGTTGTAATAAATGAGTAAACATTAAGAAGTGGTAAAGCAAAAAGAATAATAAAGAATAATTCAACTGAGTACTTTTTTATTCTGTTTTTTTCTGGAATCAATAACCAAATTAAATAAATGTTTATTGTGTTAACACAAACTGTTAAAAACCTTATTCCAAGTTCATTTTCAAAAAAAAATGAGCTCAACTTTATAATTATCGCAATCATTGGAGGGCTATCAAAAAACCCCCAACCGATGTGATTAGAAAAAAAA
>PABV01000002.1 GCA_002699425.1 Methanobacteriota archaeon
TAAAATTAATATTTAAAAGTTACAAATGCCATATATTTGGGTGAATAATGAGAACAGTAGATCAGTTTAATTTTAAGAACAAAAGAGCAATAATTAGGGTTGACTTTAATGTTCCTATTGAGAACAACAAAGTAGCAGACACAAGCAGGATTAAAGCTGCTAAACAAACAATAGACAAGGTTTGTAAGGACGGCGGATCATGTATTTTGGTATCTCACTTAGGAAGACCAATTGGTTTTCAAAAAGAATTTTCCATGACTAACATTATAAATGAGGTTGAAAATGTTCTAGAACGAAATGTTTTTTTATCCAAAGATGTTATAGGTCCAGACGCAAAGAAAAAATCGCTTCACCTTAAACCAACCCAAGTCTTACTTTTAGAGAATGTCAGATTCCATGATGAAGAAAAAAAAGGCGATATAGATTTTGCAAAAGAGCTTTCATTGTTGGCCGATTGCTATATAAATGATGCTTTTGGAACTGCACACAGAGCACATGCTTCAACTACCACAATAACAACTTTTTTTAATGACAAATTCTTTGGAAAATGCTTGGAACAGGAAGTTAATTCAATTAAAAAAGTTTTAAACTCAGGCAAAAAACCAATACTAGCCATCTTAGGGGGTGCAAAAATTTCAAGTAAAATTCCTATTCTAAAAAACATAATTAAAATAGCTGATCATATTATTGTTGGAGGAGGAATGTCCTTTACATTTATCAAAGCAATGGGGGGGCAAATTGGGCTATCTATTCACGAGGATTCAATGTTAGAGACAGCCAAAGAAATATTAGAAAAAGCTAAGAAATACAATGTTAAAATTCACTTACCCATTGACGTTGTCTGTTCTAAAAAATTTGACAATGAATCTGAACAAAGAGTTTTTGACATAACAAAAATAGACAATGATTTTCAAGGTATGGACGCAGGCCCAAAGTCTCTTGATTTATTTGAAAAAGTTGTTATGGATTCAAATACAATATTGTGGAATGGCCCATTAGGCGTATTTGAGTTTTCAAATTTTTCTAATGGAACCAAAATGCTTGGATATTTTATATCTAAAAGCACAAAAGGAGGAGCCTTTTCTCTTGTTGGCGGTGGAGATTCAGTAGCAGCCGTTAAAAAGTTTAAAATTGAAAACAAAATGAGCTATGTTTCTACTGGAGGAGGGGCAATGCTAGAATGTTTAGAAGGAAAAAATCTTCCAGGAATAAACGCCCTGCTATAAAATTTATGAAAAGACTATTTATCATATTTTTAATTTCAATTACTCTTTCGTGTAATAACACTCCAACCACATACAAACCTCTTTCATCAGGAAGAATTCATTCATTATCAGTAGTCGTTGATTCAAAAGAGTGGAACTCCAGAATTGGAGACAAAATCAGAAAAACTTATGCAGACGAATACTTAGGGCTTCCTCAAGTTGAGGAAAGATTCTCATTAAGTCAGATTGATTACGAAACGTTTTCAGGTTTTGCTCGTACAAGTAGAAATATTATATATATAAATAAAAGAAACAAGCAGGGCTATAAGATTATAAAAAACAAATATGCTAGACCACAGCTTTTTCTTGAAATCTCCGGCTTGAACGAAGCCGAAATAATAAATCAAATTAAGGCATCAAAAGACGTAGGGATTGAAGTTTTTACAAAAGGTGAAATTCTGGAAAACCAAAGAAGGATTTTACAATCACCACTTACTCAAAAAGATCTTAAAAATGACTTTGGCATTGAATTGACAATGCCCTCTGCATATCAAATATTTAAAAAAGACAAAAACGTAATTTGGTTTCAAAAACCTACAAAGTACGGGACATCAAACATCTTAATTTCAAATCTTAAACCCGTTAAGAGTATAGAATTAGAACAGGTTATTAAAATAAGAGATTCTGTTTCAAAAACCTTTGTCCCAGGCCGGATAGAAGAAACCTATATGATCACAGAAAAAGCATATCTCCCAGTTTTTAAAAAAACTTTTATTAAAAACTTCGAATCATTTGAAACTAGAGGAACTTGGGAAGTTCAAGGCGATTTTATGGGAGGACCATTTATAAACTACTTAGTTAAAGACAGTGTAAATAATAGGACACTATATATAGAGGGTTTTGTTTTTTCACCGTCCCAAAGAAAAAGAGACAACATTATCGAATTAGAAGCGATAATTAAGACATTAAAGATATTTTAAAAATTAAGCTTATTTTGAGCTGGACTCTTCATCTGCCTCATTATCATCTTTTAGCTCCTTTTTGAATTCTTTTATTCCTTTTCCAAAGCCACCCATAAATTCAGATATTCTTTTTCCTCCAAAAAGAAAAAGAATTACTACAACTACAAGTAAAATTTGCCAAGGTCCAATTGCAACAAGACTATTTAAAAACATATTGTTATTATTAGTTTAAACAAATGTAAAAAAATTAAACTACTATATAAAAATTAAAAATAATAAATAAGGGGATTGCTATATTTGTTTTGTAATGGCCGTAGGAGATAAAACAAAAAAACAAAAAAAACAAATTAATAAAAATTACAGACTAGCTGTAATGGAGGAGAATTCTTATCAGGAAAAGTTTGCTTTGAGCCTATCTATAAGAAATATTTTTCTAATCTCATCCTCTATTGCCTTTGTCATAATATTAATTACGAGCCTATTGATTTTTTATACTCCTATACGCGAATATATTCCAGGTTATGATACAACCAAAATTAGAATTCAAGCAGTTCAAAACCTTGATAAACTAGACTCCATAATGAATTCGTTGGAGAAAAACGAACAATTTATTAAAGCCTTTTCTAGGACAATAAATGGACAAGATTTTTTAAATCAATATGAGAATAGCAAAATAAAAGAATTAGACATTACAGATTTGGAGGTTAGCATAAGCATTGAAGATTCTATACTTAGAAAAATAGTTGAAGTCGAGGATAAATTTAATATTATAGAAACAGAAGATGATTTTCAAGCTCCCAATCTAATTAGCCCAGCAAGCGGTATAATTTCAGAAGGTTTTGACTTTGGCAAACAGCACTACGGGGTTGATATAGTCTTAAAAGAAAGAACCCCTATCAAAGCTGTTTACGACGGAATTGTTTTATTTTCTGAATGGACTTTAAATTCTGGCTATACAGTTGTTGTTTTTCATAAGAATGAGCTGATAAGCACTTATAAGCACAACCAGTCTGTTAAAGTTGAAACAGGCGATTTTGTTCAAACAGGAGAGGTAATTGCCTTGTCAGGAAATACAGGCGAGTTTACAAGTGGCCCTCACTTACACTTTGAGCTATGGGATCTACAAGGGCCAATAAACCCAGAGGATTTAATAAAATTTTAAAATGTTTTTATTGAAAAATCTTTTTGCAAAAATTTTTGCATTTTTTGTAGTTTCTAAAATAAAAAAATCATATTCTAAAGCGGCCGAAATCCAAATAAACACTTTAAAATCTCTTATTAAAAAAGCCAAAAAAACAAATTTTGGGATTGACCATGACTTTTATAAAATTAAAAGTTATTTGGATTATACAAATTCCGTTCCAGTAAGAGACTATGAGGATATGAAGGGATATATTGATAAAATTCAAGAAGGTAGTAAAAATGTACTATGGCCTGGCAAACCTAAATATTTAGCCAAAACATCTGGCACAACCAGTGGAGTAAAGTATATACCAATAACAAATGAATCTATGCCTAACCATATATTATCCTCAAGAAACGCACTTCTTTTCTATATAAATGAAACTGGCGACACAAGTTTTTTAAAAGGCAAAACAATATTCATTCAAGGATCCCCTGTTTTACAAGAGATGAATGGAATTTTTCTAGGTAGGCTTTCTGGAATTGTAGCACACCATGTTCCCTCATATTTGAAAAAGAATAATTTACCATCAGCTAAGACAAACTCGATAGAAGATTGGGAGGAAAAAGTAAACGAAATCTGTAATGAAACTATTAATGAAAACATGACTACAATAGGAGGGATACCCTCTTGGGTTCAAATGTACTTTGAAAAATTATTAAAAAAATCTAGTAAAAAAAATATAATGGATTTGTTTAAAAACTTAAGCCTATACATCTATGGAGGGGTCAATTTTTCTCCTTATGAAAAAACTTTCATCAAGTTATTGGGAAAAAAGATAAATACAATTGAATATTATCCTGCATCTGAAGGTTTTTTTGCTTATCAAAACTCTCAAATAGAGAGATCTCTTTTACTTCAATATAATTCAGGAATTTTTTATGAATTTATTAAAACTGATGAATTTGACTCTCACAACTATACAAGATATAGTTTAGCAAATGTAGATATAGGGACAAATTATGTTTTGGTTGTAACCTCAAATGCAGGTCTTTGGGCTTATAATACTGGAGATACTGTTAGATTTACCTCTTTAATACCACCCAAAATTATAGTAACAGGCAGGTACAAACATTTTATTTCTGCATTTGGAGAACATGTAATATCCGAAGAAGTAGAGCAATCAATTTCAGAGCTTTGTGTAGAAAAAAACATAGAAATAATCGAGTTTACAGTATCTCCAATGGTAAATCCTCAAAAAGGTCTGCCATACCATGAATGGTGGATTGAGTTTGAAAACTCTAATTTAGATTTAGAAGACATTTCTAATTCGCTAGATAGTAAAATACAGAAAAAAAACATATACTATAAAGACCTTATAGAAGGAAGGGTATTGAAAAAATTAAAAATAGTAGAGGTAAAAAAAGGAGGGTTTAATTTATATATGAAATCTATAGGAAAATTTGGCGGACAAAATAAAGTTCCCAAATTATCTAATGATAGAGTTTTTGTAGGTGGATTAAAAAAGTTTTCTAAATAACGGAATCTTCAATTATTCTAATTTTTTTGTTTAAAAAATAAGCCAGCTGTCTAGAATCAGACTGTGCCTTTCTTTTGTTTATAAATTCAATTTTAAAACTAGACAAAAGCTTTTCATTTAACCCAGCGATTGTTTTATTTTTCTTTTTTACAGCAAAATCTTTTGTTTTACCTATTTCAAAAAATAAATCCATAATCTCATAGTTTGGAACTCTTCTTTTTTTGCTAAATAAACTTAGAATCTTTTGTTCTTTTTCGTTTACTTCTACAGACAAATCAGAAATCGAGATTACGTTTTCATCCAATAAATAACTTTGAGCAATTCTTTTATAGTAAGCCATTAAAACAACAATTAATATTACTAGAAATGAGATAGCAAAGTAAATATAACTGTAAAACTCCTCAGTATCCCTATATAAGTATAACCCATCATCTTCCCCCTCTGAAATTAATGAGGATATATTGAACGATTTAATAGTTATGCGCCCAGTTAGACTGTTTTGTACTGCAGAAACTAAATTACTTTTTTTGACAATTGAGGGGCCTCCAGATTTATAAAACAAGACTTCGTCTTTAATTTTTTTCACAGTGTTATTATCAAAATCGGCCAGATAAAACTCAGGATCATCATCATAGCTAAAAAGGAGCTTATTGTCAAATGTAAAAAATCTCTTAGCGCCTTTAAATTGATTTTCAGACCTTATTAACGGGTTAGTTACGCCAAGTTTTTTCCAAACAAAGTTTTCAAGATTTAAAACATACAGGTTATCATTCCTTTTCTCTTTTTGATTATTAGATATTCTCGTTAAAAAATCAAAAACATATAGATTGTCATTTTTTACAAAAAATGTTCCTTGGTCAATTCCGTCTGGAGATTGACCCAAAGCATTTACGATTTCCCAATCTCCGCTATTAAAGTTGAATTTTGTGATTATGGATTTTGTTTGCCAAAAACCGTAACCTCCAATTAGATAAATATTGTCTTTATGTGAAAACAAGTAAGCACCATATTGATTCCTATGAGGGAAAGATCGATCAACCCTTTTTATTGAGCCATTTTCAAACAAGTACAATAATCCTCCTCCAGGATATAAAAGGTAGTTCTTGGCCTTGTGGGTTACCGGCAGCAATGTATTAAGTTTAACATTTAGAGACTTAGGAATCGAATCAGAATATTCTTTAAAAGTAAAACTGTCGGAATTTTCTGAAACATAATAACCTTCATTTGTTAACACATAGTAATAATTAGGGCTTTCCCCTTCAAGGATCAAAAAATCAGAGCTATCTAACTTTTGACAAAATAAGCTTATACTAAAAAACAAAAAAAGCAAACAAAATCTCATCTAATTGAAAAAAATATAATATAAAATCAACAAATAAATAAAAAGTAGAATACAGCACAATGTTAGTGTAAAATAAGAGGATAAAAGAAAACCTAGGAACACTATTGATACAGACATAATTAAAATACTTGTGGCAGCAGCCCAATGCGACATTCCTTTATCGATTAGCCTGTGGTGTAAATGAACTCTATCAGCCAAGAAAGGAGATTGCCCTTTATACATTCTAATTAAAGAAGCCCTAAGGGTGTCAGCCAAAGGGTATATAATTAGTAAAATAACCAATAATGGTCTTGAAATTAAAGTGTCAGTTATAATGAAATTATCATTATCAAGAATATAAAAAATAAAAAAAGCTATTACTGAACCCAAAAGAAGAGCCCCAGAATCACCAAGAAAAACTTTATTTGAAGGATTAAAATTAAAAAACAAGAAGCCGGTTATAGCTCCAACAATTGAAGGAATGACCAAATTCATTTCGCTTGATGTCACTGCAATTATTCCCGCAATTAAAACAAAAAATTTTATTGAAAGTAAAGCAGCTAAACCATCAATTCCATCTATTAAATTAAAAGCATTCACAATCACAATAAAAACAAAAACAGAAATCATGTATGATGCCCATAACGGGATTTCATAAATACCAAAAATTCCATGAAAGGAATCTATATAAACATCACTTTGAAGAAGGACTATGGCTGCAAAAAGCTGCAAAAAGAACTTTTCACGATATTTTATTGAAAAGAAATCATCTGCCATACCTGTTAATGCCACGAATATGAAGGCAATTAAAGCATAGAGGTCAACACTCATGGCAAAAACAGCTTTTCCAAACCCATAACATACACAGAAAGTAAAAAACAAGGCCATACCGCCCGATCTTGTTGCTTTTTCCTTATGAGATGATCTTGAAACTATAGGGTCATACATTTTATTACTTTTAAAAGTTTTGTACAAATAGCCGTTAAAATAATAGGAACCTGAGAAACCAATTATTCCAAATAAAAGCACCAATAAAATCAATTCAATGTTCAAAATTTAGTATTTTAGAAAGTGTGAGAAATTTGTGTTTTTTCTTAGTTATTTCCTTTAATGTTTCGTTTTGTCAGACCAAACTTCCGGTAGAAGATAGTGTACAAAACTTTTTATTTTCCCAATCAGTAAAAGAATTACCTATAATTATAACAACAAATGGAATTTTTGAATTTAAGTCAAAATGGGAATACCTGCCATTTCCCGATAACTCTTTTAGCAAAGAAATCTCTAAAATTGATGAATTAAACCACTCCAACTTTTTTACAATAATTAATTCTAATAAACTATACATAGTTTCAAATGGAGCAGGCCCAGTATTTATTTACCGTAATAATACATTCGAAAGAATAGACAATTCCAGCCCGCATAAAAACCAATTTGGAGGAGCTAGATTTATTTATAACAATAAGATTCATATTTATGGCGGTTATGGGTTTTGGTCATTTAAAAGCTTTATAACATTCTTTGATGAAAACATAAGTCAATGGGATTTGTTATATAATGACAGTGAATACACGCCAGAAGGAAGATGGAAGCCAATATCTAACATTGTTGATGACAAGCTTTATGTTTTAGGCGGCAGGTCCAGCTCAGCAGGATCAATAAACCAGGACCAGTCTTTTTCAGATGTTTTTTATTTTGATTTTATAAGTAAAGAGTTTATTAATCTTGGAAATATAAACCCAAAGATAAACCCTAAGTATACACTTTTTTCATTACCGAAAATAGACAACAATATTTTAATTGTTAATCCTGCTCATATAACTAAAATCGATTTTAAAAACCTAACTTTTACTAATTATTCAAAAGGAAAGGCTTTTTCAGTTGTTGATAATAAGTATCCATCCTTTATAGACGATAAAAACCTATATTATATTTCTGAATTAAACGGAGAAAAGCTCTTAAATTCAATTGACATTGCCTACATTGATAATGAATTTAATTCGGAAACGCTACCATTAATTATAAGTGAATCTAAAATTTCAATAGCACAGTATCTCTTGTTCGGAGTTTTTATTGCTTTTGTTTTTTGGGTCATTCTAAAAATATTTTCTTTTAAAGATTTTATTAAAGGGCTAATTCTTTATGATGAAAACAGCATTTATTTTAATAATGATTCTATTTCAATAACAAGTAATGAAAAATTATTAATATCATATTTATCTGAAAAACCATTTATTACTGCCCCTCAAGTTAACCGGATAATTTCCAATCAGCAATTTGCCAAGTCACACTTTACCTCTTTAAGAAATAAACTCGTAGGGGATTTAAACGAAAAACTTTTCATACTTACAAATAATGAAAAATGTATTATTGAATCAAAACACCCAAAAGACAATCGAATTAAGGCTTACAGGGCTGATTCTTCAATAATTAAGAAAAAAACCAGTTTTTTCAATTTTCTTTTTAAGAGCTAATAGCTTTGATGGTCCTAGATAAAGATTTTTTAATTAGAACATATACAGAAGATATAACAAAACCTATAAGTCCAAAAATTAAAACTATTTGAGTTCTTTTGGGAGACGATCTTTTTACTGGCATACTAGCTTCTTTTATTACAGAAAAAACCGGTGTGTTTTCGCTCACCTGAAGTTTTCTTTGCTCAACCTGTTTTGATAGCTCAACCATAACAGCATTTATTATATTAAATTCTGCTTCTAATTTCGCTCTTTGATTAATAATTGCTGAAGTTACTATGTTTAAGTTTGAATCATTGAAATAGGCAAGTTTGTTTTGCACTTCTTCAAACTCAATTCTCTTTGAAGCTAATTGCTCTTCACTATATTCAAGTTTTTGTTTAGCGCCTTTAATTCTATTGTTAACAACAATCTCTTGTAAAATCTCCCTTGCATTAATACAAGTGCTTGCTGCATATTCGCTATTAGGCATATTCGCAGATATGGTAACAAACATGTCTTGTCTGTTTATAGCTATTATCACAATTTCATCAATAACTTCAAATAATTTATTCTCTGTTTCTGAAACATAAGCCTTAATGTTTTTATTTAATGATGATTCAGCTGAGCTATGTTTTATTCCGTGATATTTTTTCAAGAAATCAATTAGTTTAATTTCCCTTTTTTCATCTATCGTTTTTTCAAGTAATTTCCTCTTAAACTCTACACTTTCTCCTATCTGTGGATACATTCTAGGCGGGATTTCGTTACTTGGGGCAATACCACCAATATTTACACCAACAAGTGATGCAACGTCACTTAAGTTTGAGCCTGTTGTAGATTCTGTCTGACTATTGATAAATGTTGTTGATGAAGTATAAACAATAGGAGCAATAACAGCACTTACAATCCCAATTAATGCAAAAACAAACGAAATAATTATTATTTCTTTTCTTCCATCCCAAATCGTTTTTAATAGATCAATTATATCTATCTCATCAGAATTCTTTTCCATTTTAAAATGATTTAATTAAAGCTATTATAGAAACTAAACTCGTCGTATACCCAACAATTTCTGCAACAATTGCCTTACCTTCAGTTTCAATTTTTTTAGGAACAATAATTTTTGAGCCAGGTGATAGTTTAGGGTATTTTGTGAAAAACAGGAAAGTTTTTGTACTAGAAACATCGCCGTTTTGATACACCACATATACACCCTTTTTTCTAGCGGTTTCCTTAAACCCACCAGAATTAGTTATAGCCCTTCTTGCAGTTAAAGACTTGTAGTATGTTAAAACAGACGGTTTTTGTATTTCACCAGAAAGTTCAACTGAGTTATCTATTTTAGGAACAGTTATTTGATCTCCGTTTTTTAAAACAACATTGACATTATCGTTTTCCCCATTAGAACTTAAAATTTTCTTTAAATCAACACCAAACTCAATAAACTCAATCTTTTCCTCTTCGTCTTTTTCAATATTTATTGAATCCAATTCACTAATTTTAATTTCATTTATTTCGGATTCGTGATCAATCCTTCTTTTAATTTTTACACCATCTAATGAGGCGTCAGGCAGGAAGCCACCAAAATCTTTAACTAAGTCATAAAAACTATAATTATTAGTTCTTATTGAATATCCACCAGGATTAGCCACAAGACCGTTAACAAATACAAATTCTTTTTCTTGCACACCCTTCTTCTTTCTAATTATTACAAGGTCATCTTCCTTTAAAAGAATGTTGTTTTCGCTATTTAAATTGGACAAATCTTCTGTGTTTAAGTTAACTTTAATTCCTTTAACTGGCTCTTGTCGGGTTTTATCATATGTTGACCTGTAAACCTCGATGTTTGTCAAATCACCATCTAACGTAACACCTTTTGCAATTAAAATTAAATCGATCAAAGTCATTCCATCAAAAAAAGGATATTTATTTGGCTCAAAAACTTGCCCTCTTATATTAATTGTTTTTTCTCTTGCCAAACTTTTATTTGAAGATATAACAAGCCTATCATTTGGTTTTAAATTTACTACTTGCCTACCGCTTAAAACATTCTCTAAGTCAATAGAAACTACTTTGTTTTCAACCCCATTATCAGATCTAAAAATATATGCTCTTCGATTGAAAGCAGATTCAGTCAATCCGCTGGCTGAACCAATTAGAGTTCTTACATCTAAATTCTTGTCTAGTTCATATTGGCCAGGAATAATTACTTCCCCCTCTACAGAAACAGCATTTTTAATTTCATTACCTACTGCTCTAGCCTCTATAATATCTCCATCTTTTAAAATATATTCTTCAAAGTTTTCCTTTTCAACTGTTTCAATTCTTTTATGAACTCCTTCAACTCTATTAATCCAAACTGTATTTTTAACTCCAGAGCTAGTAACCCCTCCATTATAAATCAATAAATTAGAAACCGACTCATTATCTTTTAATTCAAATACTCCTTTTGTTTTGAACTCTCCGATTAAAACAATACGTTTTTTATATGATGGAACAAGAATTATGTCCTGGTCTCTAAGAGAAAAATTTTTTAATGCGCCTTTAACAAAATAATCATATAAATCTAACGATCTAATCTCCTTTCCTCCTCTTATAATTTTAATTTCCCTATAAGAACCGATTTCATTTGGGCCACCTGCTGCATACAAAGCATTTAATAGACTAGTTAAAGACGATAATGTATAGGTCCCAGGCGCAACAACATTTCCTGTAATATTGATTACAATAGACCTGCTGTTTAACAACGTAATATCAAAAAAGACCTTATTGTAGTTTGAATTAATTCCTGAATATATTTTTGAAAGCCTATTTTTTAATTTCATTTTTGCTTCTGAAATTGAAAGGCCACTTAAGTAAACAGGCCCAATTCTTTCAATCTTTAGGTATCCTTCTCTTGTAATCTTTGAGTTGTATTCATTTTGAGCTGCCCCCCATATACTAATAGCTAACTCATCCCCAGGACCAAGCTCGTAAGACTCAGGAGTTGCTATATTAAGGCTTGGGACAGAGCTAATATTAGGATTGTTGAAAAATGAAGACCCAAAAACCGTTAGATCAGGAGTCTTTAATTCTTGATTTTCATTTAACCCAAAATTTGACGTGTACTGCCGAGATGATTGATTGCCAGGGGTTTCATTTGAACTATTTTTATCTGGGAATAGCGTTCCTAAATTTATAATTCTTTTTTCTAATTCAGCTATTTCTAAATCAGAGACCCCTTGAGCTTTTGCTATAGTTTTTAATTGATCTAATGAGTACCCCTCTTCTTGGGCTTGAATCCAATACATATTCAAATCTGCATCACTCATTGACCTTAATTCACTAAAATCCTGACTGAAAATCACAGAAGGGATTAATAACAAAAGAAAGATTATTTTTTTTATTTGCACGGCTTCGCCAATAAACCCACACTTTAACATGTTCATTTTTATAATATTTTATGCTGCTATAACAGACGATTTATTAATAACTAAATTGATATTTATTGAATCGATAGATATAATCACTTTTTTGCAGCCTACTTTGCAAACGGTCCCTCTTTTAAACATAAAGGGCCCCGAATCTACCCTCACTTTATCTCCCATATATAAATCGACACCATTTTTAAGGGGCTCTCCGTTTAAATGTTTTTTTAAAACTGCAATTTCATTTTCTTTTATTATAGCTGGAACACCACCGAAACCCCTTACGATATTTTTAGTAAAAGGATTAATATTAATCAAGTTATAGTCAAGCCTTGGTAGCTTAAAAAACACATAACCACTAATTGCAGGTACTGTAACCTTTTTAATTCTATCAGACCATATTTTTTTAGTTGCATATGAAGGAACATAAGATTTTACCTCCATTGAACTAAAAAAATCTGAAGCCTTGAACTCTGCTTTATATTTTGTTTTTGCAGCAAACCA
>PABV01000003.1 GCA_002699425.1 Methanobacteriota archaeon
CCGTGAGGTATCATGCTGTAAGGATAGTAATCTAAATAGAATGCCAATATTCCAAATAAGGTTAAAAACGTACTTGTCCATTTAAGATATTTAATAGTTATTTTATTCATATTTTTCCTCCTGATTATTATATTAATTTATTGTTAAGATTTTATTAAAAGATTACTTAGCGGCTTTTACTTTCTTTTCTATGAAAGCTGGAACATCATCCTCTTTATCAATTAACTCTTCTTTAGGGTTTTTGGGCTGGAAAGCATATAAAATGTGTAACTTACAGTAAGAAAAACCCTCAATCGGCATTCTACCACAAAAATAAAAATTTTCTTGGTCCGGATGACCCATCGGCCATCTACAATTATTGTCAGTCAGTTCCTCCAATTTTTTTGGATTTTCTGGCTCAAAATCTTTGTCTAAAAGTAACGACTTGAATCTACTTCTTCGGCTTATATATTTTTCTTCTTTACTTAAACCAGAATCTACTTGTCTTTTCTCTTTTTCTGGTTTTTTTGATTGTACTCTACCAGCCAGTTTTAGGCGATGTGCCTTTCCTATAACTGCGTTTCTTGTAGTACCTCCAAGCAATTCTGCTATTTGGCTTGCAGTATGCCCCTTTTCCCATAATTCTTTTAGTTTAGCTTCGCGTGTTTCGTCCCAGTAACTCATATAAAAGGAAAACTACATATAGTTTTCTTGATTTAAAGTATTACATTATTTAGTAGTGTTAAAATAAATAAAGCAGTGAAACTGTTTATAAAAAAAGTTTTTCACAGAATTTTTATTTTAAAGCTATAAGACTACGTATGGTTGAAATAAGTAAAAAATACAAACTAGGAATAAGAAGATTTGGCTTAATAAACTGGATTGGTTTTTGGACATTATACAAAAAAGAAGTTTTAAGATTTCTAATTGTTTGGGTCCAAACACTTTTATCCCCAATAATTACATCTTTACTATTTCTTTTAGTTCTTTCAGTTGCATTAGGAGGCGGTAGATCAGATATGCTTGGTTTTCCTTTTGTTACTTTTCTCGCGCCAGGATTGATTGCGATGCAAATAATTCAACAAGCTTTTTCGCACTCCTCCTCGTCTTTCATGATAGGAAAAATTCAAGGTAATATTGTGGATATATTGTATGCACCGCTATCTTCAGCCGAGGTAACTCTTGCAGTTAATTTTGCATCTACAACGAGAAGTTTTATGATAGCAATATTATCAATTTTAATATTTTATTTTTTAGTTGATATAGAGGTTAAGAATTTTTACGTCATAATTTTTTACACATTTATTTCATCTTTTATTCTTAGCTCTATTGGCATTATAGCAGGACTTTGGGCAGAAAAATTTGATCATATGGCATCTGCTACAAATTTTGTAATTGTACCTTTGTCTTTTTTGTCAGGGACTTTTTATACAATAGATAATTTACCTCAATTGCTTCAATTTATAAGTAAATGCAATCCATTTTTTTATATGATCGATGGATTTAGATATGGTTTTCTGGAAAAAGCTGATGGATCAATTTTTATAGGCACAATTTACTTAAGTATATTGGCAATTGTACTGTGGTTTATTTCTTATTTGCTATATAAAAAAGGTTATAAATTAAAATCATAATCAATGAGTGCTTTAGCCAAAAACTATAACAGAAGAAAAATCTCTTTTAAAATGGGAAAGGGCAGTTTTCTTTATTCAACAGATGGTAAAAAATATTTAGATTTCGTTCAAGGTATTGCAGTCAATTCCCTGGGTCACTCTAATCCTTATTTAATAAAAGCAATCAATAAACAAGCCAAGAAAGTTTGGCATGTTTCAAACGCATTTATTATTCCAGAGGGAGAAAGACTAGCTAAAAGATTGAGACAAAAAACTTTTGCAGATTATGTAATTTTTCAAAATAGTGGTGTGGAAGCAACAGAGGCAGCTATAAAAGCTGCAAGAAGATATTTCTATTCTATTGGAAAACCTGAAAAAAATAGAATTCTCTGTATAAAAAATTCTTTTCACGGAAGAACATTGGCTGCAATTTATGCGAGCGGATCAAAAAAAATGACCGAAGGATTTGGCCCAAAAGTGCCTGGATTCGATCACTTTAATTTCGGAGACCATAAAGGTTTAAAAAAAGCTATAACAAAAAGAACTGCCGCAATAATGATTGAAACAGCAATGGGGGAGTCGGGTATTAAAGTAATACCAGATTGGTGTATAAGAGATTTAAAAAAAATATGTAATAAAAGAAAAATTTTATTAATTTTAGATGAAGTTCAATGTGGAATAGGTAGATCTGGAAAATTCTTTGCTTTTGAACACGCTAAAATAAAACCCGATATTGTACCTATCGCAAAAGGCATAGGAGGAGGTTTCCCAATAGGAGCAGTTTTAATGAATAAAAAAGTAGCATATGCAATGAAACCTGGATCTCACGGTAGTACTTTTGGAGGAAATCCATTAGCTATGAGTGTTGGCAATGCAGTGTTAGACCAAATATTCAAAAAAGGCTTTTTAAAAAATGTACAAAAATCATCTAAATACTTTATTTCTGAATTAAGAAAAATAAAAGAAGACTATCCAGAGACTATAAAAGAAGTCAGAGGAATTGGTTTACTGATAGGATTACAGCTTTATAATGATCAAACAAAATTTATTAAAAAGCTAGAGGATAATAAATTGCTGACAATTAGGGCTGGGGAGAATGTTGTCAGAATCCTGCCCCCTTTAAATGTTAAAAAACAGGAAATTGATCTTGCAATTAAAATTATAAGAAAAGTTTGTAGTCAATTAAATTAATTAATGAAAAATTTTATAAATATTTCTGATTTGTCAAAGAACGAGTTGAGATCCATTATTGATGGTGCAAAAAAGAGAAAATTAGAAAGAGGAAAAAAACCTAACTCTGAACCTGATATAGATCAGCCAATTAAAGGAAAAACTATGATCATGTTATTTGCAAAACCTTCAACAAGAACAAGAATTTCTTTTGACCTTGCGGTCAAGCAACTAGGCGGATCTTCTATTATTTTAAATCATGATGAAATTCATTATGGCAAAGGAGACGAAACAATAAAAGATACAGCTAAAGTTTTGTCACAGTACGCAGATATACTTATGATAAGAACAGATGCCCATAAAGATATTGATGAATTTAAAAAATTTTTAGAAATTCCAATAATCAATGGACTAACCAACTTAAACCATCCGTGTCAGATCATGTCAGATATTCTAACCTTCGAAGAATCAAAGGGAGATATAGAAGGAAAAACTATTGCTTGGCTTGGGGACGGAAATAATGTTGCTAATTCTTTTATTGAGGCAGCTACTAAATTTCAATTTGAACTGAAGATTGCTTGTCCTAAAAAGTACCAGCCTAATAAAAAAGTAATTGAGGCTGCAAAAAAAAATAATTGCAAACTTTTAATAACAGAAGATCCATATAAAGCTGCTAAAAATGCTGACTGTGTAATGACAGATAAATGGATATCCATGAGTGATAAAGAAGATAAAAATAAAAAAAAGAAAATGCTTAAAAAGTATCAAGTTAATAAAAAAATTATGAATACTGCAAAACCCGATGCAATTTTTATGCATTGCCTTCCAGCAAGTAGAGAAGAGGAAGTTACGAGTGAGGTTCTGGATGGAAAAAATTCAGTTGTTTGGTTACAGGCTTTTAATAGAATTCATGCACAAAAAAGTATTATAGAATGGTGTATGAAGTAAATTAAGGATTTGGTAGAGGACTATCACTTTTACTATTCATATAAAGTATTACTGATGCTCTGTCTTTTTCTTTTTTCAAACCAGCAAATGCCATTTTTGTACCCTTGATATGAGCTTGAGGTTTAATCAAATACAAATTCATTTCAGAAAAAGACCATACTTTTCCGTGATTTATTAATGCTTTAGAATATTTATAATCTGGTATCGATGCCGATTTTTTTCCAAGAACACCGTAAAGGACAGGTCCTATTTTATTTTTACCACCTTTAGCTACAACATGACATGCAGAACATTTTTTAAAGACCTTTTCCCCATGTTCTATTGTACCAAGAGCTAATAGCGCTTTAATATCTACCGCTGCTGCTCCAGAAGATTTTGCTCCTGCCGTCATAATTACTGGCGCTTCTACTTTATATGCTGCCTCAGAAGGCTTATTTACGTGAAATACTATGCTGCTTATTTTTTCTATTCCAAAAACTACTACAATAGTAAATATAATTGCGGCTATAATTTTATTTATTTCAAAACCATTCATAAATTTGATAACTAATATGTTAGATATAACACGAGTTTATATAAAAAACTTTAAGTAAATTAATTAAACTTGCGTCTTTGAGCCGCATAAATATTATAATGAGATATTAATGTCAAAAAACGAAATAGCATTTCAAGGCGAGATGGGGGCTTATTCACATATAGCATGTGAAAAACTGTTCCCCGGTAGCTCAATAAAAGCTTGCTCAACTTTTGAAGAAACTTTCAAAACTGCTTATGAAAACGAAAATTGCAAAATAGTGGTTCCTATTGAAAATTCTTTAGCAGGTAGAGTAGCAGATATACATTATTTATTACCAAAATATAAACTACAAATTTATGCAGAACATTTTCAGACAGTAGAACATAACCTTTTGGTTAAAGAAAACGCTGAATTAAAAAATATTAAATATGTAAGAAGTCATGCCCAAGCTATCGATCAGTGCCAAAAAATTATATTAAAATATAAACTAAAAACTATAATTTCTGCAGATACAGCCGGGTCTGCTAAAGAGTTGTCCAAAAGTAATGATACGACAATTGGAGCAATTGCTTCAACTTTATCTGCAAAAATTTATAATCTTAAAGTCCTAATCAAAAATATCGAGGATGAAAGAAATAATGTAACAAGATTTTTAATAATGGGAAAAAATATTAAACAACCAAAGTATGAAACAAATAAAAAATATATTACTAGCTGTATATTTAGATTAAAAAGTATACCTGCTGCTTTGTATAAATGTCTTGGCGGTTTTGCTACTAATCAGGTAAACCTTACAAAGCTTGAGAGTTTCTCTGTAAAAAATACATTTGATCAGACGAATTTTTATTTAGATTTAGAGGGGCATATAGAACAACCAAAAGTTCAAAAGGCTTTAGAGGAGCTTGGATTTCATACCGAAAGTCTCAATATTTTGGGAGTTTACGAAGCTTCTCAATCAAGACAAAAAAATTAGTCCACAAATTGAAGATTCCAAGCTTGTAGAATTCATTTTGATATTGATATAATAATTCGGAGGCCATTCAGGCGATTTTGATATGTTTATTGTGTCAGGGTGTAACAACAGCAGCACGAACTTTTAAAAACGGGTTGTTTGGTCTCCTAGTATGGAAAATATTAATAAAGAATTAAAAGTCCTAGCACTTAAATATAGACCAAAAATATTTAAAGAGTTAATTGGACAGGAGATAATAGCCGAAACAATTGCCAATGCTATTAAAATTGGAAAGACTCCTAATGCATACCTTTTAACTGGAATAAGAGGTGTAGGAAAAACCACTACCGCAAGATTAATCGCAAAAGCTCTTAATTGCACTAATGATAATGACCAAGGAAAAAAATATAATAAAAAAGATTTATGCGATCATTGTAGACAGATAGAAAACTCAAATCATATTGATGTTCTAGAAATGGATGCTGCGTCAAAAACAGGAATAGATGATGTTCGTGAGCTAATAGAGAATTCAAAATATAACCCTACAAGTTCAAAATATAAAATTTATATTATAGACGAAATTCACATGCTATCTAAACAAGCTTTCAATGGATTATTGAAAACTTTAGAAGAGCCACCAGAAAAATTAAAATTTATATTAGCAACTACTGATGTAAGAAAAATTCCAGTGACAATTTTGTCAAGATGCCAAAGGTTTGATTTGAAAAGAGTTGGTTTAGAAAAAATTTATGAACATATTAAAAAAATTTCAGATCTTGAAAAAGGTAAAATATCAGATAAAGCATTAAAATTACTATCAAAAGCATCCGAAGGTTCTGTGAGAGATGCAATTTCTTTATTAGATAGAGCATTGGTCTACCAAAGTTTAGACCCTAGCAAAACGGTAGATGAAGAAGGAGTAAGAAAAATGCTCGGATTAGCAGATAAATCTAAGCTCATTAT
Organism: Methanobacteriota archaeon; assembly: GCA_002699425.1. Classification (GTDB taxonomy): domain Archaea; phylum Thermoplasmatota; class Poseidoniia; order Poseidoniales; family Poseidoniaceae; genus MGIIa-K2. Next base: position 6,143 of record PABV01000003.1, read on the forward strand.
TTTGCTCACTCATGTTTTTAATGGGGAAGAAAAAAAATCAATGGAGTTATTGAATGAGCTAATAGATGTCGGTTTAGATGCTAAAAACTTTTTAAATGATTTCTTAGAATTAATCTATCTTTTTAGTAGAAGAATTAATCTCGGAGCTTTTGAAAAAGATTTATTTATTTCGGAAGGTGAAAAAGAATTAATCGAAAAAGGCAGCAAAGATTTAAATATGCAAGATTTATCTTTATTCTGGCAATTAACTTTAAAAGCTATAGAGGATTTAAAAGTAGTTTCTAATGAAAATATTGCATTAGAAATGTATTTAATGCAGTTAATGCATGCAAAATTAATTGATAATAAAAATTTTGAAAAAAATATTGAAGTAGGAAGTACAAAAACAGAGAAAATATCTACAAAAGAAATAAAAGAAGTAGAGGAAATAGATAATACCAAAACAATTAATTTTGCAAAAAACCAAATGAAAAATACCGATCAAATCAAAACGTATTCTGAAAAAGATGTAGTAAATAATAAAAAATTTGAAGTCAGATCATTTGCGGATCTTATATATTTAGCGGAAAAAAACAAAGAAATGGAACTTAAATATGATTTAGAAAGAAATGTAAAATTAGCAAATTTTGAAAATGGAAATATTGATATCAATTTCAACGAAAATATAAATAAGAATTTTATTAAGAAATTATCACAAAGTTTATTCGAATGGACTGGTAAAAGATGGATAATAACATTAAGTAAGAACTCTGATCTGAAAACATTTCATGAGAAAAAAATCTCTAACAAAGAAAAATTACTTTCAAATGAAAAAAATAGTGCAACAGTAAAAGAAATGTTAAATGTATTTCCAGATGCTGATTTAGTAGAAGTAAAGGAAGATAAAGATGAATAATTTTTCTGACATGCTATCAAAAGCAAAAAAAATGCAAGAAAAAATGAAGGAAGTTCAAGAAAGTTTAAAGAAGATCGAGGTCGAGGGAGTATCTGGAGGCAATTTAGTAAAGATAACTCTTACGGGTGATTATGAGATGAAATCTATTTTTATTGATCCGAATGCAAAAAAAGAAAAAGACGAAATAGTACATGATCTTATTGTTGCTGCTTATAATGATGCTAAAGATAAACTAAAAAAAAAAACTTCGGAAGAACTAAGTAAAGCTGCCGGTGTTGGTGATCTCCCACTGGATCTCAAATTACCTTTTTAAATGGATAATCAAATACCAGAAATAGAAGAATTAATTAAACAATTTTCAAAACTACCAGGTCTTGGTCCCAAATCAGCAAAAAGAATAATTTTAAAACTCATTAATAATAAAGAGAATATGATCAAGCCTTTGGCTAAGTCATTAGCAAATGTTTATAAAAATATAGTTAGATGTATTAATTGTGGTAATCTTAAATTAATAAATAATCAATGTTTGTGTGAAACAAACAGTAAAAATTACGATAAAATTTGTGTTGTTGAAAATTTAGCAGATATGTGGGTAATAGACTCCTCAAATATTTTTAAGGGATACTTTCATATATTAGGCGGAACAATAAACCCAAGTGAAAATTATGAGCAAAAAAACTTATTAATAGACTCCCTGATAAGAAGAATAAAAAAAAATAATCTTAAAGAAGTAATTATAGCTACTAGCGCTACTGTCGAAGGACAAACTACGGCTCATTATGTCGAAGAAGCTATAAAAAATGATAGTATAAAAATCTCTAAGCTTGGACAAGGTTTGCCGGTAGGTGGTGAAATAGAACAACTTGATGACGGTACTTTAATATCAGCCTTTAAAAATAGGGTTCCGGTTTCTAGCGATTAGTTTTCTTTTCTAATCTTCTCATATGTAATAAAGGTTCTGTATATCCCGAAGGTTGTTCTCTGCCTTTAAATACTAAATCACATGCTGCCGAAAAAGCTATAGATTTTTCAAAATCACGAGACATTGGGATATATTTTTTATCTCCACTATTCTGTTTATCAACAATTGTCGCCATTTTTTTCAAAACATTTAAAACTTGATCCTTAGTACAAATATTATGGTGAAGCCAATTTGCCATATGTTGAGAGGATATTCTTAATGTTGCTCTATCTTCCATTAAACCAACATTATTAATGTCAGGTACCTTTGAACAGCCAACCCCTTGATCAATCCATCTCACTACATACCCTAATATTCCTTGAGCATTATTTTCTAACTCTTTGTTAATATCATCGGACGACCAGTTTGGTCTGTCTGCTATTGGTATCTCTAATATTTTTTTAAGATCAGCTTTTTTTCTTGAAATAATTTCAGATTGTTTTTTAAATACATCTAATTTGTGATAGTGAGTTGCATGAAGCGTTGCGGCTGTCGGAGAAGGAACCCATGCACAATTAGCACCAGATTTAGGATGACCTATTTTTTGTTCAATCATCTCAGACATTTTATCGGGCATAGCCCACATTCCTTTTCCAATCTGGGCTTTACCAGAAAATCCGCAAGATAAACCAATGTCAACATTCCAATTTTCATAAGTATTTAACCAATTAGATTTTTTCATATCACCCTTAAAAATCATTGGTCCAGCTTCAAAAGAGGTATGCATTTCATCACCAGTTCTATCTAAAAAACCAGTATTGATGAAAACAACTCTTTCCTTAACTTTTCTAATACATTCTTTTAAATTCACAGTTGTTCTTCTTTCTTCATCCATTATTCCAACTTTAATAGTAAACTCTTTTAAACCTAAAACTTCCTCAACTTTTTTGAATATGTCATTAGTGAATCCAACTTCATCAGGACCGTGCATTTTTGGTTTAACTATATAAACGGAATTTGTCCTAGAATTTTTTTTGTTTTTAAAATCGTGTATTGCACACAGAGTTGAAACAAATGCATCCATTATACCCTCAGGAATTTCTGATCCATCATTTAAAATTATCGCAGGATTATTCATTAAATGACCAACATTTCTGTTAAGTAACAACGATCGTCCATGCAAGACTATTTTAGATCCATCGGGTGATGTATAATTTCTATCAGGGTTAAGTTTTCGAATAAATTTTTTTCCATTCTTAACAACCTCAGTTTTTAAATCTCCCTTCATCAAACCTAACCAGTTTCTATAACAATTAACTTTATCTGCACCATCTACTGCCGCAACAGAGTCTTCATTATCAATAATTGTTGAAATAGCAGACTCAAGAACTATGTCTATTATCCCAGCCTTGTCTTTTTTTCCTATAATGCTATTTGGATTGATTTTAATATCTATATGTAAGTTATTATTTTTAAGTAATATTGAATTAGGATTATCTTTTTCACCTAAAAA
>PABV01000004.1 GCA_002699425.1 Methanobacteriota archaeon
ATATTTGCCTTTCACTTCTCGATAATCTTTCAATTCAAAAGTTACTTGGTTGTCTAATTTTAATTCTTTTGCTTTTCTTTTGCAGTAGTCGATTTGATTTTTGCTTAGTGAAATACCTGTCACCTCGCAACCTTTTTGCTTCGCAAGTTCAAAAGCCATTCCGCCCCAGCCGCAACCTAAGTCAATTATACGACTACCAGGTTTAACATTGCCTAATTTTTTAATTATGTGATTAACTTTATTTTGTTGTGCTTGTTCCAATGTTTCGTCATCTGATTTCCAATACGCCATAGAATAATATCGATTCTTGCAAAGAAACAAATCGTAAAGTTTTTCACCTTTTTCCCCTCCAAAATCGTAGTGGAATTGGACTGAAGACATAGTTCTAGATAAGCTTTTAGGAGTTATACTTTTAAAGAAAGCTGCAATTTTTTTTAAATAATAAGATGTCTTTGTAATTTCATTATTACCTAAATTTTTAAATGTGAGATTTAGAAAGTCTAATAGGGATGCGTTCTCAATTACTATATCGCCATTCATGAACGCTTCTGGAAAGTTTTTATCAGGATTTAAAATTAATTTCCAATTAAGATTTTTTTTGAGCAATTTTAAAGTAATAGGATTATCCCTTCGAGGTCGACCACAAATGTATTTTTGGCCCGAATAGTCACTTAGAACTATACCACCCTCTTTTTTATAAATTTTAGATAATAACTTAGCAAGTAACATGGCTTAAGCTGCAATATTTTTTTTTGTTAAAAATTTCAATTCTTTTAATTTAGATAATAATTCTATTTTTTTTTCCTCAGAAAGTAAAACAAGGGGGGGTAGTAAATTTTTATATTTTTCGTCTTCTATTGACATATAAGTATGAAGTGCAGAAATTAATTGATATTTGTCAAAAGCTTCTCTTACCTTTATTAATTTTTCATTTACAGTTTGTTCCTTTTTGTTAGTAAAATCATCAAAAACTTTTCGCGCAAGCGAATGGGTCACGTTCAGGACAGCACTAACAGAACCCGAACAACCAGCGTCTAGTCCAGTTTTTAATTTAGTCTCTGAGCCTGGAAAAATTAGAAGATCTTTTATTTTTAATGTTTGAAAAAGATTATATGAGCTGTCTTTTACAAACCTTATGTTGTTAGGATAGGTTTTTACCAAATGAGTAATTGCTTCTACACTAAACTTATACCCACATAACTTCTCAAAGTTATAAATTCCAATGATTATTTTTGGAAATGTTGAAATTATTTTCTGATAAAAGTTAAAAACCCCTTGATTAGTCTTGGGGTAGTATGCTGGAGGCATCAGTAAGTAAGTATCAAATTTATTTTTAAATCCGTGATCGATTAGTTCGAAATTGTTATGTAAAGAGTTGTCACCAGTACCTAAAAAAAATTGTTTTTTTAACTTGTGATTAGATATTTTTGAAATAAGTTTTTTCTTATCTTGCAAACTTACCAATTGGGACTGGCCGGTACTTCCCCAGAAGAAGACTCCGTGTAATCCATTTTGAATTAAGCCTTCGGCATGATTTATTGTTGCATCAATATTTACCGAAAGATCTTTGTTTAATACGCTTAATCCAGCAGCATAAACACCTTTCTTTATCATAATCCTGCCCCCATTATTGATATAAAGGTACTATAAATTGTAAAAAAAATGAAACTATTATTAGTGCAAGTTCGTTATGGAATAGGCGATATTATTTTAGCCGGGCTACCTTATATTCACGCTTTATCAAAAAAATTCAATTCTAAAATAAGCTTATTGGTTAAAGAAAGCTCAAGAGCATCTGATTTATTTGCTGATGACGATCATGTTGATGAAATAATTACTCTTAAAAATGATATGGATGGAGTGAGAGGCATTTTCAAATTAACGAAAGAACTAAAAAAAAGAAACTTTGATAAAATTTTTATTTTTAATTCATCTTTAAGATATAATTTAGTTGCACGATTAGCAGGTATAAAATCCATCTATCAATATCCACTTTTTCGCTCAAAAGATAATATTATAAATAGCTGTAAAATATTTACCGAGAGTATAACTAATCAAGTTGTATCAACAGAGCCTAACTTAATAATTAAAAAAACAAATAATAATTTGGAAAAAAGTTTTTCTATATTGTTGGGATTAAGTGCTAGTGGCCCTACAAAAAGATGGGCTATTGATAATTATATAAGACTTGCAGAAGAAATTTCTAAGAGAAAAAAGTGTAAATTTTATTTAGCTGGTGGAAAAAATGATGCTAATTTAATTAACCAGTTCAAAAATTCGTTTGCAGGAAAAAATAGTTTTTCGTTTGAGAAAATGAGCATAAAAGAAACTCTGCCGATTATAAAAAACTGTAATTTATATATAGGAAACGATACTGGTTGGGGGCATATAGCCGTTGCACTTAAAATAAAAGCACTTATGATATTTTGTGACTCACCATTAGTATACAGCTCGTACAGTAAGTTGATAACTACTGTTGAACCTGAGGGGATAGAAAAAGGTAAAACTACCCATGATACTCTAGGTAAAGACAAAGTTTCTTTTGATAAAGTCTTGTCTGAGTCTTTAAAGCTTATTAATTAATTAAAATCGTTTTTTAAAATAGTTTCTTTTGCTTCTGAAACCATTTGAGCAAGTTTAGTTGTATTAGTATCATTTTTATCTGGATGCAGTTTTGACATTATTCTTTTGTAGCTGGATAAAACCTGGGCCTTAGAGTCTCCTTTTTTACATCCGAGAATGTTGTATGCTTCGTCCAAAGATATATTGGATGATGCTTTTGAATAATTTGTTCCAGATCTAAATGAATATCTTCCTGTTTGGCGCAAATAGCTAATAAGTCTCCAAAGTTGAAATAATTGAAATAAACCTATGCCACCTTTTAATTTTAGAAGGGGTATTAAAAAAAACAGTATAGGAATGGTAAAAGCGTATCTACCAACTAAGAAAAGGGTTATAGCTAAAAGAATTCCTGTTGTAAAAATTATATATCTAATGCCCTTTGCGATTCTTTTACTACTTGCTTTGCTAAACCAATTTAATAATAAATAAAGAATGACAAAACAAATTCCAATGATTAAAAATAAGTTCATAATTTCTTTTATATGAAGATACCACAATTGAGGAAACAACCTGAAAAGAAAAGTTGTCATGGTTATACTTGGATAGATGATTACTCCTGGATACATCAAGATAATTGTCTAGAAATCCTAAGAGATACTAGCAAACTTAACCCTGAGGTAAGAAAATACCTTGAAGAGGAAAATACATATACAAAAGAAAATATGAAGGACACAAAAGATCTTCAGAAAAAACTTTTTGCTGAAATTGAAGGCAGAATAAAATTGGACGACGAGAGTTTACCTTATAAAGATAAAAACTATGAATATTGGACTAAGACTACAAAAGAAGGAAATTACTTTAAGAAATTTAGAAAGAAAATAAATGATAGCAAGATAGAATGTTATTTTGATGGCGATTTAGAAGCAAAGGGCAAGAAATTTTTCAGCACTGGAGATCTTGCAGTTTCTTACGATGATAAGCTATTAGCATTTTCAATAGATGATAAAGGTGGTGAATATTTTACTATTTTCGTAAGACGTATATCGGATAACAAAATTATTGAAAAAATTGAAGATACTGCAGGTGGGGTTTTATGGGCTTATGATGATAAGTCTTTTTTTTATAGAAAACACGATTCTCAAAAAAGACCTCGTAAAATTTTCCAACATAAATTGGGAACTTCAATAAATGACGATAAACTAATTTTTGAGGAAAAGGATGAGAGGTTTACCTGCTCGATCGACGCTACATCTTGTGAACAATTTTATATAATTGAAACTGGAGAACACACTACTACTGAAGTTTATTTTTTCCATAAAAGTGAAAAAATATTTAAACCCAAATTATTTATCAAAAGAGAAGAAGGCATTCTTTATAATATAGATAGCTTTAATGGGTATTGGTATATGCATACAAATAAAAAAGCTGAGGATTTTAAAGTCTTAAGATGTAAACATGAAAAATTAAATGATTGGGATGATTTTATACCATCGAAAAATGGAGTTCTAATTGGCGGTTTAACTTTTTTAAAAAATTGGATACTAAGAACTGAAGTTTCAGATGCTCTTCAAAAAGTTTTTGTAAGAAATGTGAAAACAAATAAAGAAGAGCAATTAATTTTTACTGATGAAAAAGTTATATCACCAGGTGTTGCTCTACTACAAAAAGATAAAAATACTGACATCATAAGAATAGGTTACGAGTCCCCAAAAACTCCTGCTAGAACTTTTGAGTATAATCTTAAAACTAAAAGTAAAAAACTTGTTAAAGAGCAAGAAATACCATCTGGTCATAATAGAGAAGATTACATTGTAGAACGACTAAATTGTAAAAGTCACGATGATCGTAAAATCCCTATCACTATTACCTATCACAAAAATACAAAATTAGATGGGACTGCTAATTTATTGCTATATGGATATGGAAGTTATGGAAGTTCTATGACACCTACATTTTCATCTTCGCGGCTGTCTTTAATTAATAGAAATATAATTTGGGCAACTTGTCATATTAGAGGTGGCTTAGAGAGAGGAATGAATTGGTGGAAAGAGGGTAAAATGCTAAATAAAAAAAATACTTTTAAAGATTTTATACACTGTGCAAAATTTCTTATAGAAAAAAAGTATACCAGTAAAAAGAAAATAATTGCTTACGGAGGGTCAGCAGGAGGCCTTCTTATTGGCAATGTTATCAATCAAGAACCAAACTTATTTCTAGGAGCTATCAATGCAGTTGGTTTTTTAGAGCCTTTACAAACTAATTTGAGACATGAATTACCTCTAACAAAGGGTGAGTTTAAAGAATTTGGCGATGCAAAAAATAATAAAGAGCATTTTGAATACATTAGATCTTACGATCCGATTCAAAATATACAAAAAAAAGATTATCCAAATATTTTAATAACTACATCGCTGTCGGACTCTAGGGTTCTTTTTGACGAACCAACTAAATACTGCGCCAAATTAAGAAGCTACAAAACTGACAATAATTTATTACTTTTAAAATGTGAAATGGATGCTGGGCATGGATCTCGTTCGGGCAGAAAAAATATAATTGAAGATATTGCTTTTGATTATGCCTTTGCAATAAAAATTGCCGGAAAATTATCTTAAAAACAATTCTTGCTGTTAAAACCAACTACTACATTGTTCGGGTTAACTTCAAATCGTCTTTCACATTTTATCTTAAATTTTGAGTCATAGTAAACCAAAACCTTATTTTTCTTACTTGTAACCTCTATTAAGTCAGGTTTTCCAAACTCTATTTTTAAATCGGACTCAGTTTTTTTTAAAAATTTACTTAATTTTTCAGACTCTTTACTCGAAGCCTCATCAACTTTTTTATTAACTGTTTTACAACCTGAGATTAAAATTAAAATAACAAAGAATTTTAAGAATTTTTTCATAAAAAATTTTTTGAATTATTAAATTATATCAAATTTTACAAGGTTGATGTGCAAGAGTTATAAACAATATACAACTTTCGATTTAAATCTAACCCATTTTGAACTTTTTTATTTTTAAATATGTACTACAAGTGCGTATTGGAGGAAAAATTATGATGGATAAATACTTTGAGTATAGAAAGCATAAAACTAATTTTAGAACAGAAGTAATTGCTGGTGTTACAACTTTTTTAACAATGGCATACATAATGTTCTTAAATCCTTTTATTCTTTCTGGAGAATTTGCTGGAACTGAGAAAGGTTTCTTTGATTTCGGTGGTGTGTTTACGGCAACAATAGTAGCAACTGCCATAGCATGTTTTATAATGGCGTTTTACGGTAAATCTTGGCCTATAGGTCTTGCGCCTGGTATGGGCATTAACGCATTTGTAGCATTTGGTGTTGTTGGTGGAATGAAATATACTCCTGCAGAAGCTCTTTCGACAGTTTTGCTTGCAGGTATACTTTTCTTATTAATTTCATTAACACCGATAAGAGCATGGATTATCAATTCCATTCCAAGAAGTTTAAAATTTGGAATTGGAGCAGGTATAGGTCTTTTCTTAGCTATAATCGGTTTAGAAATAATGGGAGTTGTGGGAGATCACCCTGTTACATTAGTAACCTTGGGGGATATTAAAAATCCACTAGTACTTCTTGGCTGTCTAGCATTTGTAGTAATGATTGTTTTAGAAAAATTAAAAATAAAAGGAAATATCATTATTGGTATTTTAGTTTTTAGTGTTCTAGCATGGTTACCAATGTGGGAATGGACAGGAGCAACAATTAAAGGTGGTTCATCTCTAGCAAAATTTAACGGTGTTTTTTCAGCACCTCCGTCAATGTCTTATTTATTTGATGCCTTTGAAGGTTTTAATACAGGTAAAGTTTTTACAGGAAGTGGTATTACTGTAATATTTACCTTATTCTTTATCGACTTTTTTGATACTGCGGGAACATTAACCTCAGTTGCGAACGTTTCTGGAAAAGTTGATGGCAAAGGAAAAGTTCAAGATATTGAGAAAGCAATGCTTGCTGACAGTGTAGGAACAGTTGCGGGAAGTCTTGTAGGAACTACTACAGTAACAAGTTATGTAGAGTCTGGTGCAGGAGTAAAAGCAGGAGGCAGAACAGGAATGACTTCTCTTGTTATAGGGGTACTCTTTCTTTTGTGTTTAGGCTTTGCGCCTTTAGCAACAAGCTTACCAAAAGAGATCGATGGTGCTGCATTGGTTTACGTTGCAGTCTTATTTGTAAAAAATATTACAGACATTGATTGGAAAGATATAGGTGAGTCTGCTCCAGCAGTTTTAGCAATGATTACTATGCCTTTAACATATAGCATTAGTAATGGTATCGCTTTAGCTTTTATCGCTTATGCATTAATAAAAATATTTAGCGGCAATGCAGCTAAAACTTCACCTGCCATTTGGGTGGTTGCAATACTAAGCGTAATAAGCTTTTCACTTTAGAATTTAAATTAGAATAATTAAGGGCCAGATATTTTGTCTGGCCCTTATTTTTTTTGTTTGATTTTTAATTCTTCAATTCTTATTTCTTCATAATGTTCAAAAGGCTGCACTATCCATGGATCACTCTGTAATTTAATCGCACAGTAATCTGGTTCGAATGTTGATTTTTTTTTCTTCCACAGGGTTGCTGTTTTTATATCTTCTATTTTACCTTTTATAGGATCGTATTTTCTTAACCAATCTACACTTTTTTTAAGAGTAATTCCTGTGTCTGAGAGATCATCACATAATAGTATTCTTCCTCCCATATTTTTAGCAATAGAACTCATCTCTCTAGAGAAAACTATATCTCCTTGTTCGTCTTCAATGCCCTTACCGCTGTAAGATTCCACAGCTAGATAGGCACATTTTAATTTAAAAACTCTACTTAAAACATCTATCATTGGTGCGGCGCCACGCATGATACCAACAAGTAAAGTAGGTTTGTAACCGCTGTCATGAACCATGATGGCTAATTTTTCTACAGTCTTATTGTATTCATCCCAAGAAATGATTAATTTTTCTGGCATAACAAAACTTAATATTGTACTGGCTCATTGTCAACGGAGTGCCACAATGCCATAACTGCTAAAGTACAGTAAGGTGAAAATTTTTTTTGAAGTTTTTTGACAAAGCTTTTGGGAGGTAAGTATTTTTTTTTTATAATTAAGCGATATAGCTCTTAACAAACCAATATCTTGTATTGGCCATATGTTTTGTCGGTTATAAAAGAAAATCAAAACCATTTCACTTGACCACCTTCCTATTTGCCTTAAACCTGATAGATATAAAATTGCCTCTTCATCATCCATTTTTTTTATTAATTTTGGATCAAAGGTTTTTTTCAATATTTTTTTTGCTAAACTTTTAATGCCTTTTGCTTTCAGTCTACTTAAACCACATTTTCTCAAAGTTGTAATACTAAGTTTATTTACAACTTTCGGATTTATTTTCCCTTTACATTTTTTTTCAAATTTTGAAAATACAGAGTCCGCGGCTGCCACTGAAATCTGTTGGCTAACTATAGAGCGTGTTAATGAATAAAAAAAATTATTTCTAGTTGTAAGGTGGCTTTTATAAGATTTTATTAACCTTGCCATTACTTTGTCCTTTTTTGATATATATCTTTTAGATTTTTCCCACCACTTTGGCTTCATACTCTAGGTGCCACAACTTGTTTTTTTAGTGTTACTTCTCTTCTAAATATAATAAACGAGCTCATAACAATTAATCCAGCACCAAATAAAGTCATAATTTTTGGTACTTCACTAAAAATTAAATAACCAGCCACCACCGCTACTACTAAAGATAAATATTTAATTGGTGAAACTAGGCTAGCATCCGCTAATCTGTAACTTTGAGTAAGTAATAAGTTTGCTATACCTCCGGCAAGACCAAGTAATAAAAATAAAAATGCCTCATAAAGAGTTGGCCAAATCCAACCATTTACAATAGTTATAAGACCTACCAAAAGGGATAAAATTGAAAAATAAAATGCTATTAAATAATTTGGTTCAGTTTTAGACAAACTCCTTATACTTATAGCAACATTTGCGAAACCTATAGAAAATATAACTGGAAAGATGTAGTAAAAATTCATTTGTTCAAATGCAGGACGAACAATAAATAGCATCCCAACGAAACCTATAGCAACTGCAGACCATCTTTTTATACCAACTTTTTCAGAAAGAAAAATTACAGACATTATTGTAACAAACAAAGGTCCGGTAAAAGTTAAACTGATAACATCTGCTAAGGGTAAATTTCTTAAACCAACAAACAGAGCTATTATAGCAATTGTGCCACTAACAGCTCTAAAAGTGTGTAGAATTGGTCTTTTAGTTTTATAAAAAGTAAAAATTTTATTTCTGGGTATTAAGAAAAAGATTGGTATCATTCCAAAAAAAAATCTCATAAATAAAACCTGACCGAATGGGACATTATTTAAATATTTAACAATCAAATCCATTGTACTGAAACAAATTACTGAACCAATCATGTATAAAACAGCTTTTTGAGATTTCGAGAGCAAATTTACCGCCTTTAATTAATTTAATTAACATATTAGAATTTAAAGAAAATGGAAACTGGAATATTTGCAGCTGGGTGTTTTTGGAAACCCGACCTAGAGTTCGAAGAACTTAAAGGGGTAAAAAAAACAGAAGTAGGTTATTGTGGGGGTAATAGTGCAGATACAACCTATGAAAATGTATGTAGTGGAACAACAAATCATGCGGAGGTAGTGAAAGTATTTTTTGACGAAGGTATTATTTCTTTTGAGGAGCTTGTTAAATTTTTTTTAAAAATTCACAATCCAACCACTTTAAATAGGCAAGGTCCAGATATAGGAACCCAGTATAGAAGTGAAATTTTTTATAATAATGAAATTCAAAAAAAAATTGCAGAGAAGGTTTTAAATGATGAAAGTAAAAATTTTAATGGAAGAATTGTAACTAAAGTATCTAAAGAGTTAAATTATTGCAAAGCAGAAGATTATCATCAAAAATATTTGAAAAAGAGAGGGATGTAATGAACCTAGTTTCAACCGATTGGCTTGAAAATAATATAAAAAAAGTAAAAATTTTTGATGCTACTTGGCATATGCCTTCTTCGAAACGTAAAGCTAAAAAAGAATATACTGATAAACATATTAAAGGAGCTATGTTTTGGGATGTTGACGAACACAGCGATAAGGACTCTCCTTATCCGCATATGATGAGTAATTCCGATTATTGGACCAAAATGCTAGGGTCTTTTGGAATTGAAAATGATGATCATATTATTGTTTATGATTTCAGTGACACTTATAGCTCATGCAGATTGTGGTTTGCTTTAAAATATTTTGGTCATAAAAAAGTTTCTGTCTTAGATGGGGGTATGAAAAAATGGTTAAATGAAAATAAACCTACTAGTAAAGGGGAAAGCAAGAACGTTGAAAAATCTGGTGTAATAAATATATCAGATCGCAAAAGCGAATATAGAGTGAATGAAAATTCCGAATTGATAAAGAATAAAAGGCAAATAGAAGAGAGCATTAAAAATTTTTCTTTTACTCTGGTTGATGCTAGAAGTCGTGATCGATTTTCAGGTAAAATAGATGAGCCTCGTCCTGGATTAAAAAAAGGCTGTATCATAGGCTCAAAAAATATTCCTTTTAAAGAATGTATAGAACAGGAAAAAAATACTTTTAAGTCTAAAGATGAATTGATCAAAGTTTTTGATCAAAATAACGTAGATATTTCTAAACCTATCGTTTTTACTTGCGGTTCAGGAATAACTGCGTGTGTTTTAGGTCTAGCATATTCTCTAATAAGTGGTAAAAATGCTGTGATTTATGATGGCTCCTGGTCAGAATACGGAAAAAAATGAAAAGATCTAAAAAAGTAACAATAGGAATTATA
>PABV01000005.1 GCA_002699425.1 Methanobacteriota archaeon
ACATATGATTGTGAGATGGAAGAACATGATTCTGAAGAAACTTGCTGGGATGGCTACCTAAGGCAAGATAAAAACGAAATAAAAATTGTAAGCGAGAATTTGGACAACGCCAAAGATTACACGCTTGAGATATCTGAAGGTATAACACACTATCAACAACCAACGCATTACCATGAATCGAAATTCCATTACGATGCAAAGAATATGACAGAAGAAGTGTATTCAAATTATGAAGAGCGCTTGCACTTTCACTCCGATGCTCCGCAGCACATCTGTCATAGAAGCATTGAAATCTCTTTATTCGGATATGATGATAACGGTGATATGTACCACATCTCTCATTTCTATGATTCCAATTCCTACAATTGCCAACCGCCTCCAATGCCTCATTGGTCAATATCTAAGCAAGGAGGATCAGAATTATCTGAATCAGATTATTCCGCAGGCGAAACATTAGAACTAGAATGGAACATCCATACTTTAGACAATTCGAGCAATTATCTGTTTGAATGGTATGTATATGACGCATTTAACGATGATTTGTTTGCTCCAGAGCCGGTTTTAACCAAAAATGTAACAATCGCCGGATCAGATATTTCAGGTAATGGCGAATTTGTAATCCCCTGGTCATTAGATATTCCTGAAACCTCATGTGTGATTAATTTCCGTGCAGACCTCTATGAGATTGATGACAATGGATCGAAAATTGATAGGATTTACGGCAATTATGATTATACAAACCCTATTTTGTGCGAATGGGTAAGAGATTTGGATAAGGAGTTTGATAATTTTACAGCCGAGGCATTCTTAGAAATGACTTCTGATGGTTTGGTTTTAAACATCCAGGAATCATACAATATTTTTGCGCATTATTATATCGAATATGAATCCGGAAATCGTGATGGAGTAATGACCCAAGAAGAATTTGACATATTTTTCGAGTCATGGTATGACGAAATTCAAGGCGCAGATTGCATCGAGGGGGAAATTGGCAATTCTTGGGAAATGAATGGTATGCCAGTTAAGAAGGACCACTCATATTGTGAGGTCACATTCGATGACACAGGAATCAAATTTTCAGCATTCGTTCTAATGAATGGTACTTGGGAGCCCAATCAAGAAGGAGAGTGGGTATTAGATATATACAGAGGCCATGTTTATGAAACATGTGAACCTCAAGATTACAATGAAGACGGCGTGGTAGATTATTACAATTGTCAAACCAACCGATTAGCAGAAGATTGGTGGAATATGGATCGGACAACTTGTACCGAAGATAACTCCCAGTGGACCTGTTACACTGAAGAGTGGGAACAAGAAAACGGGCCTTATGACAACTGTGATGAAAATGGCAACTACTATGTTTGCTCTAAGGAAGGAAATTATGAGTCTCGGAGCTATCAAGCAGACCAATGCGAATCCCATGAGCGCGGTTATTATTGCGAAGATGACAGTAACAATGAGGTATACTGGTCAACTATTGACAGTGATGAAAAGTGTGAGTGGAATGCTGATCGGAATGTTGAGGAATGGGAATGTGAGGATGCAGACGGAAATCCAACTGGCAGATTTGCATATTGTGAACCTGCTATTGATGATGGCGGCTGGTATTGCACACGGGATTTCCATCACAATCAGGCTTATGGAAATACATCCGAAAACACTCATTACATGGATGGAACAGTGCCTGAAGAAGAAAGAGGCACACTTGTTCGATATGGAGTCACAAGTAATAGTGAGTATGATCTCAAGAAAGGCAAATTTGTTACAGAAGATGGAGTTGCTTTGATGATGGCCATATCATCAGGTTCTGGATATGTTGACATCCCTTACAATTGGGACACTATCTCTTCTGGTCAATTTGTATGGAGGGCTGCTACTGGAGACGATGGTTCAGATGGTGACAACACCAATGACAACAACAACAACTCTAACGAAACCTCTACTGAAAACAGATTGCCAGTTTGTCAGGTATTTGCGGTTGCCCAAGTAGGTGCAACAGGCGCTATACAAGCATCTGAAATTTCAAAGAAGGTTGAAGGAAGTAAAGCATTGGTTGCTCCATTGAGTGGAGCTGCAACATTGCCGCTAATTCCTGGAACTTACGAATTCATGGTTGATTGTACCGATCCGGATGGAGATGATTTGGTAATCACCATCTCAGATGGTGTGATGACGGTAACTGCGGAAGCAATGGACGGGCACTTTTTCGGTGGTCTGGGCTTCAATGTTGATGAGACTGCTGACTTCACTCAAGACGTAAAGATGACATGGACTGACGGAACTGAATCTGGAGAGTTAGTGATCACCTTTACCACTGATTTGGCTGATTTGGCGGATGATGTTGCTGAAAGTGGGCTTGCAGGATTGCCTGGATTCACCACTCCATTGTCAATGCTTGCGCTCCTTGGAGCCGCTATGTTGCTTGGACGAAGCCGAAGAGAAAATTGAGTATTCAATTTGGGTCATAGTCGATAATGGATGCCAGCCAATACTCGACTTCACGTCGAGGCATGCGCTTACGCTGAGCCAGGTCCATGACTTGCCCTTCATCGATTCGATTGATACCGAAATATTTCGCATCAGGGTGACCGAAGTATAACCCTGAAACACTTGAAGCAGGGTGAGTGGCACAGGATTCAGTAAGATGGAATCCATGGGATTTCGCGTTCAGAAGGGCGAATAAAGAGCGTTTATCACTGTGGTCTGGGCAGGCAGGATATCCAAAAGCAGGTCTGATTGAGCGATAATCTGCTTTCATCAATCGTTTATGGCTCATGTCTTCATCATCAGGAAAGCCCCACATTTCACGAATCATTTGATGCAATTTTTCTGCGGTGGCTTCTGCAAACCTATCTGAAATAGCCTTGACCATAATCGAGTTGTAATCATCATTTTCATCTTCATATTGTTGGGCAAGAGTTTCAGTTCCGTGAATAGCAACTGCAAAAGCACCCACATGATCTTGAATTTCTTCACCTTGCGAAGCAACAAAATCTGCTAAGCAATAATTGTGTTTGCCCGCATCTCTTTGTTGTCGAATAAAACAAAATCGTTTTTCATTTTCATCTTGAATAATGAGGTCATCACCTTCTGAATATGCGGGCCAAAATCCAGCAATCGCTTTGATATTCAAGGTCTGATTTTGTATGACTTCTGTTAAAATCTTCTGTCCATTATCAAACAAATCCCTCGCAGCCCCTCCTTTTTGCGGATGAGAAAGGATTTCTGGATACTTTCCTTTCATATCCCATGCTGTGAAAAAGAAATTCCAATCAATATACGGTTTTACATCTTCCAGAGTAAGAGCGAATTCCCTTACTCCAATAAATGGTGGAATCAGTGATGTCTGCTCATTGAATGTGAGAATAGGTTTCTTTGCTCTTGCCTTTTCCAATGTGAGTAAAGGTTGATTGATTCGTCTCTCATACAGGGCTGTCAATCGTTCATTCTCACTCTCTAATGTTTTTCTAAACGTAATTCTCTTTTCAGAATCTAATAATTGATTGAGCACCCCAGATATCAACGATGCATCTTTTACGTGTACAACTTCTTGATCGTATGCTGGATTGATTCTGACTGCCGTATGTTGGCGAGAGGTAGTTGCTCCTCCGATGAGTAATGGAATGTTCATTCCTCTTGTTTGCATTTCTTTTGCCACTTTGATCATTTCGTCAAGTGATGGTGTAATCAAACCAGACAAACCAAGTACATCGGCCTGTACTTCTTCCACTTTGTCCATAATTGTTGAGAGAGGGACCATGACTCCTAGGTCGTGAACATTGTAATCATTGCATTGTAAAACAATGCCGACAATATTTTTTCCAATGTCATGGACATCTCCTTTCACAGTAGCCAACACTACTTCCGCTCGCTTCTTGTGTTCAGCCTCACCGCCATGCATTCGTGGCTCTAACCAAGCAACTGCTTTCTTCATGACCCTGGCGCTTTTGACCACTTGGGGAAGAAACATTTTCCCTGACCCAAATAACTCTCCAACAATATTCATTCCATCCATAAGAGGCCCTTCGATGATTTGTAGAGCATTTCTAACTTCTTCATAGGCTTCAGATACATCATTTTCAATGAACTCAGTAATTCCATGAACGAGAGCATGAGCCAAGCGTTTTTTGACATCTTGCTCTCTCCATTCTTGTGCATTTTCGGCAATTATTTTTTGCTTTGAAAAAGCGTCTGCCATCGAAACAAGACGCTCTGTCGCATCAGCACGCCGATTGAGAACAATATCCTCAACCATCATCAACAGTGACTCTTCAATATCTTGGTATATCGTTAAATGGGCAGGATTTACAATTCCCATTGTTAATCCTGCATTAATGGCATGATGCAAAAAAGCGGCATGCATGGCTTGACGTACGGTGTCATTTCCTCTGAATGAAAAAGAAAGATTGCTGATTCCTCCACTGACCATTGATTGTGGAAATTTTTCTCGAATCAGTTTTGTTGCATCAATATAATTTTTTGCAAAATTATCATGCTCAGCCATGCCAGTTGCTACAGCCAATACGTTTGGGTCATGAATGATGTCTGATGGATTAAATCCAATCTTGTCTACCAAAAGGTTCTGTGCTCTCGTCGCAATTTCTACTTTCCGTTCGATGCTTTCTGCTTGGCCTTTTTCATCAAAACCCATGACGACTACAGCCGCCCCATATCGGTGAATGATCTTGGCTTGCTCTAAGAAAACAGCCTCACCTTCTTTAAGAGAAATAGAATTTACAATTGGTTTACCTTGTACGCATTTGAGCCCGGCTTCAAGCACACTCCACTTTGAGGAATCGATCATTACCGGAACCGATGCAATGTCTGGTTCAGTGGCTAACATATTCAGAAACCTGGTCATAACAGCCTCACTTTCTATCAAACCTTCATCCATGTTCACATCAATGATATTTGCACCATTTTGGATTTGTTCTCTGGCAACTTCTACAGCATTTTCAAAATCTTGCGAGGTGATAAGCCTACGAAATTGAGCTGAACCGGTTACGTTTGTCCGTTCACCAACCATGATCAGATTAGAATCGGGGAAAATGGTGCAAGTATCCAGTCCAGCATAGGTCGGAATCTCAATAACTTCACCAGGCTTTCTCGGCTTTAATCCTTGAACGGAATCATGGATTGCTTTGATGTGATCTGGTGTAGTTCCGCAGCAACCGCCAACGAGATTCAGTAATCCTTCTTTGACTAAAGAAGCAATGTGAGCAGCCGTAATTGGGGGGGTTTCATCAAAGCCAGAGGGAGATAATGGATTTGGTAAACCTGCATTTGGGTATATGTGAGTCCGAGTATCACATATTTGAGCCAGAGTAGATAATTTACTTCTCAAACCAGTAGCCCCTAGACCACAATTTATCCCAATGCAGAATGGCTTTGCATGTTTGACAGTTGTCCAAAACGCTTCGACGCTCTGTCCAAAAACGGTTCTATCCCCCTCTTCTTGAATGAATGTGACAGAGATGATTATTGGTAACTCGACTTTTTTTATGTCAAATGCGTCAAGTGTTGCTTTGATAGCAGCCTTTGCGTTGAGAACATCAAAAATTGTCTCAATCAGAATGATGTCGCAACCCCCCTCTATGAGACCAAGAATTTGTTCCAGATAAGCATCGTAAACCTCATCCCAAGTAGCTGCTCTTGAAGCGGAATCTTCCACATCTGAAGAGGCCGATAAAGTCACGTTTGTCGGGCCAATCGCCCCGGCTACCCACCCCGTTCTTCCAGTGGCCTGGTGATGTTTGTAAACGGCTTCTTTAGCAATTCTGGCTGCTTGTAGGTTCATCTCAAAAGCACGATCACTTAACCCATATTCTGATTGTGCAATACTTGTTGCCCCGAAGGTATTTGTTTCTATGATATCTGCGCCTGCATTGAGATATTGGGTGTGGATTTCTTCTATAATCTGGGGCTGAGTGATGTTTAGCATCTCATTATTTCCTTTCAAATCGATGGGATGTTCCTTCAATGATGCATTTCTGAAATCACACTCATCTAATTTATATCGCTGAATCATTGTCCCCATTGCACCATCAATGATGAGGATTCTCTCTTGACATAATTTTTCCAAATCATCAATGGATGGCATAGCATATCACTCTTGGAATTGCTGGAGAACTTGGTTGAAAACTTGACTGTTATTCATTGTGAAAAAATGAACGCCAACGACGCCATATTCAAGTAATCCCTTTGTCTGATTAACAGCATGTGCAATACCAACTTGACAGACCTCTTCATCCGTTTCACAAGCCATTATATCATCAATCAATTTCTTTGGTAATTTTGTGCCAAAAATTTCGGGTAGTACTTCTAATTGTCTTTTCGATGTAATTACTTTGATGCCGGGTATAAGTGGTACATGAATGCCCATTTCACGACAAGTTTTGTCAAAGTGGAAAAAGCACGCATTATCAAAGAACATTTGTGTGATAACAAATGAAGCTCCAGAGTCTATTTTACGTTTGAGATTAATGATATCATCATGCAAATCTGACGCCTCTGCGTGCACTTCAGGATATCCTGCAACGCCAATTTCAAAATCCGTCGGCCTCGCCTCTTTGACATCTTCAACATACTTTCCTGCATTCATGTCAACAATTTGTTCAACCAATTCGTTGGCGTAAGCGTACCCCTGTGGGTGAGGGTTAAACTGAGTTTCTGTTTTATTTGGGTCGCCACGAAGTGCCAAGATATGCTTCAAACCAAGATAATCTAAGTCAACTAAGAAATCTTCGGATTCAAATTTAGAAAAACCTCCACAAATTACATGCGGGATTACATTGAGCCCGTATTGAAATTTTAGCATAGCACAAACACCAAGTGTCCCTGGCTTTTTGCGATTCCAAATTTGCTCCATTTGCCCATTATTATCAATGATATCGATCTTATGCGCTTGGTGATAGGTCACACTCACAAACGCTGGTAACCACTCATGGAGGTTGTTAAAAAAATCGTGGATATTATTCAAGCCCAGTCCTCTATTGGGAGGAAGTATTTCCAGAGAAAATGGAAGCCCCCCCGTGGCATTCCTGTATAATGAAGCGACGTCCACGCTGTCCGCAAGGCTTCATCATTTTGAACCCTTCACAATTCTTGATGAAGGTTCTCTGTTTGGAGGTACCATGGCGGTCACCCTTCAGAGGCGTGTAGATTATCCAATGATTGACAGTGCAAAAATCGCCTATTTTCCTAGAATTTATGATTTATCGCATCGTTTTTTTGAGGAGGCATGGAACCATATTTGCGGAATCTCATACCCGGAAATATTAGAAAAACATGACATTGGATTTCCAATTGTTCATGCAGAAACCGACTTTATGAATCCGCTTCGATATGGCGACATAATAACGGCTAAAATTTGGCTCTCCAAGGTAGGAACAACGTCTTGTACATGGGAATACCGTTTGTTTAATCAAGATACAACCATGGTCTGGAAAAGTAGTCATGTTACTGTTTGTATTGATATGGACTCACTAATGCCTCTTCCAATCCCTCCATTTTTATCAGAGGGATTGAAAGCATGTAAGGAGGAAATCTGATGGCTGATAATTCTTCAAATTCAAGCGATGATTCTACGTTTACATTACGTCTTTCAGATGATCAAAAAACCAAGAAGCCAATCAACAACAGCCCCCCTGTCTTCCCCCAAGTCGTTGATAGAAAAGGTCCCAAAACTATTGGCATCATCATGATAATCGGCGCTCTATTTACAGGTGTCCTCGGTTTTGGAGATATGCAAAATCAGTTTATTGAGGAAATTCCAGATTCAGAAATTGAGACATTGTTAGCAACACCAAACAGCCAAGGTGAAAACCTCACTGTTGATGATTACCAAGATTTTCATGATGAGGCGCGTTCTAGTCACGCATACTTATTCAGAGGCGCATTGATGTTTGCTGGCTCCTTACTCGTCTGTGCTGGCGGAGTAGGCCTCTTTTTATTGAGAAAATGGGGCGCAATCACTGGATTAATTGGAGTTGGCATCACTCTTATTGGAGGGATTGGCGGTGGCTTGAATATTCAATCTGCCGCAGCGGAGCACTTAGGAGGACAATTAGAATTGGCGTATTCACTACAGCTTTATTTGTGTGGAATTTGCATGGGGATGTGTGGGTTAATTGCTGCTTTACCCTTGTTCAATGTTGGTGCAAGAAATGCTCTTAATAGTAAAGCAATGAAGATTCAATTTGAAGAAGAATAGTCTTTTTTAGGCCATTTTTTTTCTAATGCTTTCCTTAAACCATCATCCAATGATGCATCCCACCAATTACTTCCTGCCCAAATCGCATACTTTCCACGAATACCTCGAATATCTGCATCATCAAACTGACAATTTCTGAATGTGGATAAATTGAGCCTTGCTTTTTTCAAATTAGCGCCTCTAAAATCACAATGATCAAATGAGGATTTCATAAGGTCCGCCTCAACAAGTGATGCTTTTCGAAAATCAGAATGAGAAAAATTAGCCTCAGTAAGGTCCGCCTTATCGAGAATAGTTCTCTTGAACGATGAATTTGGATGCCTTCCTCGACGAAAATTTCTAGAAGTATGGTTTTGATATGATAGATCCAACTTTTCTTCCTCGTCTTTGGGGCCGTCAGGAGAGGACATTACCATTGTTCAACCTCACTGAGAAAACTTTTGATTCAGATGCCTATGTCCTTCTTCTGTGAGAATGACATAACGATTCTTTTCTGAGAATTTTTCTGGGATTGTAAGAAAACCCCTGTCCCTGAGTCGATTGATGTATAATGAAAGATTCCCGGGAAGTCCTAAATTAGAAGAATCAAATAATTTTTCAATCAGTCGAGGAGGACAGTCTTCTAGTTTCTGTAAATCACGTAAATGAAAAATTGCAGCAAGAATCCTATCAGATTTTGTAGTGATATTTGAATGGTGAATCAATGAAGCGAATTTATCTGCAGCGAGTTCATTTTTTGCAACAACCGTGAATTCATCAGTATCTTTCTTAACAAGTTTAATTTTTTGCAATATGACGTCCCAATCGTCAGATTGTTTCATCTCTTCCCATTTTTGTTTTACTTCGCTTTCAGACCCAATCATTTCAAATTCCTTTTGACCAATAATCAAACTCAATTTTACCTCGTCTTCCATACAGCGTCAAGTAGGCCTAACGTTACCTTAACATAACGATTTTTCATGATGAGATTTAATTTTAAGAGACATCTTGATTAAATTCATTGCCAAATCATAACATAATTGAAGTATGCCAGAGTCTTGGAAGGGGTTTGTATGCAAACACGTGTGCTGTTGATGGTAGTAGTTATTTTTGTGGCTCCTTTTCAACTCATGGTTGAAACAGTATCGGCGAATGATGTATTCAATGTGACTACTTTTTCAGACGGTTCTTCAAGCCAGTCTGTTTCTTTACAGGGCAATACAACAAGTCAACAATCATCAATTGATTTGAGTAAAAACATTACACTGACCAATGCTCAATTTGAGTTGAGTTATTCAAGAATCAATCCATCTCCGGGAGAAATTTGGCTTGATATCAATGACGATGGAATCAGAGAATGGTCGTTTGGAGGCGGCAGCCAAGGAGAACTTGGACGACAGACATCATTCACAAACGGCTTAAATTATGGACATTCATCATTTAATGCAACGAATAACCAATCAAGCTCATTTATGATTCCAACCGCATCAGTAGTCACAGATGTTGAAATGAATATCCAATTTATGTCAGAATTTTTCACAGGCTTTCTCCCCTTGGGCAATGTAATTGATTTCGATGGAAAAGATATTGATGCCGATGGCCAAGATGAATTAGTGTTATTGACCAATGACTCGAATGTATCTGGATATAATAAATC
This sequence comes from Methanobacteriota archaeon, assembly GCA_002699425.1. GTDB lineage: Archaea > Thermoplasmatota > Poseidoniia > Poseidoniales > Poseidoniaceae > MGIIa-K2. Next base: position 9,852 of record PABV01000005.1, read on the forward strand.
AATCAACATTGTAGAATGGGATGTTTCAACGGGGTTACAAATTGGAAATTATTTCGAAACATGTGAAAATGGTACTTCAATTCATACAGATGATTTCAATGGTGACGGTAAAAAAGACATAGCTGTGGTCAGTATACCCGATGCAAAGGTTTGTTTACACATTTTCAACAAAATTACGGGAGGTTTGTTACCAATGCAAAATCTTTCACTTGAGTCTTCGGTGACCAATGTCGGTTTTGGCGATTTAAATCACGATGGATATTATGATATTATTTCAATAAGGCCAAATGATGGGATCGATTTTAGATTATCAACTGGCAACTCCTTCGCAAGCACTGTCACAATACCAGTGATGGAAAATAATTCAGGAGGCACAACTCAAGCAACAGTAAACGATCTGCTTGTGGGACCGTTGAATGGCCTCTCAGGACCAGATTTTGTCTTAGTCAAAGATACTTCAGATCACTGGACAATTCATGAATACAATTCAAATTCAAATTCCTTAATTGAGACCAATTTTAAATTCGACAATATCCAGACCAACGCTATGATGGCCGATGTAGATCTCGATGGAGATTACGATATCATTGGGAATCGCGGTAAATCAATGGTTTATATCGAAAATACACCCACTGGGCTGGAAACAGAATTTAGTCCGACATTTATCGATCTAAATAGAGCATCTATTTTCGATTATGATAACAATGGAATTATCGATTTACTATCACACAATACTTTTCCTGTTGACAACAATGATACTACAATTGAAGGTAATTTTTCAGTACGCCATTTCTTTAATGCAAGTAATACTTCAAGCCCAGCACAACATGTTGTAATTCCCGGTTCAGATGCTCGAAAAATAGCGGGTTTAGATTTCAATAATGACAATTTATTTGAACATGTTTCCATCGTTGGAGAAAATCAAAAAGGCATATTTATTGGCGGCTGGCAAGAAATAGGTCTAGACTTTGATGGCGATCTTGTCAATGATTTATCAGCTTCTGGCTATGCGTCAAATGGGTCACACGGTGTCGATAAATTGGTAATTGAAGATTCGATGATGATTACTTTACCCACAATCAGAGATAAAATCACAATGGCAACGCCACAGCTAGACGGATATGGACTGGAGTGGTCTGAAATATCATTTAATTTGAATTCAACAGTACCAGGTGATTTTAATTTTAGTTACCTAAATGTTGGTTATTCACTCGATGTATTGGTCCGTGACAACCCCTCCATTTCGGGCAATTTATCGAATGTAATTAACCAACATACAAAACCAGAAGCAGGATTTTTCAATCTCCCATTGCCATTCAATTCAACAAATCAAGGTATTGTGAATATTCAAAATTTAGATATTGATTACCTACAAGGAGCAGAAGTCCCAATCACAGCTCCTGAAATTATCGTGACACTTGGTTCGATAAATTCAGAAGCGGTGGTACTTGAGTGGAATGATATGTCTGAGTTTGGCGAGCATTTGGAAGAAATCCGTGTATATCGTGCCGTGGATTTACAGGCTTATGACTATGAAAATCCTCACGCAATCATTACCGATAGTCAATTTATTGATGAAGATGTAACCGTCGGCCAATCTTACCGATATATTGTACGCTCTTTCCACCTTGAGGGTGTCGCTTCAAATTATTCAAATCAAGTCAATGTGAGTATTCCATTTCCTGCTCCGCCAGAAACCATTCAAGGATTGACCGCTTCTGATGTGTCAGAAGATGAAGGAGGTGCAGTTTTGGTAGAGTGGAATTTACTTGATAATAATTACATAAGCAATTATCACTTATTCCATGCAACAAATGAATTAAATCCAAATGATGATTTTACTCAACTTCAGTCAACATTACTCGCGAATCAGACAAATACACACCTTGTCGATAATTTAGTTGATGGGGTTGCATATTGGTTTGG
>PABV01000006.1 GCA_002699425.1 Methanobacteriota archaeon
CATCGAGCAAAGTCAGGAAGAACAATCCGTCCAGGAAAGGGAACCATGAGAAATCGTGTACGAAAGACGCCAAAGAGCGTTCTTCTTGTGGTTGCAAACAAAGATGGATTGGCAAAAGCAGCACGAAACCTTCCAGGTGTAAACGTTGTAGCCGCACGAAATCTTTGCGCTGAAGACTTAGCACCTGGTGGCGACATGGGTCGCCTCACGGTGTTTACAAAGAACGCTATTGAAGCTATGAACAAGGAGGCCTGAGACGATGGTAAACCCGTATGATATTATTCGAATGCCATGGATTACTGAAAAATCAATGGAAGCACGTTCTAAAGAAAACAGGATGGAGTTTATTGTAAACTCAAAGGCTACGAAGCCACAAGTTGCTCAAGCAGTTGAGGCATTATTTGATGCCGAGGTTGCCAAGGTTAACATCAGAATCACAAAACACGGCAAATTAGCATCTGTAAGGTTAGCAGAAGGCTATGATGCAGAAGAAGCCGCAATGCGGTTGGGAGCATTCTGAGGTGATGAAACATGGGTAAGCGAATCAGAGCACAACGTAAAGGATCATCTCCAAGGTACAAAGTATCTTCACACCGATTCCCTGGTAAAAACAGGATGCCTCGTGTAAAAGAATCTGTGGCTGAAGTAACAGAACTCATTCACAGCCCGGTTCACACAGCGCCTCTTGCACGAATTAAGTTACCATCAGGCGAATCAGAATTAGTGGTTGCCACTGAAGGTATTTCCGTCGGTAGCACAATCGCAATCGGTGATAATGTTTCACTCAGGCCAGGTAATGTAACCAGTCTAGCAAACATTCCTGAAGGAACGGCCATCAACAACGTCGAGATCCGCCCAGGAGACGGAGGTAAACTAAGCCGAACCGCAGGTAATGCTTGTATGGTTGAGGCACGTCTTGGCGATAAGGTAAGAATTCGACTTCCAAGCGGTAAAACCAAGGAATTGAATGGAAAGTGTCGTGCAACAATTGGTGTACTTGCTGGACATGGACGTCTTGAAATGCCATTGCGTACAGCAGGTGCAGCACATTACAAGGCCAAAGCTCGTGGTAAATTGTATCCTCATGTGAGTGGTGTTGCGATGAACCCTGTCGACCACCCTCACGGTGGTGGAAACCATCAAGCCGTTCACGGACCAAACTCTGTTGCCAGAGGGACACCTCCTGGTGCTAAGGTAGGACACATTGCCCCACGAAGAACCGGTCGCGGTAGTGGAAAGAGAAAAGGAGTTGAGTAATCATGGGAAGGAAGAAAAAATCATTTATGACTCCCAAAGCAAGTCGAAGAAAGTCAAGAAAGAAGCGCTCATCAGCAGCAGCACGCCGCAAGAAGGAGTATACCTATCGTGGCTACAACCTCGAAGAATTGCAAGCTATGCCTATGTGGCCATCTGAAGAAGATCCATCTGCTCCATCAATCATCACCCTTCTACCTTCAAGAGCACGTCGCTCAATCGCACGAGGATTGGCTCCTGAAACAGAAAAGGCCCTCGAGAAGATTCGAGCCACTGAAGGAGACCTACGAACGCATCGAAGAGATTTACCAATTCTTCCAGAATTTGTCGGAAGAACCATCGGTATCCATGATGGTCAATCCTTTGTTAATATTGAAATCAAGCCCGAGATGATTGGGCATTACCTTGGAGAGTTCGCTCCTACCCGACGCAGTGTTACGCACAGCGGTCCAGGTGTGGGTGCGACTCGCTCTTCAACACACGTTGCATTGAAGTGAGGCGATTATCATGGCAGGAAGAAAACATCAAATGGACCGACGCTCAAAGCGAAGGGAATTGTCTCAAAAGGGATATACTCAACTTTTGCAAGGTAGTAGGTTAGCCACAGCAAGGGCGAAAAATGTCGACATGCACGTAAAGCATTGTTTTGAAGTTGCTCGAGCAATCAAAAACAAAACCGCTGGAGAAGCTGTTGAATTTCTCAATAATGTATTGAAAATCGATAGCGATCGTGCTGACATTCGCCGAAAAGCCACTCCTGTACCTTATCGATTAGGTAGCGGAAATAAAAAACGTCGCAGAAGCGGTCCAAGCATGGTCGGACACCGCAAAGGGAAGGTCGGACCAGGTCGTTATCCAGTCAAGGCAAGCCGAGAATTTATCAAACTCATCAAGAGTTGTATGGAAAATGCTCGTCACCAGTATGAAGATCTAGAACCTGAAGATATGTTCATTACTCACGTAGCCGCTCACAGAGGCGAAATTAAGAGAGGATGGATTCCTCGAGCCAGAGGTCGTGCCTCACCATCAAATCACTATCGTGTAAATTTGGAAATCTTCCTCGAAGATTTCAGTGATTATGAAGATGAAGATGAGGATGAATTCTGAGGTGTTTACAATGAATAAAAATAGCAGCACACTTCGAAAAATAATTAACAGAAATGTAGAGAGGCATCTCGTCAGAGAATTTTTGATGCGAAATACCAAGAAAGCAGGATTTGGGGGCTTGGACATAAAGCGAACGCCTGCCGGTACAGAAGTAACCGTTAAGGCAGAAAGGCCAGGAATGGTTATTGGCCGTAAAGGAAAGATTATCAACGATCTTCAAAGAAGGCTTAACGACGAATTTCAGATTGAGAATCCACGATTGAAAGTTGATGAAGTCGAAAAGCCAGCACTCAACGCTCAGGTCATGGCCGAAAAAATCGCAAGTGCCATGGAGAGAGGATGGTACTACAGGAGAGCAGGACATTCAGCAGCCCTGAATATCATGGACGCAGGTGCACGTGGCGTTTTGATTACCATTGCAGGTAAACTCACAGGTTCAAGAAACCGTACTCAGAAATTCATTCGTGGTCACGTCAAGTATTGTGGAGATACGGCTAACCAATTCATGGATAGAGGGTATTCTGTCGCAGTAAAGAAATTGGGAACCATTGGCGTTACTGTTGAAATCATGCGTCAAGGAACCAAGCTTCCTCACGAAATTACCATTTACTCTGAAGAAGAATTGCGTCAAAGAGAATCTACTGAACAACCTCCTGAGGAAGAAGTCGAAGTCGAAGCCAATGCGGAGGGAACTGAATGACCCATGTAGGTATGCGTGAATTATCGACCATGAGTCGAGATGCATTGGAATCGAGATTGGTTGAACTCCAAGAAGAGATGCTACAGTTGCGCGCTGAGCAATCTATGGGTGGAACACCCTCAAATATGGGTGAATTCAAGGCAACGCGAAGAAGCATTGCCAGAATCAAAACAGTATTGAACAATACAAATTGAAGGTGGAATTGATATGGCTGCTATTTGCAATGTTTGCGGACTCCCTGATGAGTTGTGCATCTGCGAAGAAATAGCCAAGGAACAACAAAAAGCAACTATTAGTATCGACCGCAGAAGATATGGGAAAATTGTCACGAAGGTTGAGGGTATTATGGATTCAGCTATTGACATAAATGAGTTGGCTAAACTACTCAAGAACCGATGTGCTGCAGGTGGAACTGTTAAGGACAGAGTGATTGAACTTCAAGGAGATCACAAGAAGAAGGCGGCAGTTGTTCTTCGAAACAATGGATTCAATGTGGAGGTGCGATAGATGGATATGAAACATCAATCATGGTTAGGCAGGACCATCAACGTCACAGATTCTAGCGATGTCTCGCTTATCGGATTGAAAGGTTTGGTTCTTGATGAGACCAGAGAAACCATTATAATTTCACATGACGAACAAACAAAAAGGCTTGGAAAACAAGCAATCAGATTCACAGTTGATGATTCGAAAGTCATCAATGGTTCGCTGGTACGGCAGCGAGCAGAAGACAGAATAAACCGTAATTACAAGGAGGATGCAGAATGAGAGACATCGGAGTGGATGTAAAAATGCCATCAGGAGAATGGGATGGAGATGAAAATTGTCCATTTTTTGGAAGTTTGAGATTGAGGGGACAAGTCCTGGAAGGTATTGTTGCCAAATTGGGAATGCAAGGGACGATTATCATCGAAAGAAATAACGTTCGTTATATGAAGAAGTATGAGCGATATGAAAAGAGAACTGGTACGGTAGCAGCTCACCTTCCAAGTTGTATTGGAGAGGTTGAACTTGGTGACCGAGTCAAAGTCATGGAATGTCGTCCATTGAGCAAGACCGTTTCATTTTGTGTCATTGAGAATATTGGAGGTGTTGCTTGATGAAAGGTATCGCTGGCCGTCAAACACGTGGACTTCCATCCATGGCTCGCTTACAAGTTGCTGATAACACTGGAGCAAAAATTGCACAGATCATCAACGTTTTGAAGCTTGGAGGAACCATGCGTCGTTACCCCGCTGCGGGTGTTGGAGACTTGGTGAGAGTCAGTATCAAGAGAGGTACTCCTGAAACCCGACGACAAATGTACGATGCAGTCGTCATTCGACAACGCCGACCATTCCGAAGAGTGGATGGTACTTGGGTTCAATTTGAAGACAATGCCGTTGTCATCACCAATCGTAGAGGTGAAGTCCAAGGTTCAGATATCAAAGGTCCTGTTTCAAGAGAGGCTGCAGAAAGATGGCCTAGAATTGCTGCAACAGCAAAGCAGATTGTATGAGGTGATGGGATGGCAAAAAGTAGTAAATCAAGCAAACAGAGGAAATCTCAGTTTAATGCACCAATGCATGTTCGAAGAAAGCGAATGTCGGCAAGACTTCAATTGGATAAGCCCGATGAAAGACTTGCAGGAATTCGCTCAGTGACCGTAAGAATTGGTGACACCGTGCGAGTTGTTCGTGGAGATCATGCTCATGGTGGTAAGCGAGTAGGTGGAAAAAGAAAGACGAATCCTTTGGTGGGTAAAGTTGTAAGCCTGAATATAGATACGGGTCGCTTGGTCATTGAAGGTGCAACTTCTGTAAAAGCCGATAACAAAGAGGAGGCCTTGCCTATTCATTGTTCAAACGTCGTCGTTACAAGATTAGATGAAACCGACAAATTGCGAATGCAAAAGTTAACAGGAAGAGGAAGTGAGTAATATGGGAAGTCCAAGTCATTTGAAAAGACTGGCCATGCCAAGAAGCTGGCCATTACCAAGGAAAACCAACATCTGGGTTACACGAGCACGCTCAGGTGCTCATGCTCTCGAGAGATGTATGCCAATCAATGTCGTGCTTCGTGATGTTTTAGGCGTAGCCCGAAGCACCAGAGAAGTTCGCAGAATTTTACACGAGGGCCTCGTCAAAGTCGATGGCCGTGTTGTCAAAGATACCAAGCGTGGAGTTGGTCTCATGGATGTATTATCTGTGGGAGATGACGATTATCGACGCTGCGTTCTTGATACCAATGGGAAACTAAGGTATCGTCGAATTTCTGCTGAAGAAGCAACCTACAAGGTTTGCCGAATCGAAAACAAAGTAACAGTTAAAGGCGGAAAAACACAACTCAATCTTCACGACGGTAGAAATGTTCTCGCAGAAAACGCATCTCAATACAAGACTGGTGATTCGCTCAAGATTTCACTACCAGACCAGAAAATTATCGATCACATCGTGTTCGGTGAAGGCACGAAATGCTACTTGGTTGGTGGCGTTCACATCGGCAGCATGTCTTCTGTAACCTCTTACATTGTGAAGCGATCAAGCATGCCCAACGAAGTAGAATTCGACGGGTTTGGAACAATCGCTCGCAACGTATTCGCTGTTGGAGATAATGAATTGCCAGGCGTGGAGGTGAAGGCATGAGTGAGATGTCAAATCCAATGCTCTCCCCACGTATCGTCAAGGTCACTGTGAATATCGGTGTCGGCGAAGGTGGTAATCGACTCTCAAATGCCGAGAAAGTTCTCGAATTATTGGCAGGCGTGAAACCAATTCGTACCCTTGGAAAGCAACAAAACAGAGACCTCAAAGTACGTGTAGGTGCTCCAATTGGATGCAAAGCTACCATTCGAAATCCAGAATCAATCAAGAAATTCTTGACAGACGCTTTTTGGGTTCGAGAGAATGTTATTCCTGCATGGAACTTTGATGCTCAAGGAAACCTCTCTTTTGGAATTCGTGATTATACTGACTTCCCGGACCAAAAATACGATCCCGATATCGGAATTTTTGGTATGGATATCAACGTGGTGATAGAGCGACCAGGTCATCGAGTTTCTCGCCGACGAAGAAGAAAGAGCAAAATCCCCACATCACACCATGTGACGCCTGATGAATCCCGTCACTGGATAAAAGAACAATTTGGACTCACTATCATGGAGGAGTAATCATGGCCAGAGATCACGGAGAAGCAATTGGAAGAACGATTGGATGCCGAAGATGCGGTAGAAAAAGAGGCATGATTCGAAGACATGGACTGAGGTTGTGTCGTCAGTGTTTCAGACACGTAGCCCCAGAAATTGGGTTCAAGAAGTTGAGTTAAGGAGGGAAAAGAATGCAATTTGATCCGCTAAATGATGCTTTAGTTAAGATGTTCAACGCAGAACAAGCTGGTAAGTATGAGGTATCTCTTTTTCCAGCTAGTAAACTGTTAGGAAGTGTATTGCAAATTATGCAATCACAAGGTTATGTTGGACAATTTGAGAAAGAAGAGAATGGACGAGGAGGTTCGTACAAAGTCGAACTCCTGGGTACTATTAACCAATGTGGTGTAGTAAAACCACGATACAGCGTCCGAAGAACAGATTTCGATAGATGGGAAGGAAGATATCTTCCTGCCCAAGATTTTGGTTTGTTGATTTTGACCACCAATAACGGTGTGATGAGTCACTATGATGCCAAACAGAACAGAATTGGTGGCCGGTTATTGGCTTATGTGTATTGAGGTATTTTCATGGTCCAAATAGACAGAATCGAACATGTCATTGACCTCCCCGAGGGAGTAAATGCAAGTCTGGATGAAGAGGGTAATCTCTCTATTTCCGGTGAAAAAGGATCTTTGAGTCGACAATTTGTTGATCCAAGATGCCAACTATTCCAAGAAGAAAACGCAATAACTGTTAGAATCGACATGCCTCGCCGAAAGGAGAAAGCCATGGCAGGTACATGGAAAGCTCACATCGCAAACATGGTGAAGGGTGTCACCTCAGGCTTTGAGTATCATCTCAAAGCCGTATATTCTCACTTCCCAATGACACTTGCAGTCAAAGGAAATGAATTCGTTGTTAACAATTACTTTGGAGAGCGAGTACCCCGTCGTGCAGATATTCTCGATGGCGTTAAAGTTGAAGTAAAAAACAAGGTGGAAGTTGTTGTTTCAGGAATTGACAAAGAAAAAGTCGGTCAGACATCTGCAAATATTGAGCGATGCACGACTGTAAAGAATCGTGATAGAAGGGTCTTTCAAGACGGAATCTATCTACTGGAGAAAATGTGAGGGGTGAAATCATGACTGAAGAATATGAAAGCATGACCGTTGCGGAATTAAAGGATTTACTTAGAGAACAAAGTTTGCCAGTTTCCGGAAATAAGAAAGAACTTATCGCTAGATTACAAGAAGCATCTTCTTCCGACGAAGAGGAAGAAGTAGAAGAAGTGGAAGAAGTAACTACCGAAGAAGAAGATGATTTCGATGATTTTGACGATGATTGGGATGAAGAAGAAGATGAACTCCATGTTGCTCGTCAAAAACCAGTACTCGATGAGGTGACCCAAGAAGCATTAGCTTTGAGAGCCGCTCAGAAAAAGAAGACTCCCAAGTTTCAAAGAACTGAATGGTACCGGTATAAGCGTCTATCACGCTCAGGTTGGAGAAAACCAAAGGGGATGGACAACAAACAACGACGAAATTACCGATATCGAACCCCTCTGGTTCGAGTTGGTCACGGAAAAATCAGCACGGTAAGAGGCCTCCATCCTTCTGGATTTGCAGAAGTTATGGTTCACAACACCATGGATTTAGAATCCATCGATCCAGAGACACAAGCCGCAAGAGTTGGCCGAACGGTCGGAGGCAGAAAGCGTGAACAAATTCATGCTCGTGCTGATGAACTTGGAATTCGTATTCTCAATCGCAGGAGGGATGTTTGATGCAAATTACAAATCAAAAACGCATGGCTGCTCAAATTCTAAAATGCGGTGTGAACCGTGTTTGGATTCACCCTTCCTATGTAGATCAGATCTCACAGTCTGTTCAGAAGGAAGATATTCGTGAGGCCATTGAAAGTGGCTGGATCAAAGCCAAAGTGGTTCAAGGAACATCAAGAGCTCGTGCTTTGAAGCGAAGAGATCAGCGTGCAAAAGGAAGACAAAAGGGTCATGGAAAGCGATCTGGAAGCTCCAACGCACGTCACCCAAGAAAGCAAAGATGGATGCAAACCATCCGTGCTCAAAGAAGGGTTCTGAAAGAATTAAGAGCAGATGAAACAATTACACCATCTCAATATCGACACTATTATCTCAAAGCTAAGGGTGGTTCTTATCGTTCAATATCTCACATGAGGACTCAAATGGAGACTGAAGGTTTGGCACTAGGGGGTGCTGAGTGATGGCAAAAGGACCAAGACAGAGAACATCATTTAGACGTAGAGAAAGCGGTGAAACCGATTATCGACGCAGGATTAAACTTCTTCGAAGTCGTGAAATGCGCGCAGTAGTGCGGTTATCCAATACAAGAGTGACATGCCAACTTGTTGATTGGAAAAAAGACGGAGATCGAGTTGTTCTTTCTTGTACAGGTTCAGACTTGGTAAAGCGTCATGGTTGGCCAGAATCCATGAGTCAGAAAAGTGTTCCAGCTTCTTATTTGGTTGGATATGCTCTTGGAAAGGCTGCTGTAACAGCAGGACATAATTCGGCAGTACTTGATATCGGTCTGTCCGCAAGTACGTCGGGCTCCAGAGTTTTTGCAGCCCTCAAAGGAATGGTCGATGCTGGTATGGAGATTCCACATAGTGATGAGATATTCCCATCTGATGAGCGTATTGAAGGAAACCATATCGATGATAAAGTCTCAAAGAGTGTTGAATCCACTCGTAAGAAAATAGAGGAGGTCTATCAATGAGCGAAGAAGAGACGGAAGTTGAACAAATTAATACTGCACCAGGATTGCTGCTTGCTTATGCTCCTGCAGATGAGGAACCTTCTACAGATCGTAGGCGAAACAAACCTGATGATTCTATCACCGGCTTGAGAAACTGGGTTCCAAAGACACGTCTTGGCCACGAAGTAATGGCTGGACGTATCATTACCTACGAGGACGCTATGAAGTGCGGCCTCCCAATCAGAGAGGTAGAGATTGTAGATGCACTTATCCCAAACCTAGAGGACGATATTATCAAAGTAAATATGGTTCAAAGAATGACTGACAGTGGACGAAGAGTACGGTTCAATGTGATGGCATGTGTTGGTAACCGTGATGGTTACGTTGGCTTGGCAATGGCAAAAGGAAAAGAGGTTTCACAAACCATTCGTAAGGCAATAACAGCAGCTAAACTCAACCTGATTCAAGTACAAAGGGGCAATGGTTCCTGGGAATCAAGTATTGGGCCTGGTACAAGCGTGCCTTTCAAGGTACAAGGACAAGCAGGATCTACAAGAGTAACGCTCATGTCTGCACCTGCTGGAAAAGGCTTGGTAATTGGCGAGACTGGAAAGCGAGTGCTTCAAATGGCTGGTATTACCGATGTTCTATCTCGAACCAAAGGTCAAACACAGACAACTATCAATTATGCTGCGGCTACCTTCAATGCTCTTGCTCAAATCAATCGAACACGTGTTTCAGATGCGAAGAGAGAAGCCCTGTATATTCACAAAGGGAGGATGCTTGAATGAGTAATATTGTCGTAAGAGTCCGCTCTGATGTTGGTGTTGAGCGATCCATCAAGGAAACCTTGCACATGCTGAATTTAACAAAGGTCAACCATGCGGTCATTATTCCAGATAACCCACAATACAAAGGAATGCTGCAAAAAGCCAAGGATTACATCACTTGGGGCGAGGCATCAAGTTCAACTGTAGAATCCATGCTTTCTCATCGCGGTAGGATGTCAGGTGACAAACCACTCACTGACGATATTGTGGCAGAATCAAGCGATTACAAGAATATCAAAGATCTTGCAAAGGCCATCACCGATGGAGATGCGACCGTCAAAGATGTACCAGGATTAAAGCGAGTTTTCAGACTTCATCCACCCCGTGGCCCAAAAGGCTGGGGTGGAATCAAAAGGACTTTCACCATTGGTGGGGCCCTTGGTCCACGAGGAGCAGAGATTGAAGCGCTCATTGAAAGGATGATATGAGGTGGTAATGATGGGAAGAGCAAACAAATTTAGAGGCCGATGCCGAACACATGGTCGAGGACACAAAGCAGGTCGTGGTGCTGGAAAGCGTGGTGGTCGAGGACTTGCTGGAATAAACAAACATCGAGTTATGACTCGAATCAAATACATGCCTAAACACTGGGGTATGCATGGTTTTAACCGAGATCCTAGTTTGAGAGTCGTCCATAATACTTGCAATGTAAGTGATCTCGAGCGATTAGCGCAAGGCAATAATGAAATCAATTTGACCGAAATGGGAATTGACAAACTCCTTGGAAGTGGAAGAATTAACACAGCCATCACCGTTACTGTTGAGAACTGGAGTGCATCCGCACAATCCAAGGTCGAAGCTGCCGGCGGTTCAATCGTCGGTGACGATGATGAATGGGACGATGAAGAAGTCGAAGAGTAAACAGGAGAGTGTAATCAATGAGCAAACAACCAGTTCCATGGGCAATCGCCTTGGTCAGTATTCTGTATTTCGGTATGCTGGTCTATTGGCAATCCGAAGCCCTCTTTGGCGACACGACGCTGTATGATACAGATGCTGCTGTGTTTGGTCTTGGTTTATCCTTGGCTTATGTGGCGTTCCTCATGTTTGGTTTTCTCAAGGATTTACCTCCTGCACTCAAAGACCTTCCTGTGATTGGAAAGTTTGGGAAATTAATCGGATGGCTCACCTTTGTAGGTATATCAGTTTGGTATGTAAGGCCAGGTGGAGAACACGTAGAAGCAGTTGGATTTTTGCTTGTTGGAGTTATTTTACTTGGGTTCGCCTACACTGCAGCATTGGTTTCTCTCATGTACAGGGGAGATAAAAGTAGTCGATTGTATGCACTTCATCGCTTTGTGGATGTTTATCCTTCGATTACCAAACCAGATCGTCACGTTCGTTTCAATGAGAAACTATGGACCACTACACTTGTTTTGATTATCTACTTCGCCATGACTAACGTCATGTTGTGGGGTCTTTCAGGTCAGGCACTTGACCTGTTTTCTGGATTCCGTTCTATCATGGCAGGTGCGAGTGGTACAATCATGCACCTTGGTATCGGTCCAATCGTTACCGGTTCCATTATCATGCAATTGTTCGCAGGTGCAAAAATCATTCGTCTTGACCTGAGTAATTCAGAAGACAAGGCCATGTATCAAGGGGTTCAGAAACTCCTTGTTCTCGTCATGATTCCAATTGAATCCATTCCTCAAACCTATGGTTTCTTGGACCCTACTCAGAATCTGATCGATAGCTATGGTCTTGGATGGGCCAACGCCGTGATTGTCGCCCAATTATTCGCGGGTTCTTACCTTGTGTTTTTACTCGACGAATTGGTAAGCAAGTGGGGTATTGGCTCAGGTATTTCTCTTTTCATCGCAGCAGGGGTTGCCCAATCTACCTTCGTTGGAACACTTTCACCATTGCCGGTGACGAAAGGATTGTCCTACAGCATTCAGAATCCGCCATCGGGAACCCTTCCGATGATCTTCTATATGTTACGTGAGGCGACAAATGGTCAGATGATATCTGAGAATGGTTTCGAAACTATTTTGTTGAGTCACGTGAATCCAATCGTAGCATTATTTTCTTCAGTGGTTGTGTTTTTGGTAGTTGCTTATGCTGAAAGTAGTAAACTCGAGCTTCCTCTAACACACGGAAAAGTACGTGGCCATCGTGGAAAGTATCCGATTCGTTTGGTCTATGCATCAAACATTCCAGTTATTTTGATGGCTGCATTGCTTGCAAATATCAACATGTTCTCTCTATTGTTTTGGAGCCATCCAACGATGTCTAAAACGCCTTTACTCGGTAAGAATGGTTGGGGTTCATTATCCGAATACATCGGAACCTATGAGCCAGGGCAATCGGCAGCAAGTGGCGGATTTGCGTGGTATGCATCGATGGTGAATGGAGTCGGTGATTGGCTAATTCCTATCCTTAATCAGCAAGGAGATATCTATGGGCATACGCTGTGGGAAATCACCGGTCACGTCTTCTTCTATGTGGCGATCATGACCGTTGGTTCCATGGTATTCGCTAAGTTCTGGATTGATACCACCAACATGGGAAGTAAAGACGTAGCTAAGAAAATCGAGAACACTGGGATGCAAATTCCAGGTTTCAGGAAGAATCCGCTCGTACTGGAGAAGATCTTGGAGCGATACATTCCTCCTGTGACTTACTTCTCTGGCGCATTCGTAGGATTGTTAGCCGCTTGTGCAGACTTGCTTGGAACAGTTGGAAACGCATCAGGAACTGGATTGTTACTTGCTGTAGGTATCATATTGAGAACATATGAACAAATCCAGAAAGAACAAGCGATGGAAATGCATCCAATGCTTAGACAGTTCTTCGGCGCAGAGTAAGTGAGCAGTTAACCTTTCTATAGGCTAACTGTCCCTTGGATTTCAGTTCCTGGATGACCTTTATTTTGCTATTGAGGGTGCGTACTCAGTGAATATTTTGATCACTAAATCAGGATTTTATTGTGAATTTTCTACTATATTTTTTTCAAAAAATCATCAAAAATCAGTCGAAAATGTGGGAGAAATATTACTGGCTCATGCACGAGCAGTCCCTCGTTTTTGAGAAATACGGATGGGCATCTTGAAATAGGGGAGGGCGTTCGGGAGGTTGCTTGCGTTGTTGGAACGGCGTTGACGGAAGAGCTTCGGCAATGAACTCCGTCATCATCCAGTAACGAAGCCGAAGCAAAAAGCGGTCCGAAGAAACCACCTCTTGGTGTTCGCTTTGGGCCAGGTAGGTGATGGTGTTCACGACACACAATGATGTGTGCAAGAGCTATTTTTTGGTGCATCGTGAACCCGTCAATTTTTTACAAGGTCAGCGTTATCAATAAAATTGCGATTAAACTTCTAGGGATCGATGAGAGAACCATTTTGGTTCAAGAAATCTGGTTGATCCTGCCAGAGGCGACCGCTATTGGAGTTCGATTAAGCCATGCGAGTAGAAAGAAATTAGATTCTTTGCATACTGC
>PABV01000007.1 GCA_002699425.1 Methanobacteriota archaeon
AAAATTGATATTTCATGATGGTGTTTTGCTCCCACTCCTGCTGTTGAGTTTATTTGGAACTCTAGTCTGTTTACTTGTACTCAATTTTTTCCAGAAATATTTCCACCCAACTCATGCAGCAATCATTTATGCTTTTGAGCCTGTTTGGGCGACAATCTATGGAGTTCATGTTGGTTTAGTAGAGGTAAGTGGATGGTTATGGGTTGGAGGTTTAGCTATCTTAATTGGGAATATTTTTGTTGAAATCGAGGCCAAGAATAACAAGAAGAACCAAACACTTTAATCATTAGCTGAAAGACATTCAGATTTTATTTGCATAATCTCGAGCCCATAATTGAAAACTCAAAAAACCATAAGTAAATTCATGACAATTCAACACTTTGAATAGTGTGCACATTGATAATCCGGTATGATTTGCCTCAGTTATGTCGCTTCCTGTTGGTGTGTACACAGATGTTGTGTCTGCGATTGGACATACGCCCTTGATACGTCTCAATAGGGTAACAGCCGAACTTGAACACAGTGAAGTTTGGGTGAAACTAGAGCGATGTAATCCCGGCGGATCTATCAAAGATAGAATTGGTCTACAGATGGTTTTGGAAGCAGAAGAAAAAGGTTGGCTATCACCTGGAGGGACTATCGTGGAAGCCACCAGCGGCAATACTGGAATTGGCCTTGCAATGGTTGCAGCTCAGCGAGGCTATCGTTGTGTATTTACCATGCCAGATAAAATGGCGAAGGAGAAGATAGACCTTCTCAAGGCAATAGGCGCAGATGTACATATTTGCCCTACTGATGTTGAAAAAGAAGATCCAAAATCCTATTACAGCGTCGCAAGAAGATTATCTGAAGAGATACCAAATGCATGGTATCCCGACCAATATTCAAATCAGTCAAACCCCTTAGCCCATGTATTCAGTACCGGTCCAGAGATATGGAGACAGACACAAGGAGAGATTACTCACTTTGTAGCCACAATGGGAACAGGAGGAACCATATCTGGTTGTGCTAAGGCACTAAAAAATCTCGCGGACAAAGAAGGGAAAGAACACCCAAGAGTAATTGGTGTTGATGCAATTGGTTCAATTTTAAAAGAATATTTCGAAGAGGGTACCATCGGAAAACCTCATACATATGCAGTAGAAGGTTTTGGTGAAGATTTTATTCCTACCGCTACCGACTTTAGTTTAATCGATGAAATCTTAGCAGTCAATGATGAAGATTGTTTCCGAATGGCAAGAAGATTAGCAAGGCAAGAAGGATTATTTTGTGGAGGTTCTTGTGGAGGAGCGCTCAAGATAGCTTTAGATATAGCCGAAAAGATGGATACTGAAAACATGAAAGCGAAAGTTGTTGTGATTTTGCCTGATGCGGGAAACCCATATTTGAGTAAAATGTATAATGATGATTGGCTTCAATCACTAGGATATGATGTAGATGAATGGGAGTGGTAAAATGGAGGATGCAACAAGGTGTGTACACGCTGCACTCGATCCAGAACCAACCACCGGCGCTGTGCATATACCAATTTTTCAAACCTCTACATATGTGCAAAATGATTTTGCAGACCACAAAGGGTTTGAGTATGCACGAGGGGACAATCCTACAAGAAACACCCTACAGTCAGCCATTGCAACTCTAGAATCCCCAGATCAAGAAGCCTATGCATATTGTTTTGGATCGGGTATGGCAGCCATCACAACGATTACACAAATGCTCCAATCAGGTGATCATATAATTGCCTGTAATGATTTATACGGTGGTACGATTCGACTTTTCAATCAAGTTCTATCAAGATATGACATCAGCGTCACATATACTGATTTCATTTCCCAGGATTTTTCTTCTTGCGTTCAAGAAAACACCAAATTACTATGGCTTGAAACCCCAACAAACCCATTATTATCCGTACATGATATACAAGATTTAGCAATGCAAGCAAAATCTAAAGGAATTATTGTGGTTGTTGACTCAACATTTGCAACCCCAATTATCCAACGCCCATTACATTTAGGAGCCGATATGGTTGTCCATTCTACAACTAAATATATCGGCGGACACAGTGATGTGATTGGGGGTTGTGTTGTTACAAATAATGTGGAATTAAGCGACCAACTTCGTTTTCTACAGAATGCAACAGGAGGGGTGCCCGGGCCATTTGATTGTTTTTTGACACTGAGAGGTTTAAGGACACTCGAATTGAGAATGAAAAGACATTGTGAGAACGCAGAATATATCGCAACTCACTTACAAAATCATCCCAAAGTAACCAAAATTTTCTATCCTGGTCTAGAAACTCACAAAAGCCACATAGTTGCAAAGAAACAAATGAATTACTATGGCGGCATGATCTCTCTAGAGCTGGAAGGGGGGGAATCAGCAGCAAGAGCATTTGCAAAAAATTTGAAATTATTTGCGACTGCCGAAAGTCTTGGGGGCATTGAATCATTGATCAACCATCCTTGGACAATGACTCATGCTTCAGTACCCGAAGAGCAAAGAATAGAAGCAGGCCTTTCTCCTGGATTAGTACGCTTATCCGTTGGAATTGAAAGTACACAAGACTTGTTAGATGATATCAACCATTCTCTAGAGAAAGTATTCTCAGATTGATTCTTTCAGGGTCAACGTCTTAACGAGTATCACTCTAGCCCTCTTTATGGGCTCAACCTCTATGAAAGATGCTGATGTAGGGGCTAGTTCACATTCAGAATCTTCCCCAGCACCATTCAAGAAGTGGTTCATGCGCCAATATTGGCGAATTCAGCAAAGTCAAACCATTATTTCGATGGCATTTTGGGTAACGACTCTAACCCTTCTGATTTGGCCGTATGTTAAATGGCGATTTGAGGATGGCGTGACATTTGCTGGGATTTCGATTACTTATTGGGGACTATTAGGTATAGGCGCATCTGTAATGTTCATCGTGTTATTAGTAGGTTTGATCTATGACGTCACATTTGGTTTGTGGCGTGAACACATGACTATAATTGGTGAAAGAAACCCATTTCAAACCTATCAAATGAGCCCAAATTTCGCTGTAATTTTGATTCAGACCAATATCTTATTACGAAAAATTGCAGCTGATGATGAGGATGCTATGAGACACTGCGATTTCGTCGATCGGTGGTTGAAGTGGAATATAGATACAGAGATCTTTGCGCGCACGATGTCTGGATGGCAAAATATTGTAGAAGATGAAGACCCATTCCTACCATATCTTGAGGATGAACAACGCGAAAGATTACAGCGTTCCGTTGATGAGTTGAAAACACTTTGAGTCGATTTTTATGAAGACCCATACAATAGGACAATCTCAATGGTCGAGAGATGATTTATTGAACGCCCTTGAAGAATTTTCCCGTATTTACGAAAACCGCCCAATTCAAGATAATGAAGGTGGTATGAAAGCAGCTCAAATGTTTTATGCGTGGTTTGTAGCAAAATCACTGCAACCAAAAACCATCATAGAAAGTGGCATTTGGTATGGACAAAGCACTTGGATGTTTGAACAAGCGGCTCCTGACGCAGATTTATTCTGCATCGATCCTGCAACATATTACAAGAAAGGATACACTTCAGGAAAAGCAAAATATTTCAAAAAAGATTTTACCAAAATTGATTGGAGTCATATAAATCCAAAAACAACATTCTGTTTTTTTGACGATCATCAAAACGCACTTCAGCGGATGATTCATTGCGCCCAATTGGGCTTCCAACATTTGATGTTTGAAGACAATTATCCGCCGGGCAAAGGAGATTGCTACTCTCTGAAAAAAGCATTTCATGCATCAGAAACAAGAACACTATTACCAGGGTTGGCAATTAGGGATTATTGTGAGAATCTAATTGATGTTTACCAAGAGTTCCCCCCAATCATTTCCCCAGAAATGAATAGATGGGGAGAACCTTGGTCGACTTATGATGTCGATGAACCCTTGACCACAGAAATTCAAAATGAATTTCAATCAATATATGCTGAAGAATCAGAAAATTATACGTGGGTCAACTATGTCAAATTGAAGGAATTTGAAAAGAATAAACACTGTATCCAATTATCAGACTTGAAGAAGAAATTTGATTGGTCGAGTATGGTTTGATGATGTGAAATTATGAAAAAAACACCATTCTCAACCCGAGTTAGCAATTTTGTTATGAATCAGTTGAATAAAACCAGAATTACGAAAAAATTTTTATTTAAAATTCGCTGTTTTCTTGGGTATGAATTTTTTTGCAAAAATCAAATTAAAATACCAAAGAAAGTCTTTGGAAGCGCATATGGTGGACATTGTGTGGCTTTAGATAAATTAAATAATAAAAGCACCATTTATTCCGTAGGACTTGGTTATGATATCACCTTTGATGAAGAGATGATCAAGGAATATGGCATGCACATACACGGTTTTGACCCAACTCCTAAGTCCATAGAATTCCTTGAGAGTAGTAAATTACCCGAACAATTCACTCTACACACATTTGGAATATCCAATCTCGATGGGACTCAGGTTTTTCATCCTCCAAACAACCCAGAGCATATTTCCCACTCCACCGAAAAAAGAAAAGAGTCATCAAAACAGAGTATTGAGGTTGAAATGAAGACCCTCTCATCGACCATGAAGCAACTTGGGCACGACACCATCGACCTCATTAAAATGGATATTGAGGGCTCAGAATATGCTGTTTTAGATGAAATTTGTCTAAACAACATCAAAGTAGGCCAAATTTTAGTCGAATATCACCATCATTTCAGTGAAATCCAAGTGAGGAAAACAAAAAGCTCAGTAAAAAAACTCAATGAAGCAGGATACAGAATTTTTAATGTTTCAGAGAATGGTCATGAAGTTTCATTTATTCATTCATCACTCTGATCCATTTTTTGGTCTGGAAATGGCTCTCTATTCAATATCCTCATTTTGAGCAACCATAGGTTATGCATTATGTTCCGCTTATGAAAAGTGAAGAATAATTTCCGCATATGAGATCGGGTATGAATTTTCATATCTGGCAATTGTGTATTTTCTGGTTTTGGATTGATAGAAAAGGCAGCGACCTCTTTCTTCCCCATAGAATGAAAGGTGAGGTTTTTCATTTCAAATAGTGTTCCCCACCTCTCTATAATTTGTTTTTCAATATCTCTTTCAGCATCATCTAGAATTATTATCGTCTGAGCATCGATATATGGTAATGCTTGGAATAAGGTGGCTTCTCTTGCATAGAGATATCCAGGGGGCCCATCAATCAATACCAGGCTAAATGGTTTATTTGGGGCATTTTTTTCAAGATATTTACCAATTCGATAACTTATGTAATGAAGTCCGAAGAACTTCATTCGTCGTAAAGGGGCAAATTTGACTTTGGTATTTTTCGCATCTTTATGAATTCTCGATTGGGTAATTTTCGCATATCTTCTTGAATTATCAAATGAGATAACATGGGCATCTGGGGTTTTTTCAGACCAAAATTCAGTTGACACCCCGCTTCCAAACTCAAGCACACTCTCAACGGGGTGTTTTTGTATTAAATCATCAAGGAATTCAAGTGTTTCAATGTTGATTGAAACAGGATTAATCCTTGATGCGAACTCTTTTCGAATTTGGCTCAAGATTCCACCACTTTAATAATTTCATGAAGCGTTTCATTCACCATTCTTTCTTTTGAATATTTTTCAAGAATAGTACCTCGCCCATTTCGTCCTGTAGACTCACGTTTTTCTTCATCGTTAATGATTTTGGCGAGCACCTTTGTTAGTTCATCCACATTACCCGGCTTGATGAGAAAGCCATCATATTCATGTGTAATTACACCAGATATGCCTCCAATGTCTGAAGCAATTGTTGCTAAACAATATGACATACCTTCCAAAATTGTGAGTGGTAAACCTTCTTGCCTAGTGGTAGGCATGATGTGAACCTGACACCGACTAAACATAGCATCAAGAACATCATCATTCAACCGCCCATGACAACTGATGTATTGGTTCAATTCCAAATTGTCAATGAGTTGATGAATGAAACCCAAGTATGGACCTTCACCTACAATATTCAAGTGAATTTTCTCCCGATCATTTTCATTTAATTTTGAAACTGCTTGGATAGCAAGGTGCATTCCTTTTTCTTTCTCTATTCTCCCCAAACTGATCAGTTCTATCTTTTCATAATCAGTACGCGTATTTTCTTCTGGAATAGTGATTCCGTTGGGGATGGTAACAACTTTATTTTTTGCAAATAATTTCATATTCTTTTCAAGCGTTGGAGATACAAGCGTGATAACCTTACTCGCCCTTCTAACGGCTAAATCCATCCAAAAATATTGTTTTAACATCCTACAGGGCATGATGAAAAGCCAATGCCAAAACCGGGGATGTTTTGATGCAGATGCAAAAAAGGTTGTAATTTCAGTTAGGCTCGTACCATGCCAAGTCGATACAATTGGAACATCGTTTTTCTTTGCCCAATTGATAACATATTTTGCACCAAGAGACTGACTATGGATCACATCAATTGGAAATTCAGTATGTAATTGTTGAATTTTTTTTCTACATGCTTTTTGCCAACCGCGTCCATAATATCCCGGTTTTGAAGGTGACAGATAATGGATATCAATCCCTTTAAAGTCTTCAAAAACAACCCCATCATTTCTTTTTGTTGTAAAAATTGTAACTTTATGCCCAGATTCCCTAAATCCTTCACATAAATCCATTGTTTGCTTTTGCATACCTCCCAAAGCATGTTGCGGCAAGATTCTCGTCATGACCAATATGTGGTATTTTTTCACGAGGATTCACCTACGGACAATTTCACCTCATCAATAGCTTGCTCGTAATTAGCATTTTCACCATTAATCAACAACTGACCTTGAGTGACGAGATTTTTCACACTGGCTACCCACGCAGAACCCTTGTCTCTTGCACCCTGTTCAAATTGCCATTCTTTCCCCTTATTTCTTTGGGTCGCAACCAACCAAGACCAACCTACAGCAGCAGAATCAATTTGTTTTCTTTTTCTTGTAGCCATCTTTTCTCCGGAACCTTTTCCATCGATAAGGCCGGTCATTACAAGATCATTTATTTCGCCAGTAATTCCTTCCAATTCACCTTTTTTGAATGGGAAAACAGCAGATTTTTTTGCCAAGGTTCTTTTTGTTTCTATTTCATTTAGAAATCGATTAAAACCTTTCTTTTTTTGCCATTGTTCTTCCCACAACACGAGAGCATCTTGGGAAGGAACCCCATACGCTTCTAGCCCCTTTGCTCCATAATCTTCCCATAGCGCTAATAAGATGTGATTTAATGAACTTGTTTGAATTTCAACAGCCCCTCCCTTTCGTTCGGATGAAACACCTTTTTGATCGATACGAATGGCTTCACCATCGGCCAATTCTAAAAGATGAACTGCTAATTTTTTCTCCTTTTCTGAGCCAGAAAAGCCTGCAATCGCTTTTTGGGGGCTCTCATACCATGTTTTATTGACAATAATGCCACTTTCAATGTGATTGAGTTGGGTGATTTTCAACCGTTCAGGTAAACTTCTTTCATCCATTGTTAACCCGATCCAACCCTCGAAAACAGATTGAATATCTTCTTCACATTCTTCTCCATAATCACCTTCAAATCCTTCAGGGGCCCATGAAAAAGTAGCCTTGAGCACGTGGTTTAGATTTGGTGGTAACATAGAAAGCGCCAAGTGATGGATAAAGGATTCTTTACTCTTTTTTTCAATCGAGGTAAGTGAAATCAAAACGATTTCATCGTTACAAAATTTTAGACTGATGTGAGGCTGAGATTGATCTTGAGTAAGATCTTTGGTGCACCACCCCCCCTCATTCTTTACAAATTCAAATCTCGAACGTTCAAGGACATCTTCTAACCATCCATCAGGAAGAATCGGCTGAAACCCAGAGCATACAAGCCCCTTTTTCCATGAAAAAAAATGAAACCCCTTTCGCGCATGTTGTTCCCATGCTGCCATTTTTAGTGAGGGGAGGTGGTGATTTTGAATGGCAGCAAGATAAAGTGGCTTTCCATCACCACGACGAACGAATGAACCTTTTCCAAATGAAGGATGATTAAAATCCCCCACAATAGTAATCTCTTCATCATACGCAGCAGAAAGGGAACCTGCCCACGCTTTTGCTAATGGGTCTCCACGCTTCGCCATCATTCTTTTTGAAAGCCATTTTTGGTTGTGTCTTTTTTCAAGGACTTTTTGAATTTCCCTGATGGTCTTCTTTACAGGGTCTCCCTTCCGCCAGGAAATTTTACCATTCCATGTTACTTCAGGCAAGAGCGTCTCACCATCAGTTAATAGGCGGTCGAGATTTTTTCTAAGGCGGATTTGCGTATCCTTATTCGCTTGTTTTGTACCTCGCATCCGAATTTTACGTCGTTTTTGACCCGGAAATTCTACGGCTCCGGGGGCGGGCATGATGTTTCGAGAGAACTCGCTTTCATCATTCCTTCGCCCATTTATTCAGGGCCTTTTCTTCAATTTCAGAAAGATATGAAGGTATGATCATACAATGCATATTTCCAACAGGAGCATTTTCAATAAAACCGAGCAAACCCCGCCAAAGGTTTTGATTTGTTGTGCCAAGGTCGGTACAAACTACTACTGGTAGTTGACTAAGATCATCAGGTAGCTGATTCATCGAATGTAGTTTGAAGTTGAAAGAATAATCGTCAGAGCTTTCAATTTCTTCAACATAGTCATCTCGCCATTTTTCTGACATTTTATACATGGTTTTCCTTGCATCTACAGGTAACATTGGCTGCATATCTCCCGTACCCAGGCCAGTGGGATCTAAATCAAACAACACAAGAGTATGGAGGTTTAGTTGTAAATTAACGGAAATCACCTCTAAAGGCGAGGTAGCAATCCAATCTCCATATGCATAAGTAAGGGTTGTAGGTCGCCCAAATCGATAATTTGACAATCCAGAAATACCCGTTGCAAGGTTTGTAATTGAAATACCGTGATAGACTTTGTATGAAATGCCTAATTCTTCAGCTCGCAGTAATAAATCGACGTGCGTGGTTGCTTGCATAGGGTCGCCGATAACCATTACTGCAACGCTGTTTTCCTGACATTGAGCAAGAATTTTCTCTGGGTTTTCAATATCAGGCCGCAATGCGTAATCAAATTCGCCCACCATTTCTTTCAATAGCATTAAATCATCATCGCTCCATTTTGCAGTATATGCTTCAAGAATACGAAAATCAGCATTTTGAATGGCATGTAAAGCAGATGTTGTCATTGAATGGATGTCCCCCATCCCAATTCCCACAAGTAATAACCCAGGTTTTGCCGCCATACTCAAACCTTCATTGCCTCTGCATGGACCGAGTCACATGCGCCATTTGAGCGTGCCGAAGAAAGAAACCGCCTATTGGCGGGAGGAATTATCAAGATTAGGCTTCCTCGAAAAGTCGCACGGAATTCACGATCTAAACCAATTCCGTGGGATACCGCTTAATGATAAATGTCCTTCTGATTTTTCAACAAAATACGAAATTATCCATTTAGAACCAATCGTATCAGGACCCAAAAAGTGGATAGAACGTTTACCAAGAGAACTCTACCTCCTTCACAAAGATGATTGGCCATCATCATTCGATCAAATCGGTGAAATCATTGTCATTAAATTGTCAGATTCAATTGCCAATCAAGCGGAGACAATCGGACAAGCTTTACTTGAACATTTTCCAAGTATACGTTTAGTTTGTGAAGACAAGGGAGTGAAGGGTGATTATCGTGTGAGAGACCTAAATGTTATAGCCTCTCGAAATAGTAATCTTTCATTTGATACAATCGTTAGAGAGAATGGTAAGATGATGCAGTTAGACCCCTCGAGTGTATACTATTCTCCGCGATTGGCTACGGAGAGACAAAAATTATCAAAATTAGTGAAAAAATTGTCAAAAAGACTTGGGAAAAAAATCGCAATCTGTGATCCATATGCGGGTATTGGCCCTAACCTTGTGAATGCATATGATAAAATGTATGTTAATCAAATATTGGCAAATGACCTAAATCCTCAAGCGACTCCCTATTTGACACTAAACCTTCCCGAGTTTTCAGAAATATATTGCACTGATGCAAGAGATTTGGCAACAACTCTTTCCAAAAAATATGATATAATTTTTGTTAACCTCCCCCATGACAGCATAAGTCATTTATCTGAACTATCCCCCTATCTTGCCTACTCCCAAGAAACCATGATTGTGGGATGGGCCCTTTCAGATACTGGCGTAAATGATTTAATCACACAAATCAATGACCAATTTAGTCAGGACGATATAATTGATTTACGAATTGATGAAATTAAATCGTATAGTCCTTCACAGAGTATTTACTCTTTCATAATTCACTTGTACCTTTCTCCCTAAATCGCTAATATCTTGAACGGCCTCGAGATGGGCCAACATGGTCAACACGGTACGATGTGATTGTGGGGTGGAGTTAGATATATCAGGGATGATTCCTAAAAAAGATGGTATTAAAGTCCATTGTGTAGTCTGCGGTACTACGAAATCTTATCGGATATAGGATGGAAAAAAGCGCCCGTGCCGGGAATCGAACCCGGGTCGAGGCATCGACAACGCCTCATGATAACCGCTACACCACACGGGCAGTCGACTTAGCGAGTGACAACCGCTATTTAAGCCCCGCTCGTGGGGTGGGGCAGGGGCAACTATGGCGGCGCGAAAAACTTCTATTGAAACAGCGAGGGAACAAGCGCAAGAAGAAGCCTTAGGTGATATGTTTGGCACAGCTTTTGGTGAAGTAGAAACAATTGATTCACCATCACAACCCCCAGGCCCACCAGGCCCCCCTGGCGGTCCTCCCGGCAGTCCTCCAGATTCTGCTCCACCTACTCCCCCAGGCCCACCAGGCCCACCAAGCCCCCCTGGCGGTCCTCCAGAGAGTCCCCCCGATTCTGCCCCACCAGGTCCACCAGGTCCACCAGGCCCACCAGGCCCACCAGGCCCCCCTAGCGGTCCTCCAGAAAGCCCACCGGATTCCGCTCCACCAAGTCCACCAGGTCCACCAGGCCCACCAGGCCCCCCTAGCGGTCCTCCAGAAAGTCCTCCAGAAAG
>PABV01000008.1 GCA_002699425.1 Methanobacteriota archaeon
CTATAAAAATATGAAAAAAAAAACTTAAAATTTCATAAATATATAATTATTTGACTTAATTTTTAATAAATGATTAGTTTAACTGTTAATAAACAAAGAGAGGAATGTTTATGAAAAATTTATTGAAATTCTTTGCTGTTTTTGCATTTGTTTTTTCTACTTTTGTAGGAAGTGCCAATGCTCATTCAAACAAAGTTTACACAATAGGTTTTGCAGCTGCAAACCTTCAGGCAGATTTTTTTAATTTTATTAAAGAGTCTGTTGAAGCGGAAACTGCAAGACTAGGACATAAAAGTATAGTTGTCGACTCAGGTGGAGACGATGCTAAACAAGTAAGTCAAATAGAAGATTTGATTACAAAACAAATCGATGCTTTAGTTCTTATTATTTCAGGTAATACTGATGGTAATGCACAAATTAGAAAAGCTAAAGAAGCAGGAATTCCTGTTATAACTGTCGATAGAAATACTACTAACCCACCAGGCGACTCTTTTGTTGCCTCTGATAGTGAAGTGGCTTCATACCAAATGGGTATGTGGGTTGCCGAACAAACAGGAGGTAAAGGTGTGGTAGGAGTTATTCAGGGTCAACTTGGATCTACTCCTGAAATTGCTAGAGATACTGGTTTTGAAAATGCAATAGCACAATTCCCAGATCTTAATACTGTTGAAAAACAAGCTAGTAAAATGTGGTCTAGAGACGAAGGTGTTTCAATCGCTCAAGACTTATTAACTAGAAATCCAAATATCACTGTTCTTTATGGTAGATGTGATGCATTAGCACAAGGTGCTGCACAAGCTGCAAAAGCTATGGGACGTGATGATCTTTTAATAGTTGGATTTGATGGTGATAGAGCTGCTCTTGAAGATCTTAAAAAAGGCAATACTCTATTAGCTGCAACTATGACTCAACAAACACTTACTATTGGTAGAACAGCGACAAGATTTGCAATTGATGCAATTGAAGGTCGTTATATTCCACCAGAAGTTTTATACGGTTCAACTCTTACTACTCAAGAAAATGTTGAACAGTTTATGGGTGACGGACATCCGTAACGTATAATAGAAAATGAGCGATAACAGAGGACTCGTTGTAAAAAATGTTTCTAAAACTTATGGAAACACGAGAGTATTAAATAATGTGTCTTTTGAAGTCAAACCAGGCGAAGTAGTCGCTCTTTTAGGTGAAAATGGAGCTGGCAAGTCAACCGTTTCAGGTATAATTGCCGGCTCTGTAACTCCTGATCAAGGAGGTGAAATGGAATGGAAGGGAGAAGAATACAAACCTAATTCTCCTGGTTACGCTATCCAAAAAGGTATTGGTCTTATTCATCAAGAGACTAGATTACTTAGAGAATTATCAGTTACAGAAAATGTATTTGTTGGAAAACTTCTTACCAAAAATGGACTTGTTGACTTTAAAACAATGAATAATATTGCAAAAAAACAATTAAATAGACTTGGCTTAGATATATCTCCAAATCAATTAGTTAGAAATCTAAAAATGTCAGCTCAACAACAAATCGAAATTGCAAAAGCTCTATGTTTAAATTCTGAATTATTAATTATGGACGAACCTACATCTTCATTAGGAGAAACAGAAACTAATTTTTTATTTGATAAAATTAGACAGCTTAAAAATGAGGGTGTTGCATTCATTTACATAAGTCATAGGCTAGAAGAAATTGAGCAAATTGCTGATAAAATTATTGTTTTCAGAGATGGAAATTTGATTACTAAATATGATAACGCAAGGATTGCAATAGATACAATAGTTAATGATATGGTTGGTAGAGATGTCGATAGAATCTTTCCTGAAATAACCAATGACTCTTCAAAAGAAGTTTTAAAAGTAGATAATTTAAATTCATTTGATGGTAGTTTTGAAAATATTAATTTTGATTTAAAAAAAGGAGAAATTTTAGGCATTGCTGGTTTAGTTGGAGCAGGAAGAACTGAAATAATTAGATCAATTTGTGGAGCTGATAAATTAAAATCTGGCAATATTTTTATGGAAGGTAAAAATATTAAAGTTCTCTCACCAGAAGATGCAATAAAAAATGGAATAGTAATGGTGCCTGAAGACAGAAAAAGTTTGGGGCTTCTGTTAGATCAATCTAATACGCAAAATTTAACAATATCAAACTTTGATGTTTTTTTAAAAAATGGTTGGGTTTGGCCAAGGTTATTAAAATCATTTGCGATTAAAGCTATTAAGTTTATGGGAGTCAAAGGGAATGAATCTCAAAATGTTCATGAGCTCTCTGGCGGTAATCAGCAAAAATTATTAATATCTAAGTGGATATCAAGACAACCAAAGGTTTTAATTTTAGATGAACCAACAAGAGGAATTGATGTAGGTGCAAGACATGCTATTTATGAAATAATTAAAAAAATTGCAGAAAATGGATTATCTATAATTATCGTTAGTTCTGATTTAGAGGAAGTTATAGGTTTATCACATCGCATACTTGTACTAAGTAGGGGTAAACAAAAAAAAATTTTAGATAATATAAATATTTCTAGAGTTGAAATCATGAAAATGGCAACAAATTAATATGGAAAGATTCATAAACAAAACAGTTGTTGTAACTGGTGCAAGTAGAAGCATAGGAAAGGCAATTGCTAAAAGATTTGCAGAAGAAAAAGCAAATGTAATTTTAGCTTCAAATGAAGATTTAGTTCATGAAGTGGCAAAAGAATTTAAAGATTTAAATTACAAATGTTCATCAATTGTTGCCAATGTAAAAAATAATAAAGAAGTAGAAGAAATATTTAATTTTGCAGAAAAAGAATTTAATCAAGTTAATGTTTCCGTTCACAATGCAGGTGTAATTACAATCGCAAAAGTAGAAGATTTAACTGAAGAAGAGTGGGATTTAAATTTAGATATTAACACAAAAGGTGTATTTTTTTGTTGTCAGCATGCAATTGCAAAAATGAGAAAAACTGGAACTGGAGGTAAAATAATAAATATGGCATCAGGTCAAGCAAGAGATGGTTTTATTTTTACCCCTCATTATGCCGCCAGTAAATTTGGAGTAATTGGAATTACACAGAGCTTAGCAAAAGAAGTGGCAACTGAAAAAATAAATATAAATGCAATTTGCCCAGGTATTATCGATACAGACATGTGGGCTTACAATGATCAAAAGTGGGGGGAGATGTTAGGTGGATATGAAAAAGGTGAGCTAATGAATAATTGGGTAGAAAACAAGGTTCCGATGAAAAGAGTGGGTACTGGTAAAGATGTTGCTGCTTTAATATCCTTTCTTGCTTCTGAAGATGCAGATTATATTACAGGTCAAACCATCAATGTTGACGGTGGGTTGATCATGTCATGAATAATATTTATAAGGTATTTTAATAATGAATAGATTAATTAACATGTTTAAAGGAACTCAGGGCACTTTCATTGGTTTGATCTTATTAGTTGCTTTTTTTTCAATTTTTAATCCATATTTTTTTCAAATTAGAAATTTTGTTAATATTTTTGATCAATGTACAGTTTTAGGAGTTATGGCTCTTGGAATGACAGCAGTGATTATAATTGGAGGAATTGATTTATCAGTAGGTTCAATTCTAGCTTTAGCAATGATGATGACAGGATGGGTATGGAAAGATTTTGGAGTGCCTCTTCATTATGCTTGTTTGCTTGGCTTATTTGTGGGGACTTTAGCAGGAAGTATTAATGGAATGTTAGTATCTTATTTAAGGTTGCCCGCCTTCATAGCGACTCTTGCTATGTTATCTGCTGCAAGAGGATTGGCAAATATTTTTACAGATGGAAAACAGATATATGGCTTTCCAGAATGGTTAACTAATTTATCTGTAATAAGACATTTTGGTTATATTAATATTACAACTGTGATTTTTATTGTTCTAGCAATTATAAGCTGGATTCTTTTATCTTATAGAAAAGAAGGAAGAAATTTATTTGCAATTGGCGGCAATAAAGAAGTGGCAAGATTATCTGGTATTAATGTCAAAGTCACTACTGTTATGGTTTATACAATATCAGGTTTTTTAAGTGGTTTAGCAGGTTTATTAATGATGGCTCGTCTAAATGCAGGCGTACCTCAAGCAGGTTTTACTTATGAACTAGATGTTATCGCAGCAGTTGTTATTGGGGGCGCAAGTTTAAATGGTGGTATAGGAAGCATACCACAAACAATAGTTGGTGTATTTATAATAGGTGTTTTAAGAAATGGTTTAAATTTAATGGGTTTTTCACCATTTGTTCAGGGTATGGTAATTGGAGGAGTTATAGTTTTTGCGGTTGCACTTGATACACTTAAAACTAAAGAAAGATAAATGAAATACAATTCAAACGAATTGTTCAATATTGAGGACGATATAATATTTGTAACTGGTGCAGGTAGGGGTATTGGACAAACTGTTGCCATTGGCTTTGCATCATCTGGCGCAAAAGTTGCATGTTTTGATTTGAATTTAGATGGCTTAAGAGAAACTCAAAAAAAAATAAAACAATTAAATCAAAAAACAATAATATTTGAGGGAGATGTAAGAAATTCTAGTGAGATAAGATATGCTATTGAAGAAGTGGAAAAAGAATTAGGTCCAATAGATGTTGCTTTTAATAGTGCTGGCATAGCAAACGCCAATCCCGCTGAAGAACTAAGTAATGAGCAATGGCAGAATATGTTTGATATAAATTTATCAGGTATATTTTTTTCGTGTCAAGAAGAAGCAAAAGTAATGATGAAAAGAAAAAAAGGATCAATAATTAATATTGCTTCCATGTCTGGAACTATAGTTAATAGAGGCTTGAAACAAGTTCACTATAATTCATCAAAGGCTGGAGTTATCCATTTAACAAAAAGTTTAGCTATGGAATGGATTGATTATGGCATACGTGTTAATTCAATAAGTCCTGGTTATACAAAAACACCCATGAATTTAAGACCAGAAATGGCAGATCAGATTAAAGTTTTTGAAAATGATACCCCCATTAAACGAATGGCAGCACCTGAAGAAATAGTTGGACCATCAATTTTTTTAGCAAGTGAAGCATCTTCTTTTTGTACAGGTATAGATTTAATTGTAGATGGTGGTTTTGTATGTTGGTAATTTAAAATGAATCATAAAGAACTAGAATTAAAATCAATAGAATATAGAAAAACTATTTTGGATATAATATATAAAGGAGGTGCTGGACATACCGCAGGCAGTCTTTCGTGTATAGATATACTTAATGTATTGTATAACAATGTTTTAAATATAAATCCTAATAATTTTAAATCCAACGATAGAAATAGATATGTTCAAAGTAAAGGCCATACTGTAGAGGCCTTATATACAGTTTTGTGTGACAACAATTTCTTTACTAGAGAGGAATTGAATACACTTAATCAGTTTAATTCTCATTTTATTGGACATCCGACACGAAAGGTTCCTGGTGTTGAGCATAATACAGGCGCACTTGGGCATGGCTTATCAGTAGCTGTGGGAATGGCAATTGGATTTAAGTTAGATAATAAACCATATAAAGTATACACTCTATTAGGTGATGGTGAATTAAGTGAAGGCTCTATTTGGGAAAGCCTATTATCTGCTAGTAAATACAAATTAGATAATTTGGTAATTATTATTGATAGAAACGGTTTACAAATCACAGGAAAAACTGAGGAAGTAAATCCTATAGAACCACTTTTAGATAAGTTTATTTCATTTGGATTATGTGTAAATCAAGTTAATGGTAATTCTGTAAGTGAATTAGATGAAATTTTTAAAAAAATACCATTTGAGAATAATCAGCCAAATTTAATAATTGCTAATACAATTAAAGGAAAGGGAATAAGCTTTATTGAAAATCAAGTTGTGTGGCATCATAAGCTACCTTCAGAAGAAGAATATAATAGAGCTATTCAAGAACTTAACAAACAACTAGAGAATTTTAAATGATTCAAAAAGCAAATTTAGAAGTTTTTGCTGAAACTTTATTAAATTTAGCAAAAAAGGACAAAGAAATTGTTGTTGTAACGAGTGATTCAAGAGGATCAGGTAAATTAACTCAATTTGGTAAGGAATTGCCTGATCAAATAATAGAAGTAGGTATAGCAGAGCAAAATTTAGTTGGTATTTGTGCTGGTTTGTCAGCTGTGGGTAAAAAAGTTTTTGGAGTATCGCCTTCAAGTTTTTTAACAGCCAGATCATTGGAGCAAATTAAAAATGATATAGCCTACTCTAATCATCCGGTAACCCTAGTTGGTATTAGCGCTGGTGTTAGTTATGGACAATTAGGGTCAACACATCATTCAATTCATGATTTAGCTGTCTTAAGAACTATAAATAATATTAGCATTGTTGTTCCATCAGATAATTTTGAAACAAGAGAGTCAATTAAAGAAGCTGTTAATTATACAAGTCCATTATTTATCCGCTTTGGAAAAAAGCCTATGCTAAAAATTCATAATGAAAGCGATGAATTTAAAATTGGTAAAGGAGTAAAAATTAGAGAAGGGAAAGATATATTATTTGTAACTACGGGTGAAACTGCCCAAAGAGCTTTGCTAGCATCTGAAATTTTATATAAAAAAAATATTAGTTGCTCAATCATAAATATGCATACAATAAAGCCATTTGATAATGATCTTTTTTTAGATTGCTTATCAAATGTTAAGGTATTGATTACTGCTGAAGAACATAGTGAAAATGGTGGCTTGGGTGAAAAATGTTCAAGTATTATCTCACAATCTAGAATCAAAATTCCTTTTAAAATTATTGGTTTTCCAGATGAATATATGGTCAATGGTTCACAATCAGATGTTTTAGACTATTATAATATGTCTCCAGAAAAATTAGCTAAAATTGCTGAAGATTTGTTAGGTTAAATGTATTTATCAATAGATCAAAGCACCTCATCAACAACTGTTTTTTTATACAACAAAAATTTAAAATTATTAAACAAGGTAACTAAATTTCACAAACAAATTCAAAAGGGATCAGGTTATGTTGAGCACGATGCTAATGAAATTTTTAAAAATATTCTTTTCCTAGTAAAAAAAATATCAAAAAAAATTAAATATAAAAGTAACTTATTTTTAAGTATTACTAATCAAAGAGAGACTTTTGTAATCTTTGATACAATGACAGGAAAGCCACTAAATAATGCTATTGTTTGGCAATGTAGAAGTGGGCAGAATGTATGTGATAAAATTAATAAATCAAAATTAAATAGAAATTTAATAAAAAAAAATACAGGTCTTACTCTAGATACATACTTTCCAGCTCCAAAACTTGTTCAATTATTAAATTTAAATAAAAAGTTAAAAGAAAAATTAAAAAATGGCTCAGCTCTTTTTGGAACAATAGATACTTATTTAATATACCGTCTTACAAAACAAAAATCTTATACCACTGACTTCACAAATGCATCTAGAACTCTATTTTTTGATAATAAATCTTTGAAGTGGAGTAAAAAATTACTAAAATTATTCAAATTAAATTTAAAAATACTTCCAGAAGTAAAGGAAAGCTCATCAATTTTTGGATATACAAATATCAATGGTATTTTAAATAAAAACATTCCTATTTCAGGTGTTATGGGAGACTCTCAAGCTTCTATATTCGCTAATCAATGTTTTAACAAAGGAAACACTAAAATTACCCTTGGAACAGGAGCTTCAATTTTAACAAACATTGGTCAGTCATTCAAAAATCAAAATAAAATTATTACTACTTTATCGTATGTGCATAATAATAACCCATCATATTCATATGAATGTTTAATTAATTATGCTGGCGCTACTATTAGTTGGTTAAAAAATAACCTAAAAATTTTAAATTCAGCGAGAGAAACAAATCAAATTTTAAATAAAACTAAAGACTCACAAGGTGTTG
The DNA here is from genome assembly GCA_002699425.1 of Methanobacteriota archaeon. Taxonomy (GTDB): domain Archaea; phylum Thermoplasmatota; class Poseidoniia; order Poseidoniales; family Poseidoniaceae; genus MGIIa-K2. The sequence continues at coordinate 7,863 of PABV01000008.1, forward strand.
TCTTCGTTCCTGCGTTCGTTGGTTTAAGTTCACCGCATTGGATTCCTGATAGTAAAGCAATGATATATGGATTAACACCATCAATAAATAAAAATCATATTGTGATAGCCGCTCTTGAGTCTATAGCATTTCAGATAAAAGATTATTTAGATGATTTGGAAGAAAATAATAAAATCAACTATAATGATATTTATATTGATGGCGGTATCGTTTCAAATACATCTTTTATGCAACTACTTTGTAATACTTTACAAAAAAAAATTCACGTAACAAATTATCAAGATATGTCTTCATATGGAGCATTGATGATGGGATTGTTAGGAATGAATATTATAAGTAATTTTAAAGAGATGAAAAAACTAAAACAAAAATACTTAGTTTTTTCTCCAGACAAAAATAAGGAAATGGCCGATAGCTATAAACATTGGCAATATATTCTAAAAAAATTTTACCTTTAATTTTTATAAAAACTTATAGAGTGATTTCTGAGCAATTTTGAGGGCTTTCATTGCATCATGGTTGGACTGAGCTTCTTGAAGAGCTTTCATATCCAAATCATCTAAAGCTTTCTCAATCGATTTTAAAAAATCTATTGCTTGGTTGGCCATCTGCACACTATCTTCTCTAAATGGAAATTGATCAAGTTGCCAAACTCCTTCC